>JBKQNY010000041.1:0-6886 GCA_052145775.1 Acidimicrobiales bacterium
CCAGGGCGAAGCCGATCGCCGCGGCCGCGGCCAACGCCGCCTGGACCTCGAGGTCGGCCCGGGCCGTGGCCCGGGGCGCCCCGTGGGCGCCCACCACCGCCACGGTGGCCGCCACCGCGCCCACCACCAGCAGGGCGGTGATCCACCGCCGCCCCACGGCCAGCAGGTACATGGTGAGCACCACCGTGGTGCTGAGGCAGACCATGGCCAGCACGAGGGGGAGGAAGGCCGGCACGGCACCCAGGTAGCGGGGGGAGAAGACGATCGACAGGAGCAGCCGGGGCGCGGCCACGGCCATGGCCAGCAGCACGCCGGCCGGCACCGCCAGGAGCAGCAGGGTCACGGCCAGCTGGCGGAGCGCGTGTCCGCCCTGGCGCCACCGGATGGCCGCCTCAGGCAGGAGGTAGCCGCCGAGGACGATCGCCCCGAAGACGAGCGCCTTGCTGGCCACCGAGACCGCGGCGTACGAGCCGCTCACCCACGGCGCCTCCCGGCCCACCACGATCACGTCGACGTTCTGCAGGAGGGCGATCATGGCCAGGGCGACGAAGGCCGCCCCGAGGTCGGCCAGCAGGTCGCGGCGCTCGGCCGCCGGGGCCAGCAGCTGAGGGTCCGCGCCGAAGGCGGCGCGCCACCGCCGCCGCTGTACCTCGAGCCAGCCTCGCCGGGGGCCGGGCGCGGCCCGCACGTCGATGGACCAGGCCCGGTCGGCCAGCACCCGGGCGTGGAAGGCGGTGACCACCTCGGCCACGAGCAGCCCCACCGCCGCCCCCGCCGCGCCGGCGCCCGCCCCGACCAGGCAGAGCATCGCCGCGCTGCGGGTGCCCCCCTCGACCAGGAGGTTGAACGAGAGGGGCCGGTACCCGCGGTGGGCCTGCAAGAGCCCCCGGTCCACGCAGAGCAGGACCCAGACCCCGCCGGCGGCCACGACGGCGTCGACCCCGAGCGCGTCGGGCTGGCGCAGGAGCGAGGCCAGCCACGGCCCCACCAGGACCAGGGTCAGCGCCACGGCGACGACCAGCGCGCTCAGCCCCTGGCGGTGCACCCGCCGGGCCCAGCGCTGGGTGAGGCGGGCCGAGCCGTCGCCCTGCCAGGCGGTGACCCGGCGCACCACGGCCACGATCACCGCCGAGCCGGGCATCGACACGATGAGGAAGGTGGCGGTGAGCTGGTTCAGCACGCCGTAGCCGCGGGTGGTGAGGAGCCGGGCCAGGAGGACCGTGACCACCACGTTGGCCCCGTTGGCCAGGACGCCGGCCGCGGCCAGCGGCCCGGCCTGGAGGAGACCGGCCCGCACGGAGTCGGCCCCGACGTCGGCCCCGGGGGCCTGGGACTCGGGCAGGACCAGCTCGCCGCCGAAGGACGGCATGACCGAGCCCGGAGCGAGCGAGACCGCGCCGGGGACGCCCTCCACGGCGGCACCCACCGCGGCCACCGCGCCCACCTGGCTCAGCTGGTCCTCGGGTTCGGATTTTCGACCGTTCCCCTCGCTGCCGGCCGGCACCGGGCCGACGGTCACCGGGTCACCGCAGCCGGCGGCCGGGGCAATGTCGGGGATCCGCGTCCACTAGGCGCGCGGCGCCGGACGGGGCAGCACCGGCGCGTCGCGCCCGGTCCCCCTCCGTCCCACCGGCGCGGCGGACGTCTGCTCGTGGTACTCCTCCTCGACGTTCACCGCCCAGATGTCGTTCGATGCGCCCAGGATGTTCTCCACCGTCAGCATGGCCGTGTACATGGAGTGGTCCTGGTTGTTGTACTTGTGCATGCCGTTGCGCCCGACGGGGTGGATGTTGGGGGCGACCGAGTCGAGGTACTTCACGATGGTCTCCACGTTGCGCTGGTACTCGTAGTCGTAGTGCGGGTAGGCCTTGGGCACCCGCACCACGTAGCCGGCCTCCACGTCGGCCGGCTCCACCAGGCCCAGGAGCGCCAGCTCGCGCTTCCCCCGCTCGATCAGGTCCTCGTCGGGGGCCGACCAGAGCGCGTCGCCCTCGAAGACGAAGTACTCGAGGCCGAGGCAGGTGCGGCCCTCCTTCACCATGTACGGCGACCACGACCCGAAGTTCTGGATCCGCCCGACCTCCACCTCCTTGGCGTGGATGTAGATCCAGTTGTCGGGGAAGCCCTTGGACTCGGGCACGACGAGCGCCACGGTGAGGAAGTCGCGGTAGTGCAGGTCGGCCGCCGCCGCCTGCACCTCGGGCGGGGCCGGCGGGTCCACCATGGCGGCGAGGGCCTGCAGGGGGGTGGAGGAGATCACGTGGGAGGCCGCCATCTCCTCGCGCCGGCCGTCGGCGTGGGACAGCGTCACCGAGGTGGCCTTGCCGGCGCGCACGTGGATCTTCTCCACCGTCGTCTGCATGTGCACGGTGCCGCCGCCCTTCTCGACCAGCTCGCAACAGCGCTCCCACATCATCCCCGGCCCGAACTTCGGGTATTGGAACTCCTCAATGAGGCTGGTGATCTCCTTCTGGTTGCGCTTGGGCCGCAGGGCGTGCAGCACCGCCTTGCCCAGGTCGAGGTTCTTCACCCGCTGGGCGGCCCAGTCGGCCGGCATCTCGCTCACCGGCACCCCCCAGACCTTCTCGGTGTAGGTCTTGAAGAAGGTGCGGTAGAGGCGCCACCCGAAGCGGGCCACCAGCCAGCCCTCGTAGTTGTTCTGGTCCTTGGGGGGCCGGATGCGGGCCCACACGTAGGAGAGGCCGCAGAGGAAGGCCTCCCACGGCCCCAGGTTGCGCAGCGCGTTCCCGGCCTTCAGCGGGTAGTCGTAGTACTTGCCCTCGTAGAAGATGCGGCTCATCCGCGGCCGCAGCAGGAAGTCCTCGTCGGGGAGGATCTCGTGCCAGAGCTTCTCCACCGGCACGACCTTGGTGAAGAACCGGTGGCCGCCGATGTCGAACCGCCAGCCGTCGCGCTCGACGGTCCGGCTGATGCCCCCCACCACCGAGTCGGCCTCGGCCACCACTGGGCGGCGCCCGGCCTTCACCAGCTGGTAGGCGGCGGTGAGCCCGGCCGGCCCGGCCCCGATCACCACGACGGGCGCCTCGTCGCCCTCCACGCCTGTCCCTGCGGCCTGCGCTTGCGTCACGTTCGTCCTTCCGGGGCGAAGCCCCACCGCGGTGGCCGCACGGCCCACCGTCCCTGCCACCTCCCGGCGCGGCGCACCACCGGCACGTCACGGCGACCCGGCCCGAGAATAGCGGCTCGTCGCGGCCGGACCCGGGTTCCTAGGGCACCAAGATGTTGAGGAAGGCCATGAGCGCGTAGGCGGCCAGGCCGGCCGCGGCGACCGTCAGGACGCAGCGCTCCACCCGCCGCGAGGAGGTGAGGGTCGCACCCACCACGACCAGGGGGAAGGCGCTCAAGGCGTAGCGCTCGAAGGAGTCGAGGTTGGTCCCCGAGAGGGCCACCACCACCACCGCGGTACACAGGGCCCCGTAGGGGGCGGGGAGGCGCCGCCAGCACACCACCACCAGCGCCACCACCAGCACCACCCACGGCACGTGGAGGGCCGTGCCGAAGTGGTGGTGGAAGACGCCCCGGGCGTCGTCGAGCACCGTGCGGACCGGGTCCGACAGCCCCCCGTGGTGGCCCGCCTGGGCCTGGACCCGCAGCGGGAGGAGCGCGTCGCCGAAGACCCCCCAGGACCAGCACAGGAACGCCGCCGTGCCGGCCAGCGGCGCCGCCACGGCGGCCGCCGAGAGCAGCCGACGGGCACCGTCGGCGGCGCGCCAGCGCCGGACCGCCTCCACCGCCACCGGCACCGCCAGCAGCAGCCCGAGCGGGCGGGTCAGGCCGGCGCACAGCCCGAGGAGGACCGCCGCCCACCAGCACGGCTCCCCTCCCCACGGCCGGCGCACCGCCAGGAAGCAGCCGATGAAGAAGACGAGCAGGGTCGCCTCGGCGTAGCCCATGACCAGCACGAAGGCCGGGGGCGCCAGGCACAGCAACCAGACCGACCGGTCGGCCAGCGCGCCGTCGCCGGTCTCCCGGCGCACCAGCACCAACAAGAGCGCGCTGGCCAGCAGCGCCGAGACGTTGGCCACCACCACCAGGGCCGTGCCCTGAGAGACCCCCGGCAGGACCGCCAGGGCCCGCCCGAGCAGCGGGTAGAGCGGGAAGAACCGCAGTGCCTGGTGGCCCAACGGGCGGTAGCCCAGCCGGGCGATCGCCTCGTACCACCCGGCGTCCCAGCCGAGCAGCCCCTGGTGGACCCGGGCCGCGGTTGCGGCCGAGGGGTGGGTGCGGTCGACCACGAGATGGGCGAGGGCCAGGGCCCCCAGCACCACCGCCCGGGCCACCACCCACTGGGGGAGGACGGCCACCACCGCCCGCCCGGCCCGCGCCGCCCGCCCGGCCCCCCCGGGCCACGGCGCCGGCGCGGGCGGGCCGGCGGCCGGGACGCTCACCCGCTCACGAGCCTGCGGCGGACCCGCCCGCAGGTGGCGTGAACTCGGTCATGTCCATCGGCTCGTAGTACTTGTCGGGGTCGGCGGCCACCCAGTTGCGGGCGCCGTAGCCGGGCAGGGCGGCCAGCTCGCCGGCGACCTGTGTGCACTTGTCCCCGAACCCCTGGTAGCCCATCTCGTGGACGAGCCAGACGGCGTGGTCGTGGCCGGCCAGCTGCTGTAGCCGATCGGCGAACCCCGAGGCGCCGGTCGACTCGGCCACTGTCTTGTAGTCGACCCAGTCGACGAAGGCCGGGCCGGTGCCCCGGGGGAAGGTGAGCATGGTGTAGCGGCCGTGGGACCCTGTGCGGTCGGTCTGGTCGGACCCGACCAGCCGGTAGACGCCGGGGCCCAGCTGGTCGGGGCAGAAGGCCACGATGTCCCCGGGCTTGGCCTGGGCGGCGAGCACCGACGCCACCTGGGGGGCCTGGGAGCGCTGGGTGTAGACGTTCTGGACGCTGCCGGCCAGGCCGGCCAGGACCAGGACGGCCACCACCGCGGTCCGCACGCCGGCGTGGGCCATGGTGAAGGCCCCGTAGGCCACCAGGACCAGGAGCGGGACGAAGACCACCGCGGCGTAGCGCGGCGAGAAGGCGCTGCCGGTCACGATCCCCCCGGTGATGGCCGCGGCGAGCGTGCAGACCACCACGAAGGTGAGCCCGCGGGTCCGTCGGCGCCCCCGCAGGTCGAGGTCGATGTGCCAGTTGTCGCGGGCCACCCCGAACAGGGCCAGGGCCACCAGGGCGAAGTAGCCGAGGGCCAGCAGCCGCCCCTGGTTGG
Organism: Acidimicrobiales bacterium; assembly: GCA_052145775.1. Classification (GTDB taxonomy): domain Bacteria; phylum Actinomycetota; class Acidimicrobiia; order Acidimicrobiales; family RAAP-2; genus CAVYPR01. The sequence goes on from JBKQNY010000041.1 coordinate 5,229, forward strand.
ACCCCGCCGTGGTCAGGGTGGCCTGGTTGTCGGTGAACCCGGTGACGGCGTTGATGATGGCGGCGAAGTTGGGGGGCTTGGCCCACGGGGTGCCGGTATAGCGGGCCTGGTAGACGAAGGTCGGCACCCAGGGGAGGAAGAGGACGACGCCCCCCGCCACGGCCACGATGGCCCACCGGGCCGACGACCGCCAGGCCTCCCTCCCCCGCCAGGCCTGCCACAGGAGCCACAGCCCGAGCGACCCGACCAGGTAGACCGCCCAGTACTGGCTGTAGAGCAGCGCCGCCACCACCACCGCCAGGGCCACCAGGTTGCCCGGCCTCGGCCGCTCGAGCACCCGGCCCAGGGCCACGAAGCCGCAGGCCGTCTCCAGCATCACTAGCGAGTACATCCGGGCCTCGGTGCCGTAGTAGACGGCGAAGGGGGCGCTCGCCAGCAGGGCCAACAGGACCCAAGCCACCGGCCGACCCCCGAATCGTCGCCCGGCGAGCCAGGCCACCGGCAGGGTGGCCACCGAGAGCGCGCCCGACAGCGAGCGCACCCCGAGATCGGAGCTTCCGAACACCTTCATCCAGAAGTGCAGGAGCACGTAGTAGAGCGGCGGCGCCCCGTCCCGGCGCAGGTAGGAGGGGATCTCGTGGAGGGGCAGGCGGGCGATGTCGACGGTCAGGGCCTCGTCCAACCACATGGCCGAGCTCGTCCAGAAGCGCAGGGCCACCCCGGCGGCGACCGTCACCACCAGCCCGACCTGGGCCACCCGCAGCCACCGGCCGCGCAGGTACTCGACCGGCCCGGTGCCGGCGACCCGGCGGTCCGTCGGCGGCACGTCGAGGGTGTCGCCGGTGCCGGCCCCGACGGTGGTGTCCTCGGCCGGCTGCTCGGCGGGGGACCGGCCCTCAAGGGTGGGCGCGACCACCGTGCGGTCCATGGCCAGGATGGTATGCGAACCACCCCCGAGGGCGGGGCATGCCGCGACGCCGATCCGGGGCGGGCGTAGGATCCCAAGCCGCACGGCGTTGGGGGCGGCCCGGACAGGGAGGACACGTGTCGAAGTACGTGGCCAAGCGGCTCGTCGCCCTCGTCGTCATCCTCTTCTTCGTGAGCCTTGGGACCTTCTTCCTGGTCCACCTGCTCCCAGGCAATCCCGCCTACACCATCCTCGGGCCGAACGCCACGCCCCACAACGTTTCCCTGGTCGACGGCCAGCTGGGGCTGAACCGCCCCCTCTACGAGCAGTACTTCATCTGGCTGGGCAACGTCTTCCGGGGGAATCTCGGACAGTCCTTCGTCACCCACGAGACGGTGGTGACCCTCATCTCCAACGCCCTGCCCATCGACGTCGAGCTGGTGATCATCTCCCAGACGATCGCCTTCTGCGTGGCCGTGCCGCTGGCCCTGGTGGTGGCGCGGCGACCCAACAAGGGGCTCGACCGGTTCTCGACCGCCACCACCTTCGCCTGCCTCGCCCTGCCGGCCTTCATCGTCGCCCCCCTCATGGTCCTGTTCTTCTCGGTGGACATCCACATCTTCCCGGGGCCCGCCTCCTACGTGCCCTTGACCCAGGACTTCTGGGGCAACATCCACGCCATGCTGTTGCCCTCGATCGTGCTGGCCATCGGCTCGACCGTCATCTACTACCGACTGCTGCGCAACGACCT
>JBKQNY010000042.1:0-10372 GCA_052145775.1 Acidimicrobiales bacterium
CGCCCGAGCACCTGGCCGTTCACGTACGCGGCGTCCTCGGAGGCCAAGAACGCGACGAGCGGGGCGTTCAACGCGGGATCCTGGTCGGGCGGGGGCGCCGCGCCTTGGTAGAGGCCCTCGGTCATCCTGGTGAACCCCGCGGGGGCCACCGCGTTCACGGTGATGCCGTAGCGGCCGAGCTCGAGGGCCCAGACGAAGGTCATGCCCATGATGGCCGCCTTGGCCGCGCCGTAGTTGGTCTGGCCGAAGTTGCCCCGCAGGCCGGCCGAGGAGGTGATGTTCACGATGCGGCCGTAGCCGGCGTCCTTCATGATCGGGGCGGCGTGACGGGCGGTGTTGAAGGTGCCCTTCTGGTGCACGGCCACCACGGCGTCGTAGTCGGCCTCGTCCATCTTGACCAAGGTGCGGTCGCGCACGATGCCGGCGTTGTTGACCAGGATGTCGATCTGGCCGAAGCCCTCGGTGGCCGTGGCGATGATCCTCCCGGCACCGTCGAAGTCGCTGACCGAGTCGTGGTTGGGCACGGCCTGGCCGCCCGCCTCGGCGATCTCCCGGCACACTGCGGCGGCAGGGTCCTCGGCCGCCTCGCCGGAGTCGCCGGCCAGCGACACCCCGACGTCGTTCACCACCACCTTGGCGCCCTCGGAGGCGAGGCACCGGGCGATGTCCCGCCCGATGCCCCGTCCTGCTCCGGTCACGACCGCCACCCGTCCGTCGAGAAGTCCCATCGGGCGAGCATATCCAAGGCCTGCAGGCCTCCCGCTTGGCGGCGGGGCCTCGTGCCCCGCACTACCATCGGCGCCGATCCACGGACGAGGAGGACCACGATGGCCCGCGACATCGCGCCCAAGGTCGACGCCAGCTTCGCCAGCGTCTACGAGTACCTGCGGTCAGACGGTTGAGCGCCCCTGGCCCGGGGGCCGGAGAGGGCAGGGTGCGGGCCAGGCTGGCCGAGCTCGGCCTCACCCTCCACGGACCGCACCCTCCCCATGACCCGCTCGACGCCGTGGTGGTCCACGACGGGGTGGCCCGCACCTCGGGCCAGCTGCCGCGCATCGACGGGCAGCTGACCTGCCTCGGCCGGCTCGGGGACGAGGTGTCGGTGGCCGACGGCACCGAGGCCGCCGCCGTCTGCGCCCTGAACGCCCTGGCCGTCCTGGAGGCGGAGCTCGGCACCCTCGACCGGGTCGAGCGGGTCCTCACGGTGACCGGCTTCGTCGCCTCGGCGCCCGACTTCCACCAGCAGCCGGCCGTGGTCGACGGCGCGTCCAAGGTGCTCGCCGAGGTCTTCGGCGAAGCCGGCCGTCACACCCGCTCGGCCATCGGCGTGGCCGCCCTCCCGAGGAACGGGTCGGTCGAGATCGAGGTGACGGTCGCCGTACGCCCAGGGTGACCCCGGGGCCGATGCCCCGCTAACCCGAGGTGATCGACGCGGCGGCGATGGCCCCTTGCGGTGCCTTCGGGGTCACCTTCATCCCCCAGCCGCTGTAGTCGACGGTGCCGGTCACGGTCTTCTTGGACTGCGTGGTCTTCCCCGAGTAGTGGATGGGGAGCGGCGTCCCGCTCGAGGCGATGGCCAAGGTGGCCGATCCCTTCTTCCCCAGGTGGCCTGTCACTGTGTCGCGCCCGGTCACGGTGGTCGCCGGCTTGCCGTCGACGGTGGCCGTCTTCGTGGTGTAGGGGCCCTTCATGGTGATCTGGGAGACGGCCGTGGCCAGGGTGAACGACTTGGCGATGGCGCTGTAGTCCTTTGTGGCCGGGCTGAAGAAGATCCACTTCCCTGTGTACTTGGGGGCCAGTGTCGCCGGCATGCCCAGGTACTCCTCCAGGCCGAAGGTGTCGCCGCGGTAGTAGACGATCTTGTCGACCAGGCGGCCCGAGACATGGCCGGTGTTCTTGTTGGCCCGCAGCACGATCTGCTGTGTGCCGGTTGTCGGCGAGGTCGAGGCGGTGATGGTGATCGACCGCCCGGACTCCTTGCTGGTCGCCACGTAGTGGACGGAGGTCTGTTGCCCGGCCGCCTTGAGGGCGGAGGACACCATCGCCGAGGTCGCTGTCGGCGCCGTGGTCGTGGTCGCCGGGGCGGTCGTGGTGGTTGTCGCCGCCCCGGCCAGCGCCGGGAGGCCCACCACCGCGCCCAGCACCGTTGCCATGCCGAGGACCACGGCCGTCAGTCGTCGTTGGAGCATCGTTCGACGCTAACAGCGAACGTGGCCGTCCCGGCCGCGGGGGCCGGGGCCAGGGGCTACGCCGTCTTGGCCTCGGGGAACTCCCACCACTGGACCTCGCACATCATGGGCAAAAGGAAGCGCACGTAGAACGAGTGGATCACCACCATGCCCTGGTCGTCGGCGTGCAGGCCGATGATGTCCACCCGGGGGTCCTCCCGCCCGAAGGCCTCGGCCCGCTCGCACACGCCCCGCAGGTCCTCGAGCGAGCTCACCGAGAAGCCGAAGTGGTCCATGCGGGGGCAGCGCATCGGGTCGTCCTCGGCGATCAGGAAGATGAACTGGTCCCAGTGGACGCAGCTCAGGATCAGCCGACGGCGGTCGATGGTCATGGTCGGCATCTCCTCGAAGCCGAAGACCCCGGACCAGAAGCGGCAGATGTCGGCGCGGTTGGCCTCGTCGAGGAGGTCGGCCGGGACGCTCATGGCCACATGGTTGAAGTGCGGGTTCCCCGCCGGGTAGAAGGGGTGGCTCACCGGCCCGCTCCTTTGACCGAGAGGCGGGGGACCACCATGACCTTGCCCGCGGCGCGGCCGCTGGCCAGGTCCACCAGGGCGTCGGAGATGCCGTCCAAGGCGACGTCTTCGGGCTCGATGAGCAGGCTGTTGGGCATGGTGCCCGAAGCCAGCAGCTCGAGGGCCCGCTCGAAGCCGTCGTGGTCGTAGATGAACGAGCCGGTCACCGTGAGCTCGTTCAACAAGAAGCGGTTCGGGTCGAAGCTCGGCGGCTCCATGCCCGCCCCCACCAGGACCAAGATGCCGCCCCGTCGGAGCTGGTGGAAGCCGGCCTCCATGGCCGCCTTCTTGCCCGAGCACTCGAGCACCACGTGCACGGCTCGCTCGGCCTGGCGCTCGGGCTCCCACATGGGGAAGACTTCGAGCTCGGAGGGGTCGAGCACCTCGTCGGCCCCGAGGTCCCGGGCCAGCCGCCGCCGGCCCTCGCCCGGCTCGACCACGGTGATCGGACCGATCCCCATGGCCTTGAGGGCGGCCACCGAGAGGGCGCCGATCGGCCCCGCGCCCATGACCATGACCGTGTCCCCTTCGGCCACGCCGGCGCGGGTGATCCCGTGGAGGGCGACGGCGAGCGGCTCGGCCAACGCCGCCTCGCGGGGGCTCAGGCCGGCAGGCATGCGCACCAGGGCCGCCTCGCGCACCACGATGTAGCCGGCGAACGCCCCGTCGGTGACCTCGGCGATCGAGCTGCGGCGGTTCTCGCACTGGGAGGGCTTCCCCTCCAGACAGCGCCGGCAGTGGCCGCACTTGGGGGTCGGGCCACCCACCACGGCCTCGCCGACCTGCCAGCGGGTCACCCCTTCGCCCAGCGCGGCGATCGTGCCCGAGTACTCGTGGCCGGCGATCATGCCCGGGTTGTCCCCCCAGCCCTCGAGCATGAGGTGGATGTCGGAGCCGCAGATGCCGCAGTGGTCGACCTCGACCAGGACCTGGCCGGGACCGGGCCGGGGGACCGGCCGGTCTTCCACCTCCACCACGCCGGGCTTGCGGTAGACGGCGGCCGGCATGACCTCGGGAAGGTCGCTCACGGTCTCTGGGCTCCTCGGGCTCGGGCGTCCATCACGGGCGCCCACGTTATCGGCGGGCGTCGCAGGCCGCCCGGCCGGCTCACGCCGGCCCCGCCCCGGCCCCGGGCGCGTCGTCCTGGCAGGGGGGGGAGGCGCACCCTCAGCCCCCGGCGGGCGCTCCCTCGAGGAGCCAGGAGAGCCCCCCGGCCAGGTGGCGGAGGTAGGCCGGGGTCTCCCAGGCGCCCGGGAAGTGGCCCAGGGCGGTGTAGAAGGTGCGTCCCCGCTCCTCGGTGTGGCACCAGGCGAGGGGGAACCCGCACTCGGGGGTCCGGGCGCCCTCGACCGACATGTCCAGCTGGCCGCCGGCCAGCGAGAGCAGCACCTTGGCGTCGGGCCGGACGTCTTTGAACAGGTAGACCTCGTCGCGCCAGGCCCAGCTGGCCCCGAGGTGGGCGGTGGCCGGGTGGGACCGGTCCACCACCTCGATCTCGAACGACTGGGTCCAGGGGTGGCCGTCGAAGCGGCCGCCCAGGATGGGGCCGTAGCCGGCCCAGCCGTGGCAGGCGTCGGTGGCCGAGTGGACGCCCAGGACGGGGAGGCCGCCGGCCCGCCAGGCCTCCTCGACGGCCCGGCGCTGCTCGGGCGAGAAGGGCGTCTCCCCGATGGTGAACAGCGCCTGCACCCCGCCCCGGGAGAGCTGGTCGGGGGAGAGGTCGGCCACGTGGTCGACCTGGACCGGTTCGAGGCCGGACATCCCGGCCAGCTCGGCGAGGGCTGCGCCGGCCTGGCCCAGCACCCCGTGGACCCCGGCCGGCCCGTCGTGGTAGGGGGCCACCTCGGTCACCACGTACATCGGCTCGCCCGCCACCGCGTCATCCCCAGTCTGCCGCCGTTCGGCCGGCGCCCGAGTCTACGACCGGGGGCGTCACGGGTCCTATGGTGTGGCCCGCCGACGGAGGCGAGACCGGGAGGGACGAGATGGGCCACGACGAGACGGCGACCGAACTGCTCGAGCTGGGCTCGGCCACCCTCGGGGAGACGGGCGCCGCCCCCATGCACCCCAGGGTGCGGGCGGTCTGGCCGGGGGCGGCCCTGGCCGCCCCCGCCTACCCCGTGCGCTGCTCGCCGGCCGACAACCTGGCCATCCACGCCGCGGTGGCCCGGGCCCCGGAGGGCTCGGTGCTGGTGGTCGACGTGGGAGGGTTGGCCGAACGGGGCTACTGGGGCGAGGTGCTGACCACCGGGGCCGAGGCCCGCGGGCTGGCCGGCCTGGTCATCGACGGCGGGGTCCGTGACTCCGCCGCGCTCGAGGCCCACCGCTTCGCGGTGTTCTCCACGATGGTGGCCCTGCGCGGGGCCACCAAGGAGCTCCCCGGCACCACCGGAGCGCCCGTCGAGGTGGGCGACGTCACGGTGGAGCGGGGGGACTGGGTGGTGGCCGACGCCGACGGGGTGGCGGTCGTCCCCTCGGGACGGCTGGAGGAGGTCCTGGCCGCCGGCCGGGCCCGGGCCACCAAGGAGGAGGGGTTCTTCGAGGCGCTCCGGGCGGGCCGAACCACCGTCGACCTCCTGGGCCTGGACCTCGGGCCGGTCCGCGACGGCTAGGCCGAGGCGCCCCGACCCCTTCGGGCGGGGCCTCCGCGGGGACGGCGCATGGCGGGGTCGAGTCCCCTGTGGTCGGCGCGGCCACGGACGAGAGGCCCGAAGAGAAGCACAGAATAGTGATGTTTCACTGCCTATAAGCAGTTAAACATCACAAAGATAGCTTCTCTATCTTCTCCCTCTGCCAACTTGCCCCGAAGAGTCACTATAATGACTCAGGAGGGCGGGGCGCCCGAGCCCCGCCGCCGGAGGCGGTCGGGAAGGAAGGTCCGAGGACACCGTGGCCAGGAGCGAGTGGGAGGCAGAGCTGGGTCGGCGGCTTCGCGCCCTGCGGATCGACCGACGGCTCACCCAGCGTGAGCTGGCCGACCGGGCGAACGTGTCGCTGGGCGCCGTCCGGCACCTCGAGCAGGGGTCGGGTGCGACCACCACCACGTTGGCCAAGGTCCTTCGGGTCCTGGGGCACGAGGGGTGGCTCGACGCCCTCGTGCCACCGACGTCCGCGTTCAGTCCCCTCGAGCTCCTGGCCGAGCGCCGCCGGGCCGCCCGGCCCGAGCGGTCGAGGGTCCGCCACCCCGGGGGGGCCACGTGACCTACCGGCCGACCGACGTCATCGAGGTGCACGCGTGGGGGTCGCTGGTGGGCGCAGTGGCCCTGGACCCGGGCACCGGGGTCTACGCCTTCGAGTACGCCCCCGAGTGGGTCGACCGGGGGATCGAGCTGGCCCCGCTGCACATGCCGCTGGCGCGGCGGCCCTACGAGTTCGGCGACCTGGCCCGCCCCACCTTCTACGGCCTGCCGGCGCTGCTGGCCGACGCCCTGCCCGACGCCTTCGGCAACGCGCTGGTGAACGCCTGGATGGCCGAGCAGGGCGTCGCCGCCGGCGACATCACGCCGCTGGACCGGCTGGCCTACGCCGCCGACCGGGCGATGGGCGCGCTGGAGTTCCGTCCGCCGGCACGCGCCGAGGCGGACCCGATCCCCTCTGCCGTTCAGCTGGCCGACCTGGTGGTGGCGGCCCGAAGGACGGTGCGCGGCGAGTTCGGCGACGCCGACGGCGCCAACGGCGCACTCCAGCAGCTGATCCGGGTCGGCACCAGCGCCGGGGGTGCCCGGGCCAAGGCCGTGGTCGCCTTCAACCCGGCCACCTACCAGGTCCGCTCCGCCTACGACCGTCCCGACCAGGGGTTCGAGCAGTGGATCATCAAGCTCGACGGCGTGAGCGGGACCGGGATGGACGGCCACGGCGACCGCCTCGGCGACAGCGCGCCCTACGGCCGCATCGAGTACGCCTACCACCTGATGGCCAGGGCGGCCGGGATCGACATGACCGAGTGCCGTCTCCTCGACGAGGGACCCCGCCGTCACTTCATGACCAGGCGCTTCGACCGGGGCCCGGGCGGCGAGCGCGTGCACATGGTGTCGCTCTGCGCGCTGGCCCACCTCGACTACAACATGGTCGCCGCGCACAGCTACGACCAATTCCTCGCAACCGTGACCGCGCTCGGGCTCGACCACCTGGAGCTGGCCGAGGCCTTCCGGCGCATGGCGTTCAACGTGGCGGCGGTGAACAACGACGACCACACGAAGAACGTCGCCTTCCTGCGCCGGGCCGGCGGGCCGTGGGAGCTCGCCCCCGCCTACGACCTGACCCACGCCTACCGCCCCGACAGCGCCTGGACGGCCCAGCACCTGATGGCCGTGGACGGCCGGTTCTCCGGCATCGGGCTGTCGGATCTGCACGCGGTGGGCGAGCGCCACCACGTGCCCGCCTACCGCCGGATCGTGCGCGAGGTGCTGGGGGCGGTCGACGGCTGGCCCCAGTTCGCCGAGGAGGCCGGCGTCGACCCGGCGACGGCCGGGGCCGTAACCCAGGACATGGCGGCCCAACGGCCGCGCTGAGCGGCGCCGCGGCGCCCCCTACGCCGTGACCAGGTTGGGCGGGGTCCGGCCGGCCAGCGCGTCGGCGACCCCCTGGGCGGCCAGGCGGGCCATGCGCGTTCGGGTCTCGATGGTGGCGCTGCCGATGTGGGGGAGCAGCACCGTGCGGGGGGCGGCCAGAAGTCGCGGGTTGAGCGCCGGCTCCCCCTCGAAGACGTCGAGGCCGGCGGCGAAGATGGTGCCGGACTCCAGGGCGTCGGCCAGCGCCTCCTCGTCCACCACCGGCCCGCGGGCGGTGTTCACCAGGACGCCGGTCGGTTTCATGGCCGCCAGCTCCGTTGCACCGATCAGGTGGCGGGTCGCCTCGCTGAGGGGCACGTGCAGGCTGACCACGTCGGCCGTCGACAGCAGCTCGGCCAGGGTCCCCACGTACCCGGGGAACCCGGTGGGGGTGCGGGTGTGGTGGAGGACCTCCATGCCGAACCCCTCGGCCCGGCGGGCCACCTGTCGGGCGATGCGGCCGTAGCCGACGAGGCCGAGGACCCCCCCGTGGACGTCGCGGGCCAGGTGGTCCATGAGCCCCCAGCCCTCCCAGCGTCCGGCGCGGAGGTCACGCTCGGCCTCCGAGGCCAGCCGGGTGGCCGCCAGCACCAGGAGGAAGGCCAGGTCGGCCGTGGTCTGGTCGAGGACGCCCGGCGTGTTGCACACGGCGATGCCCAGCTCGGCCGCGGCGACGAGGTCGACGTTGTCGTAGCCCACGGCGACGTTGCCCACCACCCGGAGGCTCCCCGCCGCACCCGCCGCCAGCACGGCGCGGTCGATGCGGTCGGTCAACGGACACACCAGCGCGTCCACGTCGGCGACGGCCCGGGCCATCTCGTCGGGGGTGTAGGGGGTGTCGTCGTCGCGGCGCACCAGGGTGTGGCCCGCCACCTCCAGCGGGTCGAGCCCGCCTTCGGGGAGATGGCGGGTGACCAGGACCCGGGCCACCTCAGTGGTGCGTGTAGTCGATGGGGCCCGCGCCCTTCTGACCGATGGCGAAGCAGAAGCAGTGGATGGGGGCGTGGTCGCTGACCGGCCGCAGCGTGTGCACGGCGTTGGGCGGGATGTACACCAGGTCGCCCTGGGCGATCTCGCGGTCCTCCCCCTCGATGGTCATGGTGCCCCGGCCGTTCAGCACGTAATAGAACTCGTGGGTGGGATGGGAGTGCGGGTCCACGGCGCCGCCCCCGGCCACCTCGAACTCGTTCACCAGCTCGAGGAAGCCCCCGTCGGTGAGCTCCTTCATCTCGCGGGACTTCACCATCCACCAGACGGGGACCGTGCCGTTGTGCTCGACGACCGGCGCCTCGTCCTCGATGCTGCGCACGTCCATGACCGCTGCCTCCTCCTGCCCGTCCGCCGGGTTTCCTAGACTGCTCTGGTTGTCAGGTTAGATCGGTTCGGCGGGCCGGGCCGGGTGGGCCGGGCGCGCCGCTCCGCCGCATGACGTCGGCGGGCCGGCCCCGGCCGGCGCCCGGCGGAGGGCACGTTGCGGGCGGGCAGGAGGTTGGCCGGTGGTGGAGGCAGGGAACGTGGAGGTGGCACGGACCATCGAGGCCCGCCCGCTCACCGAGGAGGCCTGGAGCCCCTACGGCTTCCTGCCGGTGGCCGACACCGACCGGCGCGACGGGTCCCACCGGCTCCACTACGAGTGGGCCGACCCCCACGTGAACCTGATCGGCCACACCCTCGGCGAGGTCCCCGTGATCACCGGGGGCCTCCAGTGCCGCATGCTCTACCGCCACGTGACCCACACCCAGGTCCTGATGGTCATCGACCACCCCTGCGTCCTGGCCGTGGCGCCCCCCTGGTCGTCGCTGGCCTCGGCCGAGGACGCCGAGCGCATCGAGGCCTTCCGCCTCGAGCCCCTCCAGTCGCTGGTGCTCTTCCGGGCCACCTGGCACTGGGGCCCCTTCCCCGTCGGCCACGACGAGGTCCGCCTCTTCAACGTCCAGGGCCTGCACTACGCCGAGGACAACGAGATGGCCGACCTGGCCGGGGCCGGCTGGGCGGTGGACGTCCACGTGTCCTGACCCGCCCGCCGGGTGCGGGTGGGACGGGGCCGTGGCAGGCTGGGCGCCGTGGGACTCCTCGACGGCCAGCGGGCGGTGGTGACCGGAGGCGGCTCGGGCATCGGCCGGGCCACCTGCCGGGCGATGGCCGCCGAGGGGGCGCAGGTGGCCGTCCTGGACGTCGACGCCGACTCGGCCAAGGCGGTGGCCGACGAGATCACAGGGACCGCCTTCCCCGCTGACGTCACCGACCCCGACGGCCTGCGGGCGGTGGTCGACGAGGCCGCCGAGGGCCTGGGCGGCCTGACCATCATGTTCAACAACGCCGGGATCGGCGGGGGCAGCGCCCTGCACCTCTACGACCCGGCCGAGTGGAACCGCATCGTGGCGGTCTGCCTGACCGGCGTCTACGCCGGCTTCCGGGCGGCCGTGCCCCACATCCTGCAGTCGGGCGGCGGCAGCATCGTCTCCACCTCTTCGATCAGCGGCACCCGCCCGGCCGCCGGCGAGGGCCCGTACTCGGCGGCCAAGGCCGGGGTGGCCGCCCTCACCGCCGGGGCGGCGCTCGAGTACGGGCCGGCCATCCGGGTGAACGCCGTGGCCCCGGGGATGATCCGCACCGGGCTGACTGCCCCGCTGCTCGACAACTTCCCGAGCGAGGTCGAGCGGTACCTGCGCACCACGCCGGTGGCCCGTGTCGGGGAACCGAGCGACATAGCCGACGTGGTGGTGTTCTTGTGCTCGGACCTGGCCCGCTTCATCACCGGCCAGAACCTCGTGGTGGACGGGGGGATGACCCTGCACGGCTCGGGGGTCGACGGCCTGTTCGAGAGGTTCATGGGGCCCCAGGCCACCCAGCAGTTCGCCGTGCCCGAGCGCCCCCCCGAGGGTTCCCGGTGAGAGCGGCGGGGCCACGGGGTGCCCGGCCGGTGAGCCGGCGGGTGCGATCCGGTCAGCACGGCGCCCGTCGGGGGGATCCCGGGTAGCAGTGTGAAGCAGCGATGACACCCGGCGCGCCAAGCGCGCCACGATCAGGGTCGTCGTCCCTGGCCGGGGCCCGAAGCCCGCGTCGCCGGTGCGGGGAC
>JBKQNY010000043.1:0-10148 GCA_052145775.1 Acidimicrobiales bacterium
CTGGACGGTGGGGGAGGGCGCGCTCACGAACCCATTCTAACGTATAAGTAATTGCTTTGGCGAATCATAGATGATATGGTCGTATCTTAGATTGAACAGATATTCAACCATCGCCGAGCCGACGTCCCCGGTCATCGGGGCGAACCCCCCCGATGCCGTGGGCGGTTCGGGGGGTGGGGACGTCCACCTGGCTCGCTGGGCCTCGCTCACCGTGCTCTGCGTCGCCGTCCTGATGGTCAATCTCGACAACACCATCCTCAACGTGGCCCTGCCCACCCTCGTTCGGGTCCTTCGCGCTTCATCCAGTGAACTGCAATGGATCGTCGACGCTTATGCAATGGTCTTCGCCGGGCTGTTGCTCGTCGGAGGCAGTTTGGCGGACCGGTTCGGGCGCAAGCGATTCTTCCTCATCGGACTCGTCGTCTTCGCCGGCGGATCAATTGGCGCCGCGCTTTCCGGATCCGTGGATGTCCTGATCGTGTTTCGATCTGTGCTGGGGCTCGGCGCTGCATTGACCATTCCCTCCTCCCTGTCGATCGTCAATGACATCTTTCGCGACCCGAAGGAGCGGGCGCGGGCCATCGGTGTATGGGGAGGGACCATCGGCCTCGGCATTGCCATCGGTCCCATCGCAGGCGGACTGCTGCTCTCCAGCTTCTGGTGGGGATCCGTATTCCTGGTCAACGTCCCGATCGTCATCATCGCAATCATGGGAGCGGTGCTGGTCGTGCCGACATCGAAGAACCCCGACGCCGACCAACCGGACCCTGTCGGTGCAATCCTCTCGATCTTCGGACTGGGATTTCTGCTCTGGGCGATTATCGAGGCTCCGACCAAAGGCTGGACCTCAGCCGGTGTGATCGGGGTCGGAGCAACCAGCATCGTCATTCTCGGATCCTTCGTGGCTTGGGAGGCTCGCTCTCATCATCCGATGCTGAAGCTCGGGTTGTTCTCGGAACGGCGGTTCTCGGTGGCTTTGCTGGCTGAGGCTCTCGGGACCTTCGGGTTGCTGGGAGCACTGTTCTTGCAGACCCAGTTCCTTCAGTTCGTTTTGGGCGAGTCACCGCTCCAAGCCGGGCTACGTATTCTTCCAATGGCCGCCACGCTTGCCGTCAGTGCCGCCCTGTCTCCCATCGTTTCCCGCCTTGTAGGGATCAAGCTGACCGTCGCGATCGGCCTCGGCGCTGTCGCTGGAGGCTTGTGGCAAATTTCCGCGGCGTCCGGGCCGGCAACCACCTATGGAGATGTCTTACTGGGTTTGGTGTTGCTCGGCTTGGGGGCAGGTCTTCTCATACCGACGGCGACGAATTCGGTCGTTGGTTCGGTTCCTCAGGGCGACTCCGGAGTCGGATCTGCAACCAACGCCGTGGCTCTGCAGGTCGGCGGAGCGCTCGGCGTCGCCGTCATCGGCAGTGTGATGTCGACTCGATACCAGGACCGAATGGGCATAGCCCTCGCAGGCCGGCACGTGCCCTCCTCGATCTCACAAACCATCATGGGTTCACTTGGCGGCGCACTCGCAGTCGCGGACAAGATTGCAGGATCTTCTGGTGCCATGTTGTCGAGTGCCGCTCGGGCAGCGTTCATGAGCGGCCTACAAGTTTCGTTGGCAGTCGGTGCTCTCGTGGCTCTCTTCGGTGTTTTCATCGTTCTTGGTCTTCTGCCGTCCAGACTTCCGCGTATTCCAAATGACCACGACGGCGAGGAGGTAACACAACCGCCTGGCCCTCCGCGCGACGAGCTAAAACTGGGCGGTTCCCGTCCGACCCCACAGGCGAAGGTCCCCCCGGACCGGCCGACTTGACTTGTCGATGTTGAAGTCGGCCCTCCAAGATGGCTGAGATAGTCCAGCGGCAGCCAGACGCCACCTATGGGATTGTGCTTGCCGGAGGCAGCTCAAACGGCAATCGCGATCCTGCCGATGCGACCCGACCCAGTTGGAAGCACAGTGCCCGGAGATGTGAACGGGGCGGCGGACCTATGGGCGGCGTCTCTCGTGCCCACCGAGGAGTGGGCGCGATTGGCCCTCTCGGAACTGGATTTGCCACACACTGCGGCCAGTCCTGTAAGTGGGCCAGGATGATCGAATGAGCAGCCGAATTCCGGCGCAAGCAGCCCCTGCTATCCGTGTTGAGCATTTGACGGTCGTGCGCGGCCGGACCGTTGCCGTGGACGACGTCACCTTCGAGCTCGTCGCGGGGACGCTGGTCGGCCTTCTCGGACCTAGCGGTTGCGGTAAGACGACGCTTATGCGTTCGCTTGTGGGCACGCAAGTGGTGAGCTCGGGGAGGGTCACGCTGCTCGGCGAGCCGGCAGGGTCACCCGGGCTGCGTGACCGAGTGGGTTACGTCACCCAGGTGCCGTCGGTCTATGGGGACCTCACCGTCTGGGAAAACCTGTCGTACTTCGCAGTCATCCTCGGTTCGCCCACCGACGCCGTCGAGCGCGTGCTGGCCGATGTCGACCTCGGTCATCATGCCGGGTCGATCGTTGGACGCCTGTCGGGTGGCGAACGGGCGCGCGTGTCTCTGGCTACTGCCCTCTTGGGTTCTCCCAGCCTGCTCGTACTTGACGAACCGACGGTCGGCCTCGACCCGCTGCTGCGCCGGAGCCTGTGGGCGCTCTTCCACCGGCTGGCGGCTTCTGGGACGACCCTGCTCGTCTCCAGCCACGTCATGGACGAGGCCGAGCGCTGTGAGCGATTACTTCTCATGCGCGACGGTCGGATCCTGGCCGACACCACTCCCGAGGGGCTGCTGTCGAGCACGGTCACTGAGGACTTCGAGGCGGCGTTCGTGGCGCTGATAGAGGGCGACGCCCCCGGAACGGTGGGCGGTGTCCTCGGTGATGGAGAGGAGAGGTCCTGAGCTGGCGCCGGACGCGTGCCACGGCGTGGCGGGTTCTCCGCCAGCTGCGTCACGACCCGCGTACGGTGGCGCTGCTGGTGGCCGTCCCAGCGGTGCTCATGGGGCTTCTCGCCTGGATCCTGCACGGCCGCGACCATGACTTCGACACCTTCGGGCCACAGCTGCTCGGCATCTTCCCGTTGATCGTGATGTTCCTGGTCACCTCGGTAGCCACCTTGCGTGAGCGGACCAGTGGGACGCTCGAGCGCCTTCTCACCATGCCCATGGGAAAGGCCGACTTCGTCTTTGGCTACGCCTTTGCCTTCGGCTTGGCTGCCATTGTCCAGGCGCTGGTCGTCTCGGGGTTGTGCTTCGGGCCCTATGGCATGACCGTGCGCGGCGCGGCGTGGCTGGTCGTCGTGGTGGCGGTGCTCGACGCGCTCCTGGGCACCGCCTTGGGTCTGTCTATGAGCGCACTCGCCACCACCGAATTTCAGGCCGTGCAGTTCATGCCTGCTTTCATCCTCCCTCAACTGCTTTTGTGCGGGATCATCGTGCCGCGCGCCGAGTTGCCCAGCGTCTTGCACTGGATCTCATACCTGTTGCCGATGTCCTACGCCGTCGACGCCACCCAGCAGCTGAGCACGCACGCTGCCGTCACTCCCCTGTTCGTGGTTGACATAATTGTCGTCGCAGGCTTCCTTGTCGCCTCCCTAGCGCTCGGGGCCACGACGCTGCGGCGACGGACGCCCTGAACCAAATCAAGTGACCCCTCCGGGGGAGGTTGATACCCGTCGGCCACGCCTGGACTGGACATTCTGGGTCACCCTGTCCACCAGAGCGGGGGAACTCCAAATCGGGACCTTGGCCCGCAGGCGTCCGTAGTAGTGGACGAGCACACCCCTCGATGGGCCCCAAAGTCGAAGCGGCCATTGATCCTGCAAAGGTAGGAGACTGACCGCGATGAAGTCCAACGGCACCGGACACGAGACTTCGGGTTCAAGGCCCGATGCACTTGACGACCTGAAGACCCTTCCCGTCGCCGAAGTTGAGAAGCGTCTCGGCTCGTCCCCCGATGGCCTCAACCAGATCGAGGCGGAGCAGCGTCTGGCGCAGTACGGGCCCAACGAGTTGCAGGAGAAGAAGGCCAATCCGCTCCTCAAGCTGCTTACCTACTTCTGGGGTCCCATTCCGTGGATGATCGAGGCCGCGGTGATCCTCTCGGGCCTCCTCAAGCACTGGCCCGACTTCTTCATCATCCTGGTCTTGCTGCTGGCCAACGCCATTGTCGGCTTCACCGAGGAGCACTCGGCAGGTAAGGCCATCGATGCCCTCAAGGCCCAGCTGGCCGTCAAGGCCAGGGTGAGACGTGACGGGAAGTGGGTGACCCCACCCTCGCGTGAGCTGGTGCCGGGTGACGTCATTCGCCTGCGCATGGGCGACATCGTGCCGGCCGACGCCCGGCTGCTGGCAGGTGACGAAGTACAGGTCGACCAGTCCGCACTGACCGGGGAGTCCCTCCCAGTCACCGACAGTCCCGGTGACGCGGTGTACTCCGGTTCGATCATTCGCCAGGGCGAGATCGGCGCGCTCGTCTACGCCACCGGCGCGGACACCTACTTCGGAAAGACGGCCGAGCTGGTCCAGGACGCGGCGACGGTCAGCCACTTTCAAGAGGCAGTGCTCAAGATCGGGAAGTTCCTGATCTTCCTGGCGCTAGGACTGGTATCGGTGATCGTCGTGGTCTCGGTTATCCGCGGCGACCCGTTTCTCACCACTTTGCAGTTCGCCCTGGTCCTCACCGTGGCGGCCATCCCCGTGGCCATGCCCACGGTCCTCTCGGTCACCATGGCTGTGGGCGCGAGGCTTCTGGCGAAGAAAAAGGCGATCGTGAGCAAGTTGGTGGCCATCGAGGAGTTGGCTGGGGTGGACGTCCTGTGCTCGGACAAGACGGGCACGCTGACCCAGAACAAGCTGACCCTGGGGGACCCCTTCTCTGTCACCGGCGTCTCGGCAAAGGAGGTCATCGTGGCTGGTGCCCTGGCGTCGCGTGCCGAGGACAACGACACCATCGATCTGGCTGTCCTCGGTGGCCTGGGTGACGACACGGCGCTCGACGGGTACGAAGTGGGCCATTTCCAGCCGTTCGACCCGGTGCACAAGCGCACGGAGTCGACCGCCACGGCCGCAGACGGCACGTCGTTCAAGGTCACCAAGGGCGCACCACAGGTGATCATGGAACTCTCGGCCAACGCCGGAGAGGTGCGGTCCGCGGTGGACGAGGCCGTCGACGGGTTTGCCAAACGGGGGTACCGCTCCTTGGGCGTGGCCCGAGCGGAGGGGACCGGTCCGTGGCGGTTCCTCGGCGTGCTGCCACTGTTCGACCCGCCACGGGTCGATGCCAAGACGACGATTGCCACGGCCGAGGCTCTGGGCGTGAAGGTGAAGATGGTCACGGGCGACCAGGTGGCCATCGCCCAGGAGACCGCCAAGGCGCTCGGGATGGGCTCAGACATCCTCGACGCCTCGAGCCTCGGTGACGTCAAGCGGAAAGAGTCAAAGGCGTCGAGTGACGCCATCGAGCAGGCCGACGGGTTCGCTCAGGTGTTCCCCGAGCACAAGTTCCACATCGTCGACGTGTTGCAGAAGCGGGGCCACATGGTCGGCATGACCGGCGACGGAGTCAACGACGCCCCGGCACTCAAAGAGGCCGATTGCGGCATCGCGGTCTCGGATGCCACCGACGCGGCACGCGCTGCGGCGGACATCGTGCTGATGACCCCCGGCCTCTCGGTGATCATCGACGCAATCAAGGAGAGTCGCCGGATCGTCCAGAGGATGAACAGCTATGCCATCTATCGCATCGCCGAGACGTTGCGCGTGCTGCTGTTCGTCACCTTGACGATCCTGATCTTCAATTTCTTTCCCGTGACGGCCATCATGATCGTGGTTCTCGCGCTGCTCAACGACGGCGCCATCCTGGCTATCGCCTACGACAAGGTCCGCTACAAGCAGCAGCCCGAGGGTTGGAACATGCGCCTGGTCATCGGGATAGCCACCGTCCTCGGCGTGATCGGCCCCATCGCCGCCTTCGGCCTGTTCTACTTCGCGAAGAACGTGCACCACCTCGATCACGCCCATCTCCAGACCCTCATGTACTTGATGCTGTCGGTGGCCGGGTCGTTGACCATCTTCTTGACCCGAACCCGTGGGCCGTTCTGGTCCACACCTCGCCCGGCGCGGATCTTGCTGATGGCCGTACTCGGCGCTGAAGCCATTGCCTCCATGCTCGCTCTTTTCGGGATCTTCATGCCGTCCCTCAGCTGGCACTGGGTTCTCTTCGTGTGGATCTATGCCCTGATGTGGTTTCTCCTGAGCGACCGGGTGAAGCTGCTGGCCTACCGGATCCTCGATCGAGCAAATGTCGAGACAGCGCCCGAAGCGACGCCCGTAATTGCCGGAGTGAGCCGGTGACCAGTACGAACGATAGAGGGGTGGATGATGGCGAACTGCCGGTGTCCGCCCGGTCGCTGCTTGCTCAGAGACCCCCCGCCAGCTCGGCGACAGAGCCGCGGGCCTGAGCGGAGGACCCCATCGGAGGGACCAACCGGCGTTGTCATCGGAGTTGACGTGCCCCGTAACGCGCACCCCGAACCAGGCGCCAAGGTGACCCATAGGTGCCGGTGTGGGGCAGGGCGCAGCTTGCCTCCTACCGCCTGGTTGGCGGCGCTGCTTGTTCAGTCGTCTCCGGTAGACGAAAGTCCGAGTCGCTCGGCCAAGGTTGGACCAACGATCGTTACGCCGTATTCAGCGTGGAGTCGTTCGATGGTTGCGTGATCGCCCATCGCGACGACCTCATCGATCTGACTGATGTACCGGTCGAAGCCGTTACCTGGAGTCAACAGGTTGACCGCCCGGCATGCACTTTGGTCGGAATGAGCGTTCGTGAGGCTGTGCGGGACGCCCGGCGGGGCCGTGGCGAAGTCGCCAGGCCCAAGCTCGACAACTTCGTCTCCCAGCTGCACTGACAGTACGCCTTCCAAAACGAAGAAAGAATCTTCCTGTTCGGCGTGGAAGTGCAAGGGCGGACCAGCCCCATAAGCAAGATGCTCAACGACAAGGAAGTCAAAGCGTCCCTGGTTGTCGCGTCCATTCGCTTTCCACGTCCAGCCAGGCGCGTCTCTCAACACGTACCCTTCCATGGTCCTGCCTTTCCCAGTTACCAGCGTTCCAGCGGAAATGGTAGGGGAACGGATCCAACGGCACACATCTGCCTCCCATCGCCGGGTGGTGGGCACGGCTGCCTGGTTCCCTTAGCAATAGCGTCAACTGTGCACAGCCCGCCAGTGGGAGATGGTTCGTGTCATATTTCGGCGCCGTAGGGGTGATAGTGCCTACCCGACCGTGCCGCCTGCTCCTCCCCGCTCCGGCGCTGGAAGGGACTGATCCCGCCCGGTTCCCACGGACCGACCGAACCTGCGTCAATGGCATCGGCGGCCTTCTGCACCAGGGAGAACCTTGCCCTGGCCTCCTCGACCGGCAGATGGGCGAGATCGAACCAGTCGATCCGCAGGAAGTCGACGCTGTCACTGCCGGTTTCGCGGTCGTGACAGAGCGCGCCGCGGCGCATGGCGTCGGAGAGCCGGACGGCCAGCCGGGGATCGGCGGAAAGGTGACCTGGTGAGGACTCGAAGAGGCCGGCGCCGACACGCAGATACCCCGTCTCAAAGTGAGAGATCACCATGGCCAGGAGCGAGAAAGCGCGCATGTCGTCATTCGCTCGTGCGATCAGCCCGAACACCTCCACTTCCGAGTCCACCGTGGTGCCGTAGTCGGCGAGTACGTGTACCCAATCATGCTGGGCGAGCAGTGGCGGGGCCGAACCCGGCGTGCCCGGAAAAGAGAAGCCCCGCGCTTTGTAGAGCTCCCAGACCCGCCGCCCAAGGGAGCCGCCAGGAAGGTCCTCGAGGGCCCGCCACCTGTCGGCCAGCACCGGATTCGTGACCGACACGTCCCATGGGGCTTGCAATGCCGCCGGCGCGTGAAGCACGAGGGTGTCAGCCGGGTCCCAGGTCGCGGTATAGCCATTTCGCTCGAAGTCGAAAGCGGCGAGACCGAGCGACCCGTCGGCGAACTCGCGCGCGACTTGAACCATGCCCTCGTCGACGCCCAATTCGCGCGCTGCCTCGGACACCCTATCCACTACCTCGACGGGCAGGGGTCGAAGTACCAGCGCACACAGCAGCATCACCTGGACGCCACGGGTCCTGAATGCCAGATTTCGGGGTGCGAGCGCCAGCGCCAAGTCGTGTGGGGTCATCTGCGTGCAGGCCCAAAGGTCTACCTGGTGGCTGGTCATGGCCAGGAATTGGGCCTCTATCAGGGTGCGCTGAAGCGGCGTCAAACCCCCAGGTCCGGCCACCATCGACGCCACCCCGCAGGCAGTCCTCTGGACTTCGATCGGGTCGGGGCGTTGGAGATTGACCTTGTCAGGACCGGGTAGCGGGACCGGCATGGGGTTAGCCTAAGGGGCGACCGAATACCACGGAAAAGTGCCCATTGAAGATGAGTGGAGATAACCCGCTCTCGTGCACAGGGTGCCCCAAAGCGTTCAGCCTCGGCCAGCAGCAGAGTGCCCCCCGACCGCCGGGACAGGGACACTGACCAGCCCTTTCGGAGACCCCAATAGCTCGCGCAGTCAAGTCAAGCGAGCGGGAGCACGAACCAGGCGATCGCGACACATTGAAGGACTGCTCCTACGACGGTACAAGCATGGAAGACCTCGTGGTACCCGAACACGCCTGGCACGGGGTTCGGCCGCTTCAGCGCGTACACGACCGCCCCCGCGCTGTACGCAAGGCCTCCCAGCAGCAGCAAGACGGACCCGGTTGGCCCGATCGCCCGCCAAATCTGCGGCAGCGCGACGAGCCCGGCCCACCCCACCGTCACATAGGGGATCGCGATCGCCCATTTCGGAGCGTCGAGCCAGAGCTGGCGTAGGGCGATCCCAAAGAGTGCCCCAGCCCAGACGATGCAGAGCACGGCCGTCCGGCTCCAGCCTCCCAGAGCAATGCCGGCGACCGCGGTGTAGGACCCGGCGATCGCCAAGAAGATCATCGAATGGTCTGCCCGGCGCATGCGTCGCCGACCCACTGGGCCCCAGGTATGGCGATGGAACAGTGCGCTCGTCCCGAAGAGGCAGGAAATCGTCGCAGCGTAGAGCACCATGACGGCCTTCGACCCGGCAGTTGGCGCGGCGATGATCAAGGCGAGCCCGCTCGCTAGCGACACGAAAAAGGCGACTTGATGGATAACCCCGCGCAAAACCGGCTTACTCTGGCCGGGCCCGACCTCGGCAAGCTGGCGGCGCTCCACGGTCACGGTGGACTCCGGCGGGACCTCCTTGGACACGGCCTCCATCCTTCCGCGAGAAGTTGTCCCAGGCAAAGAATGACCTGCACCCCACCCAAACGTCCGCAGGCCAACCGATCGGGTCCGTCCTAGCCGAGCTGTCCCAGAACACCGGTCGTGGGCGCGTCCCGCGGCGCCGGATAGGCGGGATGTCTGCCCTGCTCACCCGGTGTCCGGCAATATACCTTGGTGCCGAATGAGGGGTTTACCGAGTCTCGATTTGTGACGAACATCCCACCGGAGAACTTTCTCGGTCGACGCGTCGTGGTCACTGGCATAGCCGGAGCGGGTAAGAGCACGTTCTCGCGCGCGCTGTCGACTAAGTCTGGCCTTCCGGTCATCCACCTCGACGTCCACTTCTGGAAGCCGGGATGGGTGAAGCCGTCCGAGGATGAGTGGCGCGAGAAGCAGCGCGGCCTGCTCGCCAGCGACGAGTGGATCGCCGACGGCAACTACAGCGCCTCGCTCGACATTCGGCTTGAGCGCGCAGACACGGTCGTGTTCCTGGATACGCCATGGTGGGTCTGCGCACAGCGAGCATTCGTCCGCGGGATTCGCAAGCGCCCGGTTGGCTTCGAGTTGCCCATCGGCTGCGACGAGTCGGCCTTGCGACGGTTACGCGATGAATGGTTGCTGGTCGGGCGCATCTGGCGAGTCCGCCGATCCGAGCGCGAACGAGAACTCGGAATTCTGTCGCGACACAGAGACCATGTGGCGCTGTATGTTCTCCGCTCCAAGCGCGCGGTCCGCGGCTTCCTCGCTCCCTAAGCCTGGATCCACCGATTTTCAGGGGTCCAGCGGCGACTTTGTGATTTCGGGTCGGTGGTTGATGCCGGTCGTCGCGTCGCATGACGTCTCGGGCCTTCGGGGCGTAGCTGGTCAGGGTGTGAG
>JBKQNY010000044.1:0-2602 GCA_052145775.1 Acidimicrobiales bacterium
GAGCGGGACCGCCACGTCGTCGAAGAACACCTCGGAGAACTCCGGGGCGCCGTGCATGGTCTCGATCGGCCGCACCGAGATGCCCGGCGCGTCCATGTCCACGAACAGGGCCGTGATCCCGCGGTGAGCCGACTCAGGAGTGCCCGTCCGCACGAGCAGGACACAGCGCTGGGCGTACTGGGCGAGGCTCGTCCAGACCTTCTGGCCGGTGACTCGCCAGCCGTCCTCGACCCGGACCGCCCGGCACGACAGGGAGGCGAGGTTGCTGCCCGCATCTGGCTCGGAGAAGCCCTGGCACCAGGTCTCGTCGCCCCGAAGCAGCCGGGGGACCATGACCTCGGCCAGGTCGCCTCGCGCGTAGTCGATCATGGTCGGGGCCAGGGTCTCGGTCATCGAGTAGATGCCCGGCTCGACCAGGCCCCGGCCGGTGAGCGCCTCGCCCAGGTAGGCGCGCAGGAGGGTCGAGCCGCCCAGGCCGCCCACCCCGGCCGGCCATCCCCAGCGGGCCCATCCGGCGTCGTAGGTGAGTCGCCGCACCGTGGCCAGGTGGGCCATCTCGGCGTCCAGGCTGCCGTCCCCGCCCGGCGTGAGGGCCTCGGCGTGGTCCTCGAGCCAGTGGTCGAGGCCGGTCCTGAACGCCTCCAGGTCCATCAGGGGCCGCTCGGGCTCGGACGGGTGGGGTCGTGCGGCCGTCCGCTGTCCCGGCTCCCGTTCCGCCGCAGGAAGGTCATGGACCTGGTGCTCAGCCGCCACCCCTGCGCCGTCCGCCGGTAGGTGTCGGTGTAGTAGCCGATGCGCATCTCATGGCTGGTCTGGTCCACGAAGCACAGCGGCTGGGTGCCCGACCCGGTGTCGCCGTCGAGGTCGAGAGCCGGGGGGCCGACCAGGAAGAGGCCCTTCGGCGCCGCTGCCACAAGGCGGGGGAAGTCGACGAGGTGGTAAGTGTCCCCGAAGGCGCTGTAGGTGCCGTCGGCGGTGAAGACGGCGAGAACCTCGTCGATATCGTCCCTCGTCATCCCCACCGCGTAGCGGGCCAGCAGCTGCTCGACCTCGATGACGTCGCCGACGGACGGCTGCCCCATCTCCCCAGACCCCCTAGAAGCCGTAGACGACGCGCACCGGACCGGACGTGGGAACAGCCTGGCACGTGAGCACCCAACCGTCGGCCACCTCGTCGTCGGTGAGGGCGTTGTTGGCGAGCATCGAGCACGACCCTTCGGCGAGGTGGGCCATGCAGGTGGCGCAGTTGCCCGACTCGCACGAGAACGGCGGGGCAAGACCGGCCTGGCGCGCCGTCTGCAGGATGGTCGCGCCCGGCCGGTGCGGGGTCGATTCGGTGCGGCCGTCGAGTTCGATCGTGACCAGGACGTCGGTCGTCCCGTCGGCGGGTGGCGGCGGGAGGGGCGGAGGGGTGGGGGAGAAGCGCTCGACGTGGAGCCGCCCCGGTGTCACCCCGGCCCCGAGGAGGGCACGCTCGACGGTGTCCATGAAGGGCTCGGGGCCGCAGAGGTAGCACGGCCCGCTCCCGGTGCCGTCGGCCAGCGCCACGACCGCCTCGTCGTCGACGAACCCCTGCTCGTCGTCGAGGTGGTGGACCACCCGGAGGCGGTCGGCGTGGGTGCGGGCGAGGTGGTCGAGTTCCTCGGCGAAGATGACGGCGGGTCGGTCCCGGTTGGCGTACAGCAGGTGCACCCGCCGGTCGGTGCCGGCCAGGGCCGCCTTGAGGAGGGAGAACACCGGGGTGATCCCGCTCCCGGCGGCGAAGGCGACGACGTCCTCGTCCTCCTCGGTGAGCTGGAAGAAGCCGGTGGGGAGCCCCACCTCGAGGAGGTCACCGGCGGTCACGCAATCGCAGAGGAAGTTCGACACGATGCCGTCTGGCACCCGCTTCACCGTGACCTGGAGCTCGGGATCGACCCCGGGTGAAGAGGACATGGAATAGCACCGGACGTGCTCGGTGCCGTCCACCGCCGCCCGGACGTTCACGAACTGGCCGGCCCGGTAGGCGTACGCCTGGCGCAGTTCCGGTGGGACGTCGAGAACGAAAGACCTGGCCTCCTCGGTCTCCCTGACCACCCGCAGCACCCGCAGGGAGTGATAGCCCAGGTCACGTGGGGCGCGACGCGCGTCCGCGGTGAGCTCCGACCCTGACATGCAAAAAATGATAACGTGATTCTCACCTGGAGCCAACGAGGCTCGCATAAGATCGCCGACCGTGCTCCCAACCCCCGAGGACCTGTTCGCCCGATTTCCCGATGGGCTGCCCGTGCGCGCCGACGCCGCACCGGGACGCGTGGGGGCGCACCGGTGACGGCCGGCAGCGAACAGCGGACGGCGATCGTCACCGGCGGGGGATCGGGCATCGGGCTGGCCATCGCCGTGCGATTGGCCGAAGACGGCCTCGCCGTCGCCATCTTCGACCGCAACGGCGAGGCGGCGACCGAGGCGGCCGAGAGGATCGCCGCCACCGGGGGCAGGGCGGCCGGCTTCGTGGTCGACGTGACCGATCGGGGACAGATCGACCGCGGGGTCGCCCAGGTCCGCGAGCGGCTCGGGCGGCCCACGGTGCTGGTCAACAGCGCCGGACTCGACGGGTTCGACC
>JBKQNY010000045.1:0-6033 GCA_052145775.1 Acidimicrobiales bacterium
GAAGGGCTTTTCCGCGCACGCGGGTCGCTCAATTCATGCGGCTTCGTGAATGGTCCGGGTTAGGTGGCAGGTAGGCCATTTGGCACAGCACCTAGCCGCTGCTCGGTGACGGACCTCGTCAACTCAGCACGAGATGCGCGGCCTAGTGATGGCGGTCGTGCCGCTAATTGGCGACTTGCTGGTAAGCGCCGGCGCTCAGAATGTGTACAGGTCGTTGCTGGTGGCCGGGGTCGTCCCGGCAGCCGTCGTCACCGAGATCCTCACCTGGGCGGCGACGTGTGCCGGGGAGGTGGCGATGATCGAGGTGGACGAACTGACGGTGTACGACTCGGCTGTCGTTGTGCCGAACTTGACGTGCTTCACTGTCGTGAACCCCGTACCGCTGATGGTCACCTTGGTGCCACCGCCCACCGGGCCGCTCGTCCGAGAGAGGGAGGTGATGGTCGGGCCGGGGACGTAGGTGAACAGGTCCGCCGTCACGGCGGGGCTCTCTCCCCCGGGGGTCACCACCTGGATGTTCACCGAGGTTCCCGAGGTGCCGACTGGGCTCTTCACGGTGAGCGTCCCTCCTGCGGTCACCGTGACTGTCGTCCCTGTCTTTGTGCCGAAGTAGACCTTCGTGGCCCCGGTGAACCCGCTGCCGCCCACCGTCACCGTCGTGCCACCGGACGCCGGGCCGCTCGCCGGCGAGACGGAGGACACCGCCGGCACTGGGAACACGAACTTGTAGAGATCAGCGCTGGTTGTCGGCGTCGTTCCTCCGGGCGTCGTCACCGAGATCCTGACTGTGCCTGCTGCATGCGCAGGGGACGTGGCCACGAGCTGGGTGGAGGATTTGAATGTGAACGACCTGGCTGGTGTTGTCCCGAACTTGACGTTCGTCGCTCCCGAGAACCCGGTCCCTGTGATAGTCACCTGGGTGCCACCGGCCACCGGGCCGCTCATCCGAGAGAGAGAGGTGATGGTCGGCGGCGGCGCCGAGGAGCAGTGCAGAACCAGTTGAAGGTCGACCATAGGCGGTGGGACCTCGAAGGGCGCGCTGGTGGTCGTGCCGCAGCCGGTCTTGGTCGCTTGGACTTCGTAGTATCCCGGCACCGTTGTCCATCCGAACCTCCCATCAGGGAGGGTCGTGTCGGGGTTTGTCCGGTTCGCCGGCGACATGATGGGGGACCCGTTGGGCACGGGGGTGAATGGGCCCGCCATGCTTGTCGAGGCGAGGAGCTTCACCGTTGCCCCGGCCAGCGGAGCGTCCCCATGATTGCCGTCCACGACCGTCCCGCTCGGGTCGATGTAGATTGTGAAGGGTTCATCACGCGGCCTTCCAGGGCAACCCGTGACTGTGATCTGCATCACCCCATCGCCGTGCAGCGGGTTGAGAGCGGAAAACTCTCCGTGGAAGACCTCTGTTGTGGGGGAAACGACACCACTGTGCGCGGACGCGCTCAGATGTGAGGTGATGGCCTGTGTCATGCCGGTCAACAAGTTCTTGGCGGTGATGGTGGCCGTCACTGTCGTCGCCGTACCACAGGCCAGGGTTGTGATGGGAACTGTCGCTGTCCAGAAGACCACGGGGACCGAATGGCCTCCCACCGTCGCATTGCCGAGTCCGTGCACAATCGTGCCCGGCGGTGCTGACAACGGAGGTGTGAGCGCAAAATCCATGTGCGTGGGCCCCGTCACAGGGATCGTGAAAGGTGTCGACGTCTTAGGGGAGAACCCGCCGGGCGGGGAGATGTAGGCCACGTACGTCCCCGGTGAAAGTGTTGTCAGGCTGTAGCTCCCGTTGGTTCCGGTCATAGGTGAGGGGGGTGTGCAGATGCCCGTAACGGTGCTGCAGATTCCGACGGTGGCCCCGGACAGCGGGCGCGGTGGGAGAGAGGTGTCGGTGACGACGCCAAAAAGCGACGGCGCAGACTGAGTGTTGATCGCGACGTACGGACTGGACGGTGCCGTCGGCGTGCACGGAACTGTGATGTCGAAGGGTCTAACCGTCACCGTGCCTGTCGCCGTCACCGTCGACGGTGTCCCCGCCTTCTTTTTTAGGGTCTTCTGCGACATCGGGATGGACAGCACGGTACCTGTCGTCAGCCATGTATCTCCGTGAAGGGCAATTGTCCTCGCCGATGTGTGGACCGGCCTGCCCAGGTATGTGTAGTGCCCGATTTTAATGGTCGCCGCTGGCGAGATGCTGTTGGTCAGCGTCACCGTTGTGTTCATTGTGAACCCGATGTACTTCGCCTCAGCTGTGAGCGATGTCACCGGGATTGTCGAAACATAATTGTTCAACGCGTATTGGAACAGCACGGGCGGGATATACATATTCGCCGTCGTTGTCAGGGTATAGGGGGTTGTATTTGCCAGGGAGCCAGGCTGCGCTCCCAGAGCCTCGAAACCAATGTTCGTTGAGAATCTTCCAATCTGCGGCCCTGTGCATGTATACGTAGTGTGCACTGTCGTACCGGCCGACGCGACCTCACTGGTGGTCACTGACGCGACGATGCCCATGCCGCTCGCGACGAGCGCAACACCTGCCACTCCCCGCAAGAATTTCGTGATGCGGTGGCGGGGGCGTAATGGCTTCTTGTGGACTCCACTATGACTGGGCACCCCACCCACCGCCTCTCTACCGAAGCACGATCCTCGCCCGCCCATCGCTTCAAGGTCCGTAACGAGGCGCCGCAACCTGTCGGAATTATCTGCCGGACGCCTTTTCAAGGCAAGTGGTACAGGGACTTGCAGGTGCGAATGGAGGATGTCGGGGCCTTCACTGAAGCCGCCGGACTGGGTGCGCACTCCGTCGTAACGCTTCCCTATTCTCAAACCTGGCCTCGGCACTACGGCGGTTGCAACTATTCGACATCCGAAACCAGCTAAGGGGGGACGGACCAGATGGGCCGATCAGCGGGGTCCGGTCACACCGTTCTGCTAGGTGTCGGAGGGGGAAACCAAACGGTTGTCAACTGGCGCTTACGGCGTTGGACGGAAGAGGAGCCGGTCTAAGCTGGTAATCGGCGGCCCGAAGAGATGCCCTGACCGGTCCGAGTGGCATTCCACGACGATTGCCGAGGAGCTGACAGCTCTTTACTCGCCTCCTCTCTGGTCCGCCGCCTAAAGTCAGCTGGACTCGCTGGCGGCATTTCTCCTTGGGTCCTCGGACAGGCGGAACCATCATCTGATAGGAGCCTGTCCGGCAGAGTGGTCAGGGCGTTGAAGAATCGAATCGCGCTGCCAGAGCGGCAGCCTCCTTCGAGGCGCTCCGGAGCAGACCCGCGTGGTAGAGCCTCGGCGACACGGACCGGACGGCGACACCAATACGCAGCCAACGGGGCAGGGTCTGCTCGAATCGGTTGCCCTCAATTGCTTCGACTACGGCAAGGGCGATGCGCTCGGCTCGAAGCGGCCGTGGGATGGAACGCTGAAACGGCACTCCTCGTGCCTCAGCAAACCTCGTAGCCACTGGGCCAGGGTTCACGAGCGAGACGCCGATGCCCAAGGCCTGGACTTCGGCGGCGAGAGACTCGGTAAGCCCAACGACCGCGAATTTGGAGGATGAGTAGGCTGCCTCGAAGGGGGCACCCAAGCGCCCGGCGATCGAAGCAATGTTCACGATGTGACCACGGCGACGCTCCACCATCGCGGGGAGCACCGCCAAGGTCGCGTTGACCGTGCCCAGGTAGTTCACCCGCATCAGGCGTTCGAAAAGAGCAGTGTCCTGGTCGAGCATCGCGCCATAGGCACCGATTCCGGCATTGTTCACGAGGATGTCGGGGATACCGAGTTGCTCGGTTATGTCCGTCATTGCACGTTCGACCTGGTCCATTTCCGCGACATCGGCGACAGCGAAGGCAGCTCGCGATCCCAGTGCGCTGCACGCTGCAGCTAGCTCAGGGCCCGATCTGGCTACCAGCCCGACAGCGCATCCCCGTGCATGGAGGGCGCAGGCAGTGGCGTGGCCAATACCGTGGGACGCACCCGTGATCAACGCGACAGATCCGTCTAGTTTCACCGCAGCACCTCCGTACCTCTGACATCGAACGTGAGTGGTCCCAAGCGAAAACCCACGCCATCGAGGCCAAACGAAGCACAGGTGTGATCTCTTCGCCACCCGAGAGACCCGCGACTGGAAATTAACGCGGCTCGCCTGGCACTACGCCGAGGGCACGCTGCCCTTCGCACACTCACCCACACCGCCTCTTCTGGGCCTGTTTCCCCTGGTGTCGGAGGACGGACGCAACGTTTCTCCGACTGGCGCCTCTCTTCGTGGAACCGCCTTTGAGGCGACCTCGGATGCCCGGGGGAGACTTCGGCGACCGTTTTCTCGCCAAGCCCCAAAGGTGGTTTTGTACGTGTTGTTCTCTTAAACGATCCTTAGCTATACTTTTTGATCGTGGACCTGGCAGATCCGACGCGCTGCGTAGCCCCATCCCTGGACACGGCAATTCTCGCAGTACTTGCCGCAGCCGGACGTCCGCTAACCGTCGGAGAGGTTGCGGAACAGGCGGCAAGGGGCTCCGAGATCGGCATCAGACGAAGCATGGCACGCCTTGTAGAACAAGGAATCGTCAAGGCGACCCTGATGGGAAGGAACCGCGTCCATGAATTGAACACCGAGCATGTTGGCGCCCCTATAGCAAAGCTGCTGGCCGATCTATGGTTGGAGCTACTGCAAAGGATGCGCAAAGAACTGTCTGGATGGAACCCGAGACCCGCCTACGCCTGCATCTTCGGCTCTGCTGCGCGCCGGGACGGTGGTCCCCTCAGCGATATCGACGTTCTCCTGGTCCATCCGCCTTTCCCGGGCGAGAAGTGGCACAAGCGTCCACCGAGACAGAAGTTTGCCGACATCGTGAGAGACGGTATTGATTGGTTGGCGATTCCACCGCCGCAGAACGCCCGAGCCGTTCAACGATGGCAGACGCAGATCGACCGAATCCACGTCCTTGTGCACAACTGGACCGGCAACCCTCTGCAGATAGTCGACTTGTCGATCTTTGAGTGGGCCGATCGCGATAACAGGCCCGCGCTATTTGATGAGATCCGTCGTGACGCTGTGGTCCTTCTTGGCAGCACGCCCCAAGGTTCATAGATGCCCGGCCACTCACGTACGGTTGCGTGTGGGAAGGCAGAAGCCCGATCACGTCTTTCTGTCGGCCAAGCATATTTGGAGGCCGCGCAGATGGTGCTGCGTGAGCACGATAGATCTGAGCACCTTAGTGTTGCTGCGGGAAACGCCGTACTCCCAGGCATCGCAGCTAGCGACAGCATCTGCTGCGCGCGCTTGCGCCGGCTTCACCGCGGGCAAGACCACAATGGTGCGGCGGACCTCCTTGCAGAAGCTGTTCCCGATGGTCAGAAGCTTGGAGAAACTCTGCGCCGACTCTTGACCTTGAAGGACGAGGCCCACTACGGCGTGATCATGGCTTCCGCCCGCAAAGCTCGGGATGCGATGAATTGGGCGAGCAAACTGGTTGCCAGAGCCCAAGATGAGGTCGAGCGGTAACAATCAACCTGTTGTGGGGGCGGGCCCACTACTACCGCGACCAGCGGTGTCGGAGGAGCGTTTGACACCCTGAGTACACCGGCCCTGCTCTGGGGGCAGGTGCTACTTCGAGCGGCCTGAAGTCCCAGGCCAGGCACCTTTCACGGCATTCACGGCTCCCAGCCGACCGCATCCGTTGATCCACCTGGTGCAACTCACGAGCACCAGTGATCCTGACCTACCCCGATTTTCACTCAGGTCAACCTGACCGATCTTCGGGGAGAAGGTCGGTCCTGGCGTGCGCTGGTGCCGAAATACGCGTTGGTGACCCCGAAGAATCCCCTCCCTTGATCAAGTCCGCTCACTTACCGGGCACCGGGCCACTGGTGAACGAATTGCTTGTGACCGCCGACGATCAGTACGTGTACAGGTCATAGCTGGTCGCCGGCGTCGTCCCGGCAGCCGTCGTCACCGAAATCCTCACCTGGCCAGCTGGGTGCGCCGGGGAGGTGGCGACGATCTGGGTGCCCGACTTGATCGTGAATGTCCTGGCT
>JBKQNY010000046.1:0-44036 GCA_052145775.1 Acidimicrobiales bacterium
CCGGCCAGCATCCGCACCTCGTTGGTGCGGTCGAGCTGGTCGCGCGAGAGGTTGAGCAGCACCACCGCCCGAGGCGCCGTCGCCTCGAGGAGCGCCGGGAGGTAGCCCTCGTCCACCTCGAGGACGACGGGCACGTCGCTCTCGCCCTCGCAGAGCGCGGCCACGTGGCCCGCCGGCATGTTCGACCCGGTGGCGTTGGTCACCACCGGCCCACCGAGGGCCACGGCCAGGAGCCTGGTGGTCGTGGTCTTGCCGTTCGTCCCGCTCACCAGGGCCACCGGCCGGCCGGCGGCCAGCCGCGCCAGGAGGCCGTGGTCGACGGCCAGCCCCACCCTCCCCCCGACCACCGTGCCGCCCCCGAGCCGCAGCCGGCGCGAGACGGCGTTGGTGGCCAGGGTGGCGGCGCGCCCGGCCCGCGTCCGCCAGGGCAGGCTCACCGGTGGGGCGCGTCGCCCTCGGACGGCCGGCGCGCCCCGGGCGGGTAGGTCCGGTCGAGCTCGTCGGGGGTCGGGCGGCGGCCCAGGTGCACCGAGGCCGGCAGGAGGTCGGAGATGGCCGACATGAGCAGCTCGGTGTCGTGCCGCGGGTCGTCGAGCTCGAGGCGGACCGGTCGCCCGACGCGCACCCGCACCGTCGGCGGGTGCAGCACCGCCCCCACGTCGGGCAGCCGCCGGGCCCGCGGCCAGACTTGCTCGGTCCCCCACAGGCCGATTGGCACCACCGGGGCACCGGTGGCCGCGGCCAAGCGGGCCGTGCCCGTCTTCCCCCGAAGCGCCGAGTCGAAGAACGCCTCGCCGCGCGGGATGGTGCCCTGGGGAAGCACGATGACCACCTCACCGGCGCGCAGGGCCGCCTCGGCGCGCCGCAGTGGCTGGTCCGACCCGCTCCCGCGGTCGACCGGGACCCCACCCACCGCCCGGGCCACCCACCCGACGAGCGGTGCGTCGAACAGCTCGCGCTTGGCCAAGAAACGCACCGGCCGGCCCAGCCGACCGGCCACCACGGCCAGCGCCGCCACGTCGAAGTAGCTGCGGTGGTTGGAGGCGAGCAGGACCGGCCCCCTCGCCGGCACGTGCTCGAGGCCGGCCAGGTCGAAGCGGGCGTAGGGGAAGGCCTCGGGGCGGACGAACGGCCGGAGCAGGTGGTAGGGCTCGAGGCCGGCCACCGAGGGGACGCCCGGAGGGCGGTCCCAGTGCTCGACCGGCCACCGGCGGGCGGCGGCCACCGCCGTCAGGCTGGCGTCGGGGTTGACGGCGTGCGGGTGGCCGACGCTCGAGAGCAGCGGGATGTCGAAGAAGCTGTCCGAGCAGGCGTGGCAGTCGGCCAGGTCGACGCCCCGGGCCCCGGCCCACCGCCGGACCGCCTGGAGCTTCCCCGGCCCCCAGACGAACCCGCCCTCGAGGCGCCCGGAGTAGCGACCGTCGACCACCTCGTAGCGGGTGGCCAGCACGTCGTCGAAGCCGAGGGCCTCGGCGAAGGGCCGGATCATGTCCTCGGGGGTGGTGGTGGACAGGACCAACCGGTGGCCGGCCCGGCGGTAGTCGGCGAGGATCCCGGGGGCGAACGGGGCGACCATCGAGGCCAGCTCGGGGATGGCCCGCTCGCCGGCCCGCACGACGGCCCCTGGGGACCAGCCCCGTGCCGCCAGGGCCGCCGCCCGGGCGAGGGCGATGGCCAGGACGTTCTCGCCGAACCGGTCGTAGAGGGCGTAGAGAAGGCTGTCGCCGGGAAGCCGGTGCCCCTCTCCCACCACCCCCTCGGCCACCAGCGCGCCGTGGAGGGCCTTGCCGCTGGCCCGACGCAGCAGCGTGCGGTCGAGATCGACGAAGACGGCGGCCACCGCGCCGAGGTTACCTGGGGGACCGGCCAGCGACGCCGCCGAAATTGCCCCCAGACGCGGTGAAGGGACCGCCGGGGGGGGTGGCGGCCCCTTCACACCGACTCGACAAGGAACGGAGGGGGGGATTCCGGTCTCCTCGCGGTCTTCATCCATTGTGGCCGGAGCCGCGTAATCTGTCAAGGAGTTTCGTGAGATACTTACGATCGCTTAACCTGATCGAACGGGCAACAGCGGCAAGCAGCGCCAAGGCAGCGTGACCGCATGGAGATGAAACACCTGCAAGCACTGGTGGGGATCGCCGACACCGGCAGCTTCTCGGCCGCCGCCGAGTCGATCGGCACCGTCCAGTCGAACGTCTCGGCCCACATCGCCCGCCTCGAGCGCGAGCTGGAGGTGACCCTGGTGGACCGCTCCTCGGGACGGCTGACCCAGGAGGGCGAGGTGGTGGTGGCCCGGGCGCGCCGCATCATGGCCGAGGCCGACGCCATGGTCTCGGACATCGGCGCCATGCGCCACGACGTGAGCGGGATCGTCCGGGTGGGGATGATCGGCACCACGGGCCGGTGGCTGGTGCCACGGTTGGTCGCCCAATTGAAGGAGCGCTACCCACGCATCAAGGTGACGGTGGCCGAGGGGACCTCCAACACGTTGGAGCCGAGGCTCGTCTCCGGCCGGCTCGACCTGGCCGTGGTGACCATGCCGGTCCCCACCGACGAGCTGTCGGCCTCGCCGCTCTTCGAGGAGGATCTCGTGCTGGTGGTGCCGGTGAACCACCCCCTGGCCGAGGGACCATCCCCCCGGCCGCCGCTCCCCGTCGAGGCGCTCGCCGGGTTCGAGCTGCTCCTCCCCCTGCCGGGGACGGCCTTGCGTGACGAGATCGACGCCGCCGTCGCCCCCGCCGGCGTCGTCCTCCGACCCTCGATCGAGCTCGACGGGGTGCGGATGATCGCCTCGCTCACCTTCGACGGCTACGGTCCGGCCGTCCTCCCCGCCTCCGCCGTCCCCGCCCACCTGCGCGACCAGTTCGCCATGCTCGCCCTCGAGGGGTTCCCCCGGCGTCGGGTTGGCGTCGCCCTGCGCAGCCGCGGTCTCCCCTCTGCCTGCACCCGGGCCCTCATCGACCTGCTCTACGAGGTGATCGGGAGCCCCGACGCCCTGCCCGAGGGCGTGCACGCGGCGATGACGGCGCGCACCCACTGACCTCCGCTAGCTGCTCAGTCGGGGGGCCGGGGGTCGCGCCACATCGTCCACACCACCGGCCCGCCGGGCAGACGGACCTCGCCGGTGACCTCGAAGCCGTGCCGACGGTAGAAGGGGACGTTGCGCGCCTTGGAGGACTCGAGGTACGCGCGCAAGCCGTCTTCGTCGCAGCGCGTCAGGACCGGCCCGAGCAGGGCCGAGCCGACCCCGCGGCCCTGGCGGTCGGGGTCGGTGCCGAGCGCGGCCAGGTACCAGTGCGGCTCGGTGGGGTGGATGGCCCCGATCGTCCCGAGCCCTCGCAGGGTGCGCCCCAGGTGGCGCCCCGCCACGTACGGCGCCACCGGCACCAGTGCCGCCAGGGCCGCCAGGAGGCGGGTGGGCGGGCTGCCGGGAGGCGTCCACAGCGCCGCGCCGGCCAGGTCGTCGGTGGTGAAGCCGCCCCCGAGGGGGAGGATCTGGCGGCGCAGCTGCACCCCGAAGAAGGCGCGCAGCCCGGCCGGCCGCCGGCGCGCCGAAGGGAGGAGATGGACGGCCACCGGGTCGTCGAAGAAGGCCCGGGCGAGCACCCGGGCCAACTCGTCGACATCGGCCGTCACCGCAGGGCGGACGGAGGTCACCCCGGCACCATGTCCACCACCGGTTGGCGCAGCGGCGTGGCGCCCGCGGAGCCGGCGAAGGCGGCCGCCCCGTAGGCGAACACGCCGCCGTCGGACGCCACCAGCCAGTAGCCGCCCGGTCCGTCGGGGGTCAGGCCCACGATCGGGGCGTTGAGCCGCTCCCCGCCGGTCGAGCCGCGGAAGGGTGCGTCGCCGAAGGAGAAGACGCCGCCGTCGGACGCCACCAGCCAGTAGCCCAGGCCGTCGGCCATCGCCGCCATCCCCACGATCGGGCGGTCGAGGGGGTGCCCGCCCATCGAACCGAGGTAGGCGGCGGCGCCGAAGGCGAACACCCCGCCGTCGGCCGCCACCAGCCAGTAGCCGCCGCCTGTGGGGGTGGCCGTCATCCCCACCACGGGGCTGGCCAGCGGCCGGCCGGCCAGGTCGCCTTTGACCGGGGCGTCGAAGGGGTAGACGGTCCCGTCCGAGCCCACCTCCCAGTAGCCGCCGGTGGCCGCATCGGTGGCCGCTCCGACGATGGGGGCGGGGATATCCTGCCCGGCG
Organism: Acidimicrobiales bacterium; assembly: GCA_052145775.1. Taxonomy (GTDB): domain Bacteria; phylum Actinomycetota; class Acidimicrobiia; order Acidimicrobiales; family RAAP-2; genus CAVYPR01. Next base: position 4,201 of record JBKQNY010000046.1, read on the forward strand.
GTCGAGCCGTAGTAGCCGGCCCCGCCGAAGTCGAAGACGCCGCCGTCGGCGGCCACCAGCCGGTAGGGGGCGGGATCGGCGGACGGGCACTGCTGGAGGAGCGGCTGGGGCGTGGTGGTCGGCCCGGGCACGACGGGGGTGCCGGGGCCGGCTTGGCCCCCGCTCGTGAAGCACAGGGGGTCCATGCGCAGCGAGCGCGCCCCGAAGGGGTAGCCGACGTCGCCGGCCGTCCACGCGGCGTAGGCCATCCACCACTGGCCGGCCCCGTCCTGGAACACGTTCTCCCCACCCGGTCCCACGACCGAAGCTGTGGTGCCGAGGATCGGGCGGTCCGAGGGCTGGCCGCACGGCCCCGTCGGGCCGGCGCACAACGCGTAGCCGACGGCGTAGGACGGGCCTTGCCATGTGCCGCCCGAGAAGAACAGGTAGTACAGCCCGTCGGCCAGCACCATCTCGGGGTTCTCCACCGTGCTCTCCCACCCCTGCTGGCGCTCGGTGAGGCGCGAGGGCTGGCTGTTGGTCGCGAGTGACTGGCCGTCGGCCGAGAGCGGCTGCGACCAGATGGCGTCGGGGCCCCTCCACACGAGGTAGGCGGCGCCCCCGGTGTCGATGAAGACGTCGGGGTCGATATCGCCGCCGGGCCCGCAGACCACCGGTGTCGCCGAGGTATTCACATACGGGCCGGCGACCGACGACGCGGTGGCCTCGGTCACGCACTCGGTTCCCACGACGACGTCGTAGGTGGCGTAGTACATGACCCACGTCCCGTCGAACTCCGCCACGCTCGGGGCCCACTCCAAGCCGGGCGACGCCCACCACGGCTCGGCGACCAGCGCGCCGGGCGGGGGCAGCTCGGTCCATGTGACGAGGTTCTCGGACTGGAACTCCTCGATGCGGACGTGTGTGTTGCCGGTGGTGAACGCGTAGTAGACGCCCCCCGACGCCACCACGTCGGGATCGGGCGCGTCGCGTGTGGTGAGCGGATTTTGGTAGACGGTCGGCCCGGCGGCGGCCTGCACCGCCGGCAGCCCCACCACCAACGAACAGCACACGAGGAGAAAGGTCGCCAACCGCACCGGGTCATTCCACCACCTCGGCGGCCGGTGGTGCACTAGAACAGTGGCCACGACGAATCGAGCGGAGGGATGCAGATGGTGAGCGCGTCGGTGACCAGATCGTCCGGAGGGAGGCCCGCCGGCGCCGCAGCCGCCCCGCCGGATCCGAGCGGAGGGGTCGCACCCTGATCCGGTTCGGAGTTCTCGGCGCGGCGCGCATCGTCCCGGCCGCCCTCACCGGGCCGGCCCGCCGAGTGCCCGGCGTCGAGGTGGTGGCCTTGGCCGCACGGGACCCCGAGCGGGCCGCGTCGTTCTGCGCCAAGCACAAGATCCCCCGGGTCGTGGCCACCTACGAGGAGCTCGTGAACGACCCCGAGGTCGACGCCGTCTACATCCCGCTGCCCAACGGCCTCCACGGTCGCTGGACGCTGGCAGCCCTGGCCGCCGGCAAGCACGTGCTCTGCGAGAAGCCGTTCACCGCCGACGCCGCCGAGGCCCGCACCGTGGCCGGTGCCGCCACCACCTCGGGACTGGTGGTGGCCGAGGCCTTCCACTACCGCTACCACCCGCTGGCGGCGCGCCTGGCCGGGATCGTCCACTCGGGCGAGCTGGGGCCGGTCCGCCACATCGAGGTCGCTTTCTCGGCGCCGATCCCTCGCCGCGGGGACATCCGCTACCGCCTCGACCTCGCCGGGGGCGCCCTCATGGACATGGGCTGCTACACGGTGAGCCTGCTGCGCCTGCTGGCCGGGGGACAGCCGACCGTGGTCTCCGCCCGGGCCAAGCTGTCCTCCCCCGGGGTCGACCGGGCAATGCGGGCCCGTCTCACCCTGCCGGGGGGCGGGACGGCCTCCATACACTGCTCGATGTTCTCCTCGTCGGTCCTGGCCACCCACGCCAAGGTGGTGGGGTCGATCGGGGAGCTGCGCGTCTTCAACCCGTTCGCCCCCCAGGCCCTGCACCGCCTGCGGGTGCGGACCGACGCCGCCGGCGGCCGGGTCGAGCGGCTCACCCGCCGGCCCACCTACGACTTCCAGCTCCAGGCGTTCGCCGAGGCCGTGGCCGGGGGCGCCCCGGTCCTCACCCCGCCCGAGGACGCCGTCAAGAACATGGTGCTCATCGACGACATCTACCGCGCCGCGCACCTCGAGCCCCGTGGGCCGACGGCCTGACATGGACCCCGACCGGGTGGCGCGGGTGCGCCTGGCGGCCCTCGAGGCGTCCGAGCGGCTCGGGGCCTCCGACGCCGAGGTGCGCCTGGAGGACGTGCGGTCCCAGATCGTGGCCCTGCGCGATGGCCGGCTGGAGACGGCGGCCGACGACACCATGGTGGGAGTCGGGCTTCGGGTGGTCCACGACGGCGCCATCGGATTCGCCGCCACCGTGGCCGTCGACGAGGACGCCGCGGTGGCGCTGGCCGAGCAGGCGGTGGCGGCGGCCCGCACCACGGCCCTGGCCGGCGGTCGGCGGGTGGAGCTGGCCCCCGAGCCGCCCCATCCCGGTGTCACCTGGGTGGCCCCCCACCGCACCGATCCGGTCACGGTCCCCCTCGCCGACAAGGTGGCGCTCTTGGAGGAGTGGAGCCGCCGGCTCCTCGACGCCCCCGGCGTCGACCACGTCACGGCCCACGTGCTGGCCGTCTCGGAGGAGAAGCACTACGCCGACCTCGCCGGCACCACCGCCGCACAGAAGCGGGTCCGCCTCCACCCGGCCCTCTCGGCCGTCTCCCTGGCCGACGGCGGGGGGTTCGAGGAGATGCGGACGGTGGCGCCCCCCGCCGGCCGGGGCTGGGAGTACCTCGAGGGCGAGGGGTGGGACTGGGAGGCGGAGCTGTCCGGTCTGCCCGAGCTGCTGGCGGCCAAGGTGGCGGCCCCGTCGGTGGAGGCCGGGCCCTACGACCTGGTCATCGACCCCACCAACCTCTGGCTGACCATCCACGAGTCGGTCGGCCACGCCACCGAGCTCGACCGGGCGCTCGGCTACGAGGCGGCCTATGCCGGCACCTCCTTCGCCACCCCCGACAAGCTCGGGTCCCTTCGCTACGGGTCCCCCCTCATGCACGTCACCGGCGACCGCACGACCGAGTACGGGCTGGCCACCGTGGCCATCGACGACGAGGGCGTCGAGGCGCGCGCCTTCGACCTGGTGCGCGACGGGGTGCTCGTCGGCTACCAGCTCGATCGGGGCATGGCCGCCCTCGCCGGCGAGGGTCGATCGAACGGCTGCGCCTTCGCCGACTCGCCCCTCCACGTCCCCATCCAGCGGATGGCCAACGTGTCCCTCCAGCCCGCCGCGGGCGAGGGCCCGACCACCGAGGACCTCATCTCGGGAGTCGAGCGGGGCATCTACATCGTCGGCGACAAGAGCTGGTCGATCGACATGCAGCGCTATAACTTCCAGTTCACCGGCCAGCGTTTCTTCCGCATCCTCGACGGCCGCTTGGCCGGGCAGGTGCGCGACGTCGCTTACCAGGCCAACACCACCGAGTTCTGGGGCTCGCTGGCCGGCCTCGGCGGTCGGTCCACCTACCTCCTCTCCGGGGCCTTCAACTGCGGCAAGGGCCAGCCGGGTCAGGTGGCCCCGGTGGGGCACGGCTGCCCGGCGGCCCTCTTCGAGCAGGTGCGCGTCCTCAACACCCGAGAGGAGTCCGGCCGGTGAGCGGGCTGCCCCCGGCCCCCGACGTCGTGGAGGAGGTGCTGGCCCGGTCGGGCGGCGACTGCGTCGTCCTGGTGGAGGAGACCCACGACGCCGAGGTCCGCTTCGCCAACAACACCACCACCACCAACGGCGTCCGCCTCGACCGCCGGGTGAGCGTCATCGCCCTGTCCCCGGTCGAGGGAGGGTGGTCGGCCGGCATCGCCCGGCGGGGCGGGGACGTCGACGCGACCGAACTGGTGGGGGCGGCCGAGCACGACGCCGCCACCGGTGCGGCAGCCGAGGACGCCGCGCCGCTCTTGGCCGGGAGCGCCGAGCCGTCGTTCGACCGCCCCCCGGACCACACGGACCTCTCGGTGCTCTCGGGCGTGCTCGCCTCCCTCTCCGGCGCCTTCGCCCGGGCCGAGGCGGCGGGCCGGGTGCTGTCGGGGTACGCCGAGCACCAGGTGGCCACCACCTACCTGGGCACGACCACCGGCCTGCGGCTCCGCCACGTCCAGCCCACCGGCGCGCTCCACCTGGTGGGCCGGAGCCGCGACGGCCAGCGATCGGCCTGGGCCGGGTCCGGCACCGCCGACTTCGCCGACGTCGCCCTCGAACCCCTCGAGGAGCGCGTGGCCACCGGGTTGGACTGGGCGCGGCGGCGCGTCGACCTCGGTCCCGGCCGCTACGAGGTGGTCCTCCCGCCCGACGCCGTGGCCGACCTCATGGTGGCCCTGGCCGAGGCGGCCGGCGGGAGGGAGGCCGAGGAGGGGAGGACCGTCTTCTCCGCGCCCGACGGGCACACCCGGCTGGGCGACGCCCTCTCGACGCTCCCCTTCGAGCTTTGGAGCGACCCGGCGGCCGACGGGCTCGAGTGTGCGCCGTTCCTCGCCACCGCGGCCTCCTCCCCCGACGTCTCGGTCTTCGACAACGGCCTTCGGGTCGGCCGGGTCGGGTGGATCGAGGGCGGACGGCTCGGCCGGCTCCGCTACCACCGCGCCGGGGCGGCTCGCGCCGGCGTCGAGGTCACCCCGCCGGTCGACAACCTCGCGCTCGACCTCCCCGGCGCCGGGTCGTCCCTCGACGACATGGTGGCCAGCACCGAGCGCGGGCTGCTGCTCACGTGCCTGTGGTACATCCGGGAAGTCGACCCCACCACCCTCCTGCTCACCGGCCTCACCCGCGACGGCGTCTACGTGGTCGACGACGGCAAGGTGGTCGGGGCGGCCAACAACTTCCGCTTCAATGAGAGCCCGGTCGACCTCCTGGCCCGGACCACCGAGGCCGGGGCATCGGTGCGGTCCCTCGGGCGCGAGTTCGGCGAGTGGGTCAACCGCACCCGTATGCCGCCGCTGCGGGTCCCCGACTTCAACATGAGCTCGGTCAGCCCGGCCAGCTGACCGGCGCATCCCTGCGGCAGCGGGCACCCAAGGGGCCGGCACCTCTCAGCAGCCGCACCGGGGGCACACAGCGGGTTCAGAGCTTCGATCGTTACCGTGCCGCCATGAGCACGTCGACGCTGGTCATGCCCGAGACCCAACCGCCCGTCGTCGCCGGGGCCCGGCGCCGCCCGCCGATCGCCGAGGTGGCGGTGGCCGTCGGGGCCTTCGCCCTGTTCTGCCTCGTCGTCCTCACCAAGGCGACCCGGCTGCTCGAGCCCGACGACTCCGCCTACCTGGCCTCGATCATCGCCCTCTCGCACGGTCACGTGACGCTCAGCACCGCGCAGTACCACGCACTCTCGGCCCAGATGCAGGCCCGCTACGGCACCGGGATCCAGCAGTGGGTCCACCTGCCCGACGGCCGGTGGATGAGCGAGAAGAACCCGGGCTACCCCTTCTACGCCGTCGCCTTCTACTGGCTCGGCATGCTCCGCGCTGCGCCGCTGTTCGCCGCCGGACTGGCCTCGGTCGGCCTCTTCGCCGGGGCTCGCCGCTGGCTGGGTCGGTGGGGCGGCACCTGGGCGGTGATCCTCTTCCTCTCCTCCGGCGCGGCGGTCGCCTTCGCCTGGCGGCCGACCATGCCCTCGTTCACCGACGCCTCGCTGGTCGCCGCCGGCGCCGGGGCGCTGCTGTGGACGGCGCTCGCCACCGAGGCCTCGGCGCGGCGGCGGACGCTGGTCGGTCTGTGCGGGTTCGTCGCCCTGGAGGCGGCTGTGTTCATCCGCTACACCGACATCGTCATGGCCGCGGTGGCCGCCGTCGCCATCGTGGTGTTCCACCGACGGGCCCGGATCCCGGTGCGGTCGCTGCTGTGGTGGTACGGGTCGCTGGCGGCGTTCGCCGCTCTCGTGCTCGCCTTCGACGCCAGCTTCTACGGCGGCCCCCTCAAGACCGGCTACGGCGTGGGCGAGATCACCTTCAGCCTGAGCGCCGTCGTCCCCAACCTCAAGCTCATGCCCTCCCACCTCGTCGAGGCCGTCCCCGCGCTCGTGCTCGGCCTGGCCGCCCTCGTGTGGATGGCGGCGCGGTTCGTGGTGTCGTTGGATCGCACCGCCGACCCGCTCGCGGCCGCGGCCGCCCGGCGCGACGCGGCGGTCGGCGCCGTGCTCGCCGTCGGCTGGTTCGCGCTGTGGGCGCTCTACGCCGCCTACACCTGGACCGCCCAGATGGGAGGTGGCGCGGGACCGGGGGGAGGCGGAGGCGGTGGGGGTGCCATCCACATCATCCGCTTCTACCTTCCGGCCATTGGCCTCATCGCCCTCCTCGCGGCATGGCTGCTCGCCCAACTGCCCCGCTGGGTGCCCCCGCTCGTGCTGGTAGCGGTGGCCGGGCTCGGCCTGTGGTCGTTCGAGAGCCTCACCGCCGCCGGCGCGCTCGGCGGCCCCGGGGGCGGGTTCCCCGGCGGCCTCCCGTCGGGAGGGGGCGGAAGGTTCCAACCGGGCTCGCGCCCGCCGGCCGGGGGACGTCCCGCCACCGGAGGACCGCCGCCGGGGTCGGGCTCGGGGTTCCCGGCCGGCTCGCCGCCGTGAGCAACGACCCTCGGGCGGCGGCCGTTGACCGGACCCCCCAACGGGCGTGACTAGCGTCAACGTGATGGATCGCGCCCTCGTCGACCGCCTCTTCGAGGACGACGTCCTCCCGGCCCTCGACGCCTACACCCGCATCCCCTGCCTCTCCCCCGCCTACGACCCGGGGTGGGCGACCGAGGGACATCTCCACCGGGCGGCGGCGCTCCTGGCCGAGTGGTGCGCCAAGCGGCCGGTTCCCGGTCTGGGTGTGGAGGTGCTCGACCTGCCCGGCCGCACCCCGGTCCTTGTTGCCGAGACCGGCGGCGACGCGCCGGGCAACGTCCTCGTCTACGGCCACCTCGACAAGCAGCCTCCCCAGGGAGTGTGGCAGGACGGGCTCGGCCCCTACACGCCGGTGCGCCACGGCGACCTCCTCTACGGCCGGGGCACCGCCGACGACGGCTACGCCGTCTTCGCCGCCATGATCGCCCTCGAGGCGGTGGTGGCCTCCGGCGCGCCTCTCCCCCGGGTGGTGGTCCTCATCGAGGCCAGCGAGGAGAGCGGCAGCCCGGACCTGCCCGCCCACCTGGCCGCGCTGAAAAAGAGGATCGGGGTACCCGACCTCGTTGTCTGCCTCGACTCGGGGTGCCTCACCTACGACCGGCTGTGGCGCACCGCGTCGCTGCGGGGCGCCCTGGTGGCCACCGTCCGGGTCGACGTGCTGACGGAGGGCGTCCACAGCGGCCTGGCCGGGGGGGTCGTCCCCTCCTCCTTCCGACTCCTGCGTCAGCTGCTGTCGAGGATCGAGGACGAGCGCACCGGCGAGATACTCCTGCCCGAGTTGCGGGCCGAGGTGCCCGGACCGGTCCGGTCCGAGCTGGCGGCGGTGGCCGCCGAGCTGCCCGGGGTGGCCACCGACGACCTGCCGACCGTGGACGGCCTGATCCTCTCGGGCGCCGACGACGCCGAGCGCCTGGTCGGCCGCTCCTGGTCGACGGCGCTCGCCCTCACCGGCATCGACGGCGTGCCGTCGGTGCGCGACGGGGGCAACGTGCTGCGGCCTTTCACCGAGGCCAAGTGCTCGATCCGGCTCCCGCCGCCGGTCGACGCCGCCCGTGCGGCCGAGGCCCTGGTGGCCGCGCTCACCACCGACCCTCCCGACGGGGCGAGGGTCACCGTCGAGGTGGAGTCGGCGGCCGAGGGGTGGCAGGCGCCGGACCCCGCCCCCTGGGTGGCCGCCGCGCTGACCAGGGCCTCGGAGGCGTGCTTGGGGCGCGCCGCGTCCACCTACGCTGAAGGAGGCTCCATCCCGTTCCTGTCCCCCCTGGCCGACCAGTTCCCCGGCATCCAGCTGGTGGCGACCGGCGTGCTCGGTCCGGGCAGCAACGCCCACGGGCCCAACGAGTTCCTCCACCTGCCGATGGCCAAGGCGGTCACGGTGGCCGTCGCCGAGCTGGTGGCCGAAGCGGGCCGAAATTACCCAGCTCATAGAGGTGGTTGAGGGATTTCTTACAAACCGCGGCTTGACTGGGTCATGACGCAGTCTCCCAACTGTAAAGGAACCGACATGAACGAGACACAGGACCACACCACCGAGGGCGGGGCGACCGCAGGGGCAGCCGGCACCGAGCCCGCCGCCGCGGTTGCCGGGTCCGGCACCGAGCCCGCCGCCCCCGAGCCCGCCGCCGCGGTTGCCGGGTCCGGCTCCGAGCCTGAGGTGGCCGAGGCCGGCCAGACCCCGTCCAGTGACGCGTGGATCGCGCCCGAGCCGGCCGCCGCCGCCGACCCGACCCCTTCGGCCGGGTCCGTGCCGCTCGACCCGACCCCTCCGGCCGGATCCGCGCCGTTCAACCCGACCCCTCCGGCCGGATCCGCGCCGTTCAACCCTCCGGCGGAGCCGACGGTGCCGGGCGGGTGGCCGGGTGGCGACCCGACGACGGCCCCGGGCTGGCCGGGTGGCCCCACCGCCCCCGCGGGCGCCTGGGCCGCGTCTGCGGCCGCCCCGGGCGGATGGCCCGCCGGCGCCCCCACCTCTCCGGGTGGCTGGCCCGGCGCGGGGTGGACCCCGCCGGCCAGCGGCTGGACACCGAGCGGGACGGGCTGGCAGCCGCCGGGAGCGGGCTGGACCCCGCCCCCCGGGGGATGGGTCCCGCCCGGCCAGGGCTGGGCGCAGCCCGTCCCACCTCAGCCGCACCGACGCAAGAACCACCTGACGGCGGTCGTCGTGGCCGTCGCGCTGGTGGCCCTCCTCGTCGGGGCGGGCGCCGTGGGGTACGTCGTGCGCACCCCCAGCCCGGCACCCGTGGCCAGCCGGACCATCCCTCGGGCGGGGACATTCCCCTTCGGCGGGAAGACATCGACAACCACAACATCGGGATCGTCGTCGTCGGGGGGCTCGAGCTCCTCGGCCTCGGGCAGCCCGTCGGACACCGCGGCCATCGCCGCCGAGGTCGACCCCGGACTGGTCGACATCAACACCACGCTCAAGGCTGAGAACGAGGAGGCGGCCGGCACCGGCCAGGTCCTCACCTCAAACGGCGAGGTGCTCACCAACAACCACGTGATCGAGGGGGCAACAACAATCTCGGTCACCGACATCGGCAACGGGAAGACCTACTCGGCCACCGTGGTCGGCTACGACCGCAGCGAGGACGTGGCGGTCATCCAACTGAAGGACGCCTCCGGTCTCAAGACCGTGTCCATCGGCAACTCCTCGGACGTGGCCAAGGGTGAGGGCGTGGTCGGTATCGGCAACGCCGGCGGCGTGGGTGGGACCCCCAGCGTGGCCGGCGGCTCCATCACCGCCCTGGGACAGTCGATCACCGCCAGCGACTCGGGTGACGGCACCTCGGAGAAGCTGACCAACCTCATCCAGACCAACTGCGACATCCAGCCCGGCGACTCGGGCGGTCCGCTGGTCAACACCTCGGGCAAGGTCGTCGCCATGGACACGGCCGCCTCGGGTTCGTCGGGGGGCGGGTTCTCCTTCCGCACCCAGACAGGCCAGACAGCCTCCAGCCAGGGCTTCTCGATCCCCATCAACGAGGCGATCACACTGGCCAAGAAGATCGAGGCCGGGGACTCCTCGACAACGATCCACATCGGCAAGACGGCGTTCATCGGGATCGAGGTCTCCAACACAGGCTCGTCCGGCAGTTCGAGCGGCGGCGGCGGCTTCAACTTCACAACCGGTGCCACAACAGCGACACCCGGCTCCTCCACAACCAAGGGCGCCCACGTGGCCGGCACCGTCCCCAACGAGCCGGCGGACCAGGCCGGACTGGTCAAGGGTGACGTGATCACCGCGATCAACGGCAAGAGCGTCACATCGGCCACAGCGCTCACCTCCCTCCTCGAGCTCTACCACCCGGGCAATACGATCAAGCTGACCTGGGTGACCGCATCGGGACAGAAGCAGTCGGCGACAGTCACGCTGGCCACAGGCCCGTCGGCGTAGGCCACCGGCCACCGGTTTGCGGCACGGGGCCGCCGGGGACGACACTCCGCACATGACGGAGATCGAGACCCCCGGCGGCCCCATGCCAATTTTCGAGGCTGAACCCGACGGTGAGCCCCGCGGGGCGATAGTGGTGGTGCAGGAGGCCTTCGGCGTCACCACTCACATCGAGGAGATCGCCCGGCGCCTGGCCCGAGAGGGATACCGCGCCGTGGCCCCGGCCCTCTTCCACCGCCAGGGATCGCCGGTCCTCTCCTACGACGACTTCGCGGCGGTCATGCCGGTGATGGGCGAGCTGACCGAGGGCGGCATCCGAGAGGACCTCGAGGCGACGCTCGGCCACCTCGAGACGGCGGGATTCGGCCCGGGGCGCATCGGGATCGTCGGCTTCTGCATGGGCGGCAGCGTCACCCTCTACGCCGCCACCCTCCGGCCACTCGGCGCCGCCGTCACCTTCTACGGCGGCGGGGTGACCCAGGGGCGCTTCGGCTTCCCTCCCCTGCTCGAGCTGGCCCCCGGCCTGCAGACCCCCTGGCTCGGCCTCTACGGCGACCTGGACCAGTCCATCCCCCCCGATGCCGTCGAGCAGCTGCGCGAGGCGGCGGCCACGGCGGCGGTGGAGACCGAGGTGGTGCGCTTCGCCGACGCCGACCACGGCTTCAACTGCGACGACCGGCCCGCGGCCTTCAACCCGGCCGCCGCGGCACAGGCCTGGGCCCGCACCCTCGAGTGGTTCGGCCGCCACCTGGGCTGAGCCCTGCCCCCGCCCGCGGTCACCGGTAACGTGGGCGCAGTCGCACCCGGAGGGCCCAGATGACCACCAGCGCCACCGACGAGGAGCACTACGACCCGTTCGCGGCCTTCGACGACATCGTCGGCGGCAACGACCGCAATCCGTACCCGATGTTCGCCGAGCGCCGGCGCGACACCCCGGTCTGGCGCGGCACCGTGGTCAACCCCGACCTGCGGCCGCCGGGCGAGCCCAACGAGTGGGTGACCTTTCGCTACGACGACTGCTCGCGCGTCCTGCGCGACGCCACGACCTTCAGCTCGACCGGCTACGACTCGACCATCGGCATGGTGATGGGCCACATGCTGCTCGGCATGGACGACCCCGAGCACCGGCGGCACCGCAGCCTCGTGACGGGGGCGTTCCGTGAGCGCTCGCTGGCCCGCTGGGAGCCCGAGTTCATCACCCCGATCTGCCACGAGTTGATCGACCGGTTCGCCCAGAGGGGCCGGGCCGACCTCGTACCCGAGCTCACCTTCGAGCTCCCGGTGCGGGTCATCGCCCGGATCCTGGGCCTGCCCGACGAGGACTTCGCGCAGTTCCAGCGGTGGTCGATCGAGCTGGTCGGCATGGCCGCCGACATCGGGCGGGGGTTGGCCGCCTCGGCCAGCCTGCGCGACTACTTCGCCGGCATCGTGGCCGACCGCCGCCGCGACCCCCGCGACGACGTCATCAGCGACCTGGTGACCGCCGAGCTCGACGGCGAGCAGCTGGACGACGAGGCGATCTACTCCTTCCTGCGGCTCCTCCTGCCCGCCGGGGCCGAGACCACCTACCGCTCCACCGGCAACCTCCTCTTCCTCCTCCTCACCCACCCCGACCAGCTCGAGGCGGTGACCGCCGACCGCTCGCTGCTCCCCCAGACCGTCGAGGAGAGCCTGCGGCTGGAGCCGCCGCTGGTGTCCATCGCCCGCACCGCCACCTGCGAGGTCGAGCTCTCCGGGGTGACGGTCCCCGCCGGGGCCACGGTCACCCCGTGCCTGGGCTCGGCCAACCACGACGAGACCCGCTGGGACGACCCCGACCGGTTCGACATCTTCCGGCCGCCCGTGCCCCACCTCTCCTTCGCCCACGGCCCCCACATGTGCCTGGGGATGCACCTGGCCCGGCTGGAGACCCGGGTGCTGGTCGACGTCGTGGTCGACCGCCTGCGGGGACTGCGCCTCGACCCCGGCCAGGGCGACCCGCACATCAGGGGGCTGGCCCTGCGCTCCCCCACCTCGGTGCCGGTGCGGTTCGACCTGCAGCGGTCGTAGCCGTCGACCTAGCTGCGGGGCACGTCCTTCCAGGCCACGCTCTTGTCGGGCCGCGGCTCGCCCGGCAGGCCGAGCATCCGCTCGCCCAGGATGTTGCGCATCACCTCGGACGTCCCACCCTCGATGGAGTTGGCCCGGGCCCGCAGGAACGCCTTGTGCAGGTCCGAGGTGCCGAACGAGACTCCCTCGGGGCGGACCTTGGGGTAGTCCGAGCTATGGAGCATCCCCTCTGCCCCCATGAGGTCCACGCACAGCTCGTAGACGCGCTTGTTCTCCTCGGCGAAGGCCAGCTTGGCCACGGACCCCTCGGGGCCCGGGGTCCCCACCCGGCGGGCCTGGGCGGCGCGCTGGTTGGTGAGGCGCGCCACCTCGCAGCGCACCCATGACGACATCAGGCGGTCCCGCAGGGCGCCGGCCTGCAGGCGGTCCCTCCCCTGCCAGCGCTCCCGCCACAGCGCCACGGCCTCGGCGATCGGCCCGTCCCCGCGCCGGCCGATCCCGCCGCCGATGGCCACCCGCTCGTTCATAAGGGTGGTCACGGCCACGTTCCACCCCTCGCCCACGCCCCCCAGCCGGCACGCGTCGGGGAGATGGACGTCGGTGAAGAACACCTCGTTGAACTCGGCCTCGCCGGTGATCTGGTAGAGCGGGCGGACCTCGACCCCCGGCGCGTGCATGTCGACAAGGAAGCAGGTGATGCCCCGGTGCTTGGGCACGTCGGGGTCGGTACGGGCGAGGAGAAGCCCGAAGCTCGCCAGGTGGGCCACCGTGGTCCAGACCTTCTGCCCGTTGAGCACCCACTCGTCGCCGTCGGCCACGCACCGGGTGGCCAGGCTGGCCACGTCCGAGCCCGCCCCGGGCTCGCTGAACAGTTGGCACCAGATCTCCTCGCAGGTGAACAGCGGCCGCAGGTAGCGCTCTTTCTGGGCCGGGGTGCCGTGGGCCACCACGGTGGGGGCCACCATTCCCAGCCCGATGAGGTTCTTGCCCGAGGGGACCGGGGCACGCGCTGCCCGCAGGCGCGCCCCGATCCTCGGCTGCAGACCGGGGCCCAGCCCCAGCCCGCCGCAGCCCTCGGGGAAGTGCACCCAGGCCAGCCCCCGGTCGAACTGGGCCCCGAGGAACGCGGCCGCATCGCTGGAGGCCGGCGGGTGGGCCTCCAGCAGCTCGTCCACCGCCTCGTCCACGACCTCAGCGTCGGTGGCCATCAGCCGTGGTCGTCCTTGTCCTCGACCGGCTCTCGGGCTGCTTCGCGCCGGGCGATGACGTGGACGTCGATCCCCGACTCGGCGGCGAACCGCAGGATCTTGCGCACGACCGAGCCGCGGGTGAGCTCCTCCCAGCGGGTCCTGCGGCTGGCCCCGACCACGATCTGGGTGACCTGGTGCTCGCGGGCGAACTCGACGACGGTGCGGGCCGGGTCCTCCCCGGTGACCTCCTGCCAGGTGCCGCCGACGTCGGCGACGATCGCCTGCACCGCGGCTAGCGCCTGCGACGCCGACTGCCCCCCGTCGTTCTGGCGCACGTGGAGCACGTGGAGGTCGCCCTTCACCCTCCTGGCCATACGGGCCGCCCGGCGCACCACCCCCTCGCTCCCCGGGGCCCCGGTGATGGCCACCATGATCCGCTCGGCCGTGTCCCACACCGCCCCGGGTTGCTGGGTGGCCAGGTAGCGCAGGAGCTCCTCGTCGGTCTCGTCGGCCACGAACCGCAGCGCCAGCTCCCGCAGGGCCACCAGGTTCTGGGTCTTGAAGAACCCGGCGAGCGCGTGGGGCACCTTGTCGGTCGGGTAGATGTTGCCGTGCAGCATCCGACGGCGCAGCTGGTCGGCCGAGGAGTCGATGAGCTCGAGCTGGTCGGCCTTGCGAACCACCCAGTCGGGGACCCGCTCGCGGATCTGCACCCCGGTGATCTCCTCCACCGCGTCGGCCAGGCTCTCGAGGTGCTGGATGTTGACCGTGCTCACCACGGCGATCCCCGCCTCCAGGAGCTCGAGGACGTCCTGCCAACGCTTCTCGTGCCGTCCCGAGCCCGGCACGTTGGTGTGGGCCAGCTCGTCGACGAGCACCACCTCAGGTCGCCGGGCCAGCAACGCCTCGGTGTCCATCTCGTCGAAGGCGGCCCCGCGGTACTCGACCACCTTGCGGGGCACGCTGGGCAGGTCGCGGATCAGCTCGGCGGTGTGCGGCCGGCCGTGGGTCTCGACGAAACCGATGACCACGTCGGTGCCGCGCTGGTGTCGACGCCAGCCCTCGTCCAGCATGGCGCAGGTCTTGCCCACCCCGGCGGCCGATCCGAGGTAGATCCGGAATCGGCCGGCCGGGCGGACGCTCTGCGCCGATTCCTCGTCGACCTGGGCGGCATCGGGCACGACCCCATTCTGCCGGAACGGCGGCAGGGGCACCTACACTCGCACAGGGGTGACACACCGAGAGAGCTGGTACGTGAGGCGGGCGGTTGCCGGCGGGCTGGTCGCCTTGGCGGGCGTCGCCGCCTGCACCGCGGCGATGGTCCCCCTGCGGGACCACCTCTCCCTGGCTACGCCGGCCCTGGTGCTGGTGGTGCCGGTGGTGGCCGGCACCGCAGTGGGCGGTTTCGGCGCCGGGCTGGTGGCCGTGGCCGCCGGCTTCTTGGCCTACGACTTCTTCTTCATCCCCCCCTACGGCACCCTGGCCGTCGGCGCCGCCCAGGACTGGACGGCCCTGGTCGCCTACGCCGTGGTGGCCCTCCTGGTGTCGCTGCTGGTCAATTCCTTGCGGCAGGCACGGGCAGAGGCCCGGAGCCGGGAGGAGGACACCCGCCGGGTCTATCTCCTCTCCGACCTCCTCATTAGCGACCAGCACCTCGACGAGCTGCTCACCGCGCTCGTCTCCACCATCCAGCAGGCCTTCGATGCCCGCTGGGCGGCGGTGCTCCTGCCCGACGGCGACCGGCTGCGGGTGGCCGCCACCTCGGGCGAGCCGCTCGCCCACGAGGAGCTGGAGGGCCTGCTGCTGGCGCCCGGGCGGACCGAGCGGCTGCGCGACGCCTCGACCGGCGTGGTCCGCGTCGTGCTCACCGCCCTCGGCCGGCCGGTGGGCCTGGTGGCCATGGCCGGGCCGCCGCTCGACCCACATGGCTGGGACCTGCTCACCATCTACGCCAACCAGGCCGCCCTCGCCCTCGAGCGCAGCCGCCTGCGTGAGCAGGTGGTCCGGGCCGAGCTGCTCGAGGAGGTCGACCGCTGGCGTGACGCGCTCATGGGCGCGGTCTCCCACGACCTGCGGACCCCGCTGGCCTCGGTCAAGTCCGCGGTGACCGCGCTGCGGCGCCCGGGGCCCGAGCTGAGCGCAGCCGACCGCGACGAGCTGCTCGGGCTCATCGAGGACCAGTCCAACGCCCTGGAGCGGCTGGTGACCAACCTCTTGGACATGACCCGCATCCAGGCGGGCGCGTTCGACCTGCGCCGGGAGATCACCCCGGTGGCCGAGGTGGTCGAGGGGGCGGTGCGCATGCTCGGCGCCGACCAGGTCGTCACCGACGTGCCGGCCGATCTGCCCCCGGTCGACGTCGACCAGCTGCTCATGCAACAGGTGCTGGCCAACCTGCTGGACAATGCGCTCCGCCACTCCCCCGACACCGAGCCGGTGAGCGTGTCGGCGGCGGTGCGCGGACCGTTGGTCGAGCTGGTGGTCGAGGACCGCGGTCCGGGGGTGCCGGCCTCCGAGCGCGAGCTCGTCTTCCAGATGTTCAACCGGGCCAGCGCCGGTGGCCGGGCCGGCCTCGGGCTCACCATCGCCAAGGCCTTCGTCGAGGCCCACGGCCAGACCATCAGGGTGGAGGACGCCCCCGGCGGCGGGGCCCGGTTCGTGATCACCATGCCCGTGGCCCCCCCACCGGCGGCCACAGGACCCGCACGCGCCGCCTGAGATGGCCCGGATCCTGGTGGTCGACGACGACCGCGCCCTGCTGCGGGCGCTCACCATCGCCCTGTCGTCGCGCGGCTACGACGTCGTCACGGCCCGCACCGGATCCGACGGCGTCACCCAGGCGTCGCTGACCACCCCCGACGTCGTCGTGCTCGACCTCGGGCTCCCCGACCTCGACGGCATCGAGGTCTGCCGGCGGATCCGCAAGTGGAGCCAGGTGCCGGTGATCGTGCTCTCGGCCGCCGGTTCCGAGGACCGCAAGGTCTCGGCCCTCGATGCCGGGGCCGACGACTACGTGACCAAGCCCTTCGGCATGGCCGAGCTCGAGGCCCGCCTGCGGGTGGCGCTGCGCCGGGCCCGACGCGCCAATCCCGAGGAGCCGAGCGAGGTGGTGGTGGGGCGCATCGAGGTCGACCTGGTGCACCACATGGCGCGCCTCGACGGCAGAGACCTCGACCTCACCGGGCGCGAGTTCGACCTCCTCGCCTACTTGGCCCGCCATGCCGGGAAGACCTGCACCCACCAGATGATCCTGCGCGACGTGTGGGGATCGGCCTACTCCAACGAGGCCCACTACCTGCGCGTCTACGCCCACCGGCTCCGGCGCAAGCTCGGCGACGCCGGCCACCTCCTGCGCACCCAGCCGGGCGTCGGCTACCAGCTAGTCGAGGAATGAGGTGATCGGGTTGAGCACGAGGTTGCGGCCGTGCTCGACCAGCACCGTCCCCTCCGCCGTGAGCAGGGCGCCGACGGCGATCGCGCCGCGCCCTAGCCAGCGCGCGGTGACGGTCCCGGTGCCGTCGTCGAGCTCGGCCTCGAGGTAGGGGCGTGGGTCGGCCGGGCGGGCCGGGCCCCCAGGACCCGGTGGCGCCGGGCCGTCACCGAGGTCAGGCTGCCGGTCAGCACCACCCGCTGGCGGGACCCGCCTCGGACACCGTGCGGGCGACCGGCCGTCCGCCCCACTCGGTGGTGTCAGCGGGTAGCCACCCACTCACCGAAGTTTGGCCAGCCCCTCGTTGAGCTGCAGCACGTTGACGTAGCTCGAGCCCAGGAAGCCGAGTTGCTCCCCCTGGGTCTCACGGGAGATGAGCGCCCGCAGGGCAGAGGGGGCGATGCCGGTGGCAGTGGAAACCATCGGGATCTGGACGATGGCGTCCTGGGGGGTGATGTCGGGATCAATGCCGCTGCCCGAGGTCGTCACCAGGTCGGGCGTTGGATTCACGCCGCGGGCCCTCCAGTAGGCGACGAGGGCTTTCGTATTGTCGAGGAGCGTCTCCGAGCGAGGGCCGAGGTTGGTCGCCGAGGACTCGCCGGCGTTCAGTGTCCCGGGGTGGCCGGGGATGTTGTTTGCCTGAAGCGGGTTGTCCCCCCCGGCGGCGACCGGCTTCAGCGAGCCGGCGTACGGGCCGAGGGCATCGGGGCGGCCCTGGAACACGCAGCTGCCGAGGGGGTGCCCCGGACATTTGGTGAGCGACCAGTTCTGGCCAATGAGCGTCGAGCCATTGGCGGTGATCGACCCGTCGGCCTGGTGTTTGAAGAAGACCTGGGCGACCCCAGTGCCGGCGAAGGCATAGACGAAGCCGAAGAAGACCGTGATAACCAGGATCGAGATGACGGAACGGCGGAGGTGGTCGAGCATCAGAGGGTCTCCATCAGTAGGCGTGGAGGGCGGTGAGGATGACGTCGATGAGCTTGATCCCGATGAACGGCGCGATGATCCCGCCCACGCCGTAGATCCAGACGTTGCGGCGCAGAATGGCCGACGCACTGAGCGGACGGAACTTCACCCCTTTCAGGGCCAGCGGGATGAGGGCCACGATGACCAGCGCGTTGAAGATGACAGCCGAGAGAACCGCACTCTCGGGACTGTGCAGGTGCATGACGTTCAATGCCGACAGGGCGTTCGCCGAACCCCAGGCCCCCACGAACATCACCGGGATGATGGCGAAGTACTTGGCCACGTCGTTGGCGATCGAGAACGTCGTCAGCGAGCCGCGGGTGATGAGCAGTTGCTTGCCGATCTCGACGACGTCGATGAGCTTGGTCGGGTTGGAGTCGAGGTCGACCATGTTGCCGGCCTCCTTTGCAGCGGTGGTCCCGGTGTTCATGGCCACGCCCACGTCCGCCTGGGCCAGGGCCGGGGCGTCGTTGGTCCCGTCGCCGGTCATGGCCACGAGCTTCCCGCCCTCCTGCTCGGACTTGATCAGCTCCATCTTGGTCTCGGGGGTTGCCTCGGCCAGGAAGTCGTCGACGCCTGCCTCCTGGGCGATGGCCGCCGCGGTCAACGGGTTGTCCCCGGTGATCATCACCGTGCGGATGCCCATCGACCGCATTTCGGCGAATCGTTCCTGGATGCCCTGCTTCACCACGTCCTTGAGCTCGATGACGCCGAGGATCTCGGGGCCGTCGGCCACGGTCAGTGGGGTGGAGCCGGCCCGAGCGATGCGGTCGACGATGTCGTCGAGCCCCGCCGGCGGGGTGCCGCCCTGCTCGATGGCCCAGGCCTTCACCGCCTCGGCCGCGCCCTTGCGGATCTTGCGGGTGCCGACGTCGAGCCCCGACATCCGGGTGTGGGCGGAGAAGGGCACGAAGCTGTGCTCCCCGGTCAGCTCGCGCTCACGGATGCCGAAACGCTCCTTGGCCAACACCACGATCGAGCGGCCCTCGGGGGTCTCGTCGGCCAGTGAGGCCAGCTGAGCTGCGTCGGCCACCTCCTGCTCGGTGTGGCCGGAGGCCGGATAGAAGGCCGACGCCATGCGGTTGCCGAGGGTGATGGTGCCGGTCTTGTCCAGCAGGAGCGTCTGCACGTCACCTGCCGCCTCCACCGCCCGGCCGCTCATGGCCAGCACGTTCTTCTGCACCAGCCGGTCCATGCCAGCGATGCCGATGGCCGAGAGTAGGGCCCCGATGGTGGTCGGGATCAGGCAGACCAGGAGGGAGACCAGGATCACCACCGACACCGTCGACCCTGCGTAGTGGGCGAACGGCTGGAGGACCACCACCACCGGGAGGAAGACGATGGTGAGGACGGCCAAAAGGATCGTGAGGGCGATCTCGTTCGGCGTCTTCTGGCGGTTGGCCCCTTCGACCAACGTGATCATCCGGTCCAGGAAGGTCTGGCCCTTCTCGGCGGTGATCTGGACCACGATGCGGTCGGAGAGCACCTTGGTGCCGCCGGTCACGGCGGAGCGGTCGCCGCCCGACTCGCGGATGACCGGGGCCGACTCCCCGGTGATGGCGGACTCGTCGACCGAGGCCACGCCCTCGATGATCTCGCCGTCGGAGGGGATGGCGTCGCCGGCCTCGCAGACCACGCAGTCCCCCCGCACCAGCTCGGCCGCCGCCACCCGCTGCTCGGTGCCGTCGGGCCCCAGCCGGCGGGCCTCGGTCTCCGAGCGCATGCGGCGCAGCGTGTCGGCCTGCGCCTTGCCCCGTCCCTCGGCCATGGCCTCGGCAAAGTTGGCGAAGAGCACCGTCAGGAAGAGCCAGATGGTGATCGAGATGGTGAACGTCGAAGGGTGGGCGATGGCCTCGAGGAGGACCACCACCGCGCCGATGAGCACCACGAACATGACCGGATTCTTGATCTGGACCCGGGGGTCGAACTTGCGGAAGGCGTCGCCGAGTGCCTGACGCATGATCTGAGGGTCGAACAGGCTGCGGGATTCGGCCACCCCGTGGGGGGCGGCCGGGGCACCGCTGGCCTCGGCGACGGCGGTGGTTGAGGTTGTCTGGTTCATCAGAAGAACTTCCCGTGGCTGAGTTGCTCGACGATCGGGCCGAGCGCGAGGGCCGGAAAGAAGGTGAGGCCTCCGACGATGAGGATCACGCCAATGGTCAGGCCGACGAACATGCCGTTATCGGTCCGGAAGGTCCCGAGGGACGCCGGCACCACGTTCTTGGCGGCCAGGGACCCTCCGAGGGCCAGGGCCGGGATCATGATCCCGAACCGGCCGAGCAGCATGTCGATGGAGCCGATGACGTTGTAGAAGGTGGTGTTACCGGTCAGGCCGGCGAAGGCCGAGCCGTTGTTGTTGCCCTGCGACGTGAGGGCGTAGAGGATCTCACTGAACCCGTGAGGTCCGGCATTGAGTGGTCCGGCTCGCCCGGCATGGAGGGACACGGCGATGCCGGTCAGGACGAGGACGGTGATCGGCATGACCAGGACGGCCAGTCCGGCCAGTTTCACCTCCCTCGCCTGGATCTTCTTGCCCAGGTACTCCGGCGTTCGCCCGATCATCAATCCCCCGATGAAGACGGCGATGAGGGCCATGAGCAGGATCGTGTAGAGGCCGCTGCCGGTGCCCCCCGGGGACACCTCCCCCAGCATCATGCCGGTGAGCGGGCCGAATCCGCCCATGGGGTTGTAGGAGTCGGACGCGCTGTCGACGGCACCGTCGGAGGTCTGCGTCATCGACACGTTGAACAGGGCGCTCGTGGGGACGCCGAAGCGGACCTCCTTGCCCTCGGTGTTGCCCACCGCCGAATGCACGCCGGCGGTCGCCACGGCCGGGTTGTTCTGGTGCTCGGCGTAGGCGGTGAACCCGACCCACACCCCGAAGATGAGCACCATGGCGACGAGGAGGGCGGCGCCGTGGCGGATGCTCTTCACCATCTTGCCGAAGGTGTAGGTGAGCGCGAACGGGATGGACATGGTGAGCCAGATGTAGAGAAGGTTGGTGACCGCCGTGGGGTTCTCAAAGGGGTGGGCCAGGTCGACGTTGAAGAAGCCGCCGCCGTTCGTCCCGAGCTGCATGATGGAGCCCATGAAGCCGGCGGGTCCGACGGGGATGGTCTGCTTGACGCCGTTCAGCGCGTCGTGGATGCTCACCGGCCCGGACAACGTCTGCACGGCGCCCTGGCCGACGACGATGATGCCGGCGACGAACGCGATCGGCAGGAGAATGTAGAGCAGGCAACGGGTGATGTCGACCCAGAAGTTGCCGATCGTGGGAGAGTTCCGGCGGGCAAACCCCCGCACCACGGCGATCGCCACCGCGATCCCGACGGCTGCGCTCACGAATTGCTGGACCGTGAGCACGCCGATCTGGGAGAAGTACGACATGGCGGTCTCGCCGCCGTAGTTCTGCCAGTTGGTGTTGGTGAGGAACGAGACCGACGTGTTCCAGGAGAGGGCGGGCCCCACGGCGCCGAAGTGCTGGGGGTTGAGGGGCAGCGACCCTTGGATCCTCAGGAGCAGATACCCGACGGCGACGAACACGCCGGAGAAGATCACCAACGAGCCGGCGTAGCGCTGCCAGGACTGCTCCTGCTCGGGACTCGTCCTGAGCAGGCGGTAAAAGGGCCGCTCGGCCCAGGCGAGGTAGTGCACCCGCCCGTCGAAGACGGCAGCCATGTAGGAGCCCAGGTACCGCCAGGTGACCCCCAAGAGGATGACCAGGACAACGATGGTCCAGAAGAAGCCCATCAGAACCACTCAGGCTTGAACATGGCCACGCCGAGGTAGATGAAGACCACGATGGAGACGCCGAGCAGGATTCCCTGTACGACGCTCACACCCGCTCCAGCGCCCAGATCAGCCCGAGGAAGCCGGCGATGAATCCGATCGTCCCGAGCACCACCAAGAAGTCAGCCATGGCGACAGTCTGAGGCGTGGGCCGTCAACGCGAGATCGACGGCGCATGCCCACGCGTAAACGATTCGTAAACGGCGGCACCGGTGCCCGTAGGCTGCGGGCATCCGACGTTCACGGATCCTTCCCACCATCGCCGTCGGCGCCCTGGCGGCCTTCGCCGCGTGGGAGGGCTACCAGGACCGGGACAGCCCGGCCGCCCACCGGAGCGTGGGCGTCACCATCGTGGTCGTGGCGCTGGCCACGCTCATCGCGGGGCGGGGCCGCCAGCGCGCCACCACCGGTGCCTGGCTCACCGACGCGGGGCGCGCCGTCGTCGGATGGCGAGCCCGGCCCGGCTACGCGGCCGGGGTCGCCGTGTGGGCCGTGCTGCTGGTCGCCGTCGTCGGCTGGGACCTGAACAGCTTCGCCCACCAGGCCCACGACCTCCCCACTCTCAGCTACCTCGTCGGGCGCGTCACCCGCTTCACCTGGGGCCGGGCCCTGGTCTACGCCGCCTGGCTGGCCGCAGGGGCGGGGATCGCCGTGGGCTGCCTGACCGCCCGGGCCGCTCGCCGCGCCGGTGCGGACCGGTGAGCGCGGTAGAGGTCGGCGGCGCTATCTGGGCCGTCCTGGCCGCCGCGGTGGTGGGGTGGCTGGTCTTCACCCAGGTGGCCGGGGGTCGCCGGCTCCCCGGTGTGGCCGACGTCGTGCGCTGGTTCCTGCGGTGCTGGCTGGGCCGGCTGCTCCTCCTCGTCGCCTGGGCCGGGGCGGGCTGGCACGTCTTCTGCCAGCGACCGTGAACCGGTAGCGTCGGTGCGTGTCACGCTCCGCTCGCCAACGGATGGCGCGCGCCGCGGTGGCGGTCGTAGCCGTGACGGTCGTTACGGCGCCGGTGGCGGCCGCGTCGCCGGTGGCCGCGGCGGGATTGTCCCCCGCCCAGTTGGCGGACGGGGCCGACCACGCCTGCATCGTGGGTGACGGCGGCGCGGCCCGGGTGGACTGGTCGGCCCTCACCGACCCGGTCCTCTCCTACCCCCTCGCCGGCGCCAAGGACGAGGCCGTCGTCTGGTCCGGCGGCCGCTGGCACATGCTCTTCAGCTACCTCACCAACGACCCCTCGGCCCCCGGGGGTGTCCGGTGGGACGTCGCCACGGCCACCTCCGCCGACCTCACCCACTGGTCCGCCCCCGATCCGTGGCCGCGCCAGGCCGGAACCCTCGGGGTGGCCTCACCCGACGTCGTGCGCACACCGGCCGGGCGGTTCGTCGTCACCTACCAGTCCAACCCGTCGGGGGCCGGCCAGGACAAGCTCTACTACCGGACCTCCGCCGACCTCGAGCATTTCTCGGCCGCCCACCCCCTGGCCCCGGCGCTGGCCCCGGCGGCGGCCGACCGCCAGATCGACGCCGCGCTGGCCTTCACCGGTCACGGGGTGATCCTGGGGTTCAAGGCGAGCTCGGCCGACGGCCCCCAGCACTTCGAGGTGGCGAGCTCGGCCAGCGGTTCGCTGGCCGGGCCGTGGACCCTTCTGGGTCGCCCCGACATCACCCTCTACGACGACACCGTGGAGAACTACGAGTTCGTGGGCGTCGGAGGCCACTGGGACCTCGTGGCCACCTCCAACGAGCTCGACCAACCCTGGCTGTTCCGGCTCGACGGCGACCCGGCCACTCCGGCCAGCTGGCTGCACTGGTCCACAGGGCGCGAGCTCCAGGTCCCGGCCGAGCCCTGGGACAGCGGCCAGGGGCTGACCGGCGTCGGCTACGAGCGCGACAACTCGGCCTTCCTCTGCGACGCCCGCTCGGTCGACGGCTACTACTACCTCCTCTACGCCGGCAGCGACGAGCTCTCTCAGTTCGGGGGATGGGGCCACGCCGCCATCGGCATCGCCCGCAGCACCGACCTCGTCCACTGGCAGGTGCCCCCGGCCGGTCCGGCCCCGTGACACTCGGCCAGGCCCGATCGGCGATGGTGGCGGCCATGGCCGCCGACGGGGTGACCGATCCCGCCGTGCTCGCCGCCATGTCGGCCGTGCCGCGAGAGGCCTTCGTCCCCCACTTCTGGGCGACCGGGCCCGGTGGCCGGGACTACGACCTCACCGGGGACCGCCCCGACCCTCCGGCCGTCCAGCTCGTCTACGACATGGACCGCGCCTTGGCCGTCCGCTGGGACCCCGCCCACCCCGGCGACGCCACCAGCACCGCCTCGGCCCCCCGGCTGATGGCGTGGATGCTCGAGCTCCTCGACCTCCGCCCCGGGCTGCGCGTCCTCGAGATCGGGACCGGTACCGGCTACAACGTGGCGCTGCTCGCCGAGATCGTGGGCGACCCCTCGCTGGTCACCTCGGTCGACATCGACGACGGCCTGGTCGCCGAGGCCCGGGCCCGCCTGGACCACCTGGGTTACGGCGACGCCCACTTGCTGGCCGCCGACGGCGCGGCCGGCGTGCCCGGGACCGCGCCCTTCGACCGGGTGGTGGCCACCGTCGGCTGCGTCGACCTGGCCCCGCCCTGGCTCGACCAGCTCGCCCCGGGGGGACGTCTCCTCGTCCCACTCCAGCACGGCACCGTCCACCCGTTGGTGCGGGCCCGGCCCGACGGGCGGGGGCGGGCCGCCGCCGAGCTGGTCGGGCGCTCGGGGTTCGTGGCCATCCGCGGGCGGCAGGCCGAGCGCTCGCCGTGGGTGGCGCAGCGACCACCGGCGGCGGTGACCGGGCGCGCCCTGGTGGGGGCGATCGACATCGGCGAACCCGCGCTGTGGGACCTCGGCTTCTACGTCGCCGTCTCCGACCGCCGGGCCGGACCGCCGGCGAGCCTCGGCGACGGCACGGGGTCCGGGGCCGCACTCACGGTGGGCGGCGAGGTCGCCTGGTACGGCCAGGCGGGCGAGGCCCTGCGCGACCGCCTGGTGGCCCTGGCCTTCGAGTGGGACGGGCTGGGCCGTCCCGCGGCCGAGACATTCGGCTGCCGCTTCAGCGCGCCCAGCGGACCGGGTGAGCTGGGCCGCACCGGCCCGGGCGAGTGGGTCGTCGACCGCGTCGACTACCGCCAGATCCTCTCCCTCAGCCGTTGACCCCGAGCAGGCGCAGGGCGCGCACCAACGACTCCTCGATGTGCTCAGGCCCGGTGATGTCCGACGCCCACGAGACCATCGACGCGAACCACACCTGCTGAACCACCTCGGCCGCCGCCCACTGCGGATCCCCCGGCTCCCCCCCGGCCAGGGCCCTGGCCACCACCATGTGCATGCTGT
The DNA here is from genome assembly GCA_052145775.1 of Acidimicrobiales bacterium. Lineage (GTDB taxonomy): Bacteria > Actinomycetota > Acidimicrobiia > Acidimicrobiales > RAAP-2 > CAVYPR01. Next base: position 29,081 of record JBKQNY010000046.1, read on the forward strand.
CGTTGAACGACTGCAGCATCGGCGCCACGGCGTCCTGTCCGCAGGTGAGGGCGCGCAACATGGCGCGGCCCCGGGTCGGCGACGCCACCAGCATCTCGGTGAGGGGGGTGAGGGTGCGCAGCACCCGGCTGCGCGGCGTCCGTCCGGCCCCGCGACCGTGCGACTGCTCGAGCACCCGGCCCGCCGTGCGGATCATGGCATCGAGTAGGAGGTACTCCTTGGAGGGGTAGTACTTGTACAAGGTGCGCGAGGAGATTCCCGTCTTGCCCGTCACATCGGTGATGTGCCAACCGTCGAAGCCCTGGGCGCCGGCCAGGTCCAGCACCACGGACCGAAGGTGCTCGCGCTGTTCGTCGCTCAGAGGTTGCGATGCCATCAGCGACCCCGCCTCCACACCCGCACGCGGTCACGCTAGCGCGGGGTGTCCTCTCCGTCTCGTGGGATCGAGGCGTGTCAAGAACTGAGGTCGGCCAGTGCGGCCTCGATGGCGCGGTGGAAGGTCGGGTAGGCGTAGATCATCGACCGCAGCGTCCTCACCGGTACCTCGGCGTGCACCGCCAGTGCCAGCAGCCCGAGCACCTCCCCACCCCAGGGCCCGGCCGAGGTGGCGCCCACCAGCACGTGGCGCCGCGCGTCCTCGACCACCTTTATGAATCCGTCGTTGCCCGCCTTGTGAATCCAGCCCCGTACCGACGACGGCACCTCGGTCATGCCGACCCGCACCGAGAGCCCGGCCGAGCGGGCGTCCGCCTCGGACATCCCCACCGAACCGACCTCGGGGTCGGTGAAGGTGACGCGGGGAAGGGCCCGGTAGTCGGCCGGGCCCACCTCCTCGTGCTCGAGGCCGGCCTCGGCCAGGACGTCGGCCACCACCAGCCGGGACTGGTACATCGAGACGTGGGTGAAGGCGCCGTGCCCGGTGGCGTCCCCCAGCGCCCACACCCCGGGGGCGGCGCGCAGCCGCCCGTCGACCGGTATCGACCGGGCCTGCTCGTCCAGCCCGACCGAGGCGATCCCGAGGGAGGCCAGGTCGGGCCGTCGCCCGGTGGCGACCAGTAGCCGTTCGGCCGTGACCGGGTCCCTCCCGGCCAGGTGCATGGTGACGCCCCCCTCGGCATGGTCGACCCGCTCGACGCGGTAGCCGGTGATCACCGAGATGCCCTCGGCGGTGAGGACCCGCTCGAGCAGCTCGGAGGACTCGGGCTCCTCGACCGCCAGCAGCCGGTCGGCGACCTCGACCACCGTCACCTCGGAGCCGAAGCGCGAGAAGACCTGCCCGAGCTCGAGGCCGATCGGCCCGCCCCCCAGCACGGCCAGGCTGGCCGGGGGTTCGGTGCACTCGACGGCCCCGCGGTTGTCCCAGTAGGGGACCCCGTCGAGCCCGGGGATCGGCGGCGCCCAGGATCGGGTCCCCACGTTGAGGACGACCCCGAGGCGGGCGGTGAGGAGCCGCTCCCCCACCACCACCCGGCCCGGCCCGTCGAGCCGGCCCCACCCGCGCACGAAGGTGGCGCCTCGCCGCTCCAGCCGCTCGACCGCCACCCTGTCGTCCCAGTCGTCGGTCGCCTCTGTGCGGATGCGACGGGCCACCGGCGCCCAGTCGGCCCGCACGGTTGAGGCCCCGGCCATGCCGGGGATCCGCCTCCCCTCGGCCAGGAGGTCGGCCGACCGGATCATCATCTTGGAGGGGACACAGCCCCAGTACGGGCACTCCCCCCCGACCAGCTCGGCGTCGACCCCGAGCACCGAGAGCCCCGCCTCGGCCAGGCGGCCGGCCGCCTCCTCGCCGCCGGGACCGAGGCCGACCACCACCACGTCGGCCTCGTCGCTCACGGTGCCCTCCCCCCGCGCGTCGCGGCGCCGGTCACGTCCGAAGCCCGCTCAGGCGGCGGCCGCCTCGGCGGCGTCCACCAGCGTGCGGTGGCGGACGTAGGTGAACATGACCACTCCTCCGAGCGCGCCCCCGATGCCCACGCTGGCCAGGCCCAGGAAGATGAGGAGCCCCAGTGCCTGGTAGGCGTTGTTCAGGTAGAGGGTTCGGTTCCCGACCACCCAGCACACCGTGGCCATGATGAAGAACTCCAGGGCCAGCAGGCCGCCGAAGGCGCCCATGGCGGCCATGGCCGTCTTGGTGTCGCGGTCGGCAACCGCCTTGCGGGCCGGCGGGACCAGCATCCCGCCCAGGGCCACGAAGAGCACCAGGATCCCCACGCCGAGGACCGACAGCCACCACACCGAGACGTAGACCCCGGCGGTGATGAGGGACATGGCGGCCGAGAAGACCACCAGGAGGAAGAACAAGACTGCGTACAGCCTTCCCATGGGCCGCTCACCTCACCTGTGCTCGGGGCCCGCGACGGAGGCGTCCGGGGCCGCAATTCGGGTCGGTCCCGAGTGTAGGGCGTGGGGCACCCGCACCTGCGTTCCCGGCCGCGACCTCCCGCTGTACGGTGCCCGTGTGCGCGACACCGACCACCCTCCGATCCCGCCCAGTGCGGCGGCCGTCGCCACCCGAAGCCGGCCGGAGCGGGCCACGACCCCGGGCCATGGGGCCCTCCTCGGCCTGGCCGTCTGCACCCTGGCCCTGTTCGGTGCCGCCTGCGGTTCGCCCGGTGCCCCACGCGCCGCCACCACGACCTCGACCACCTCGACCACCACGACCACGGTGCCCATCGCCCCCGGGACGCTGCGGTTCGGCGCACCGGAGCCGCTCACCGGCGGCACCGCGCTGGCCGCCGTCTCCTGCGCGTCGTCCACCGCCTGCATTGCCGTCGACGCCACCGGCCGCACCTACGCCTTCAACGGCTCGTCCTGGGGCGCCCCGCAGTCCCCCGCCGGTTCGGCCGTCGGCCCGGGCACCATCTCGGTCTCGTGCGCGTCGCCCACCCAGTGCCTGGCCGCGCCGACCGGGGGCAACCAGACCGTCACCTGGAACGGCCTGTCCTGGTCGGCACCGACCACAGTGGAGGGGGCCAACGGCATCGAGGGGATCGGTTGCGCGCCCTCGGGCTACTGCGCCGCCGTCGACGGTGAAGGGAACGCCTTCGCCTACAGGGGCGGCGGCTGGGGCGGCACCAGCGGCGACTGGGGCGCGGTGACCGCCATCTCCTGCGTCAGCCAGACATTCTGCGTCTCCTCATCGGGAGGGCTGTCGTTCTGGGACGGCGGCTCGTGGACCACCCCCCAGACATACGGGGTCCCCACCTCCTTCACCGGCGTCTCCTGCCCGACGTCCTCCTTCTGCACGGCGGTCGACGAGCTCGGCCAGGCCCTCGTGTGGAACGGCCAGTCCTGGTCGGCCCCCGTGGCGGTCGCCCCCACGGGGTCATCGCTGACCGGAATCTCGTGCCCCGCCACGACGTACTGCGTCGCCGTGGACAGCCATGGGGGGATCCATCAGTGGCACTCGGGCACCTGGACCTCGACCGGCACCGGCTCGTCGGTCGCCTTCGCCGGAGTATCCTGCCCGACCGCGACATTCTGCGTGGCCGTCGACCACTCGGGCGACGTCGTGGTGGGCCGCCCCGCCTGAGTCAGCCGGCCCGCTGGGTGAAGCTGAACCAGTTCCCCGAGTCGTCGCGCAGGATCGCCTCGGTGCCGTAGGGGCGCTCCTCGGGCCCCTGGGAGAAGTCAGCGCCCCGCCCCGCCAGCGCCGCGTGGTCGGCTCGGCAGTCGGTGATGGCCATCACCCCGGGGCTGAGCACCCCCCGCTCGACCAGGGCGCGCACCTTGGGGCCGGTCTCGGCGTCGAGCATCGAGCGTGTGGGGTCCATGAGAAGTAGCTCCTGGGCACCGCCCGGCGGGCGCACGGTGAGCCAGCGCATGCCATTGCCCATCTCCATGTCGGCCGTCACCTCGAAGCCGAGCGTCTCGGTGTAGTACCGCCTGGCCGAGTCCTGGTCCAGGACCCACACCGTCACGATGCCGATGCCGATGATCATGCGCTCCTCCTCGAACCTCGTCGGGCCGCCAACGCTAGGGGGTGGTCAGGCCGGCTGCAGGGCCACGGCCGCGTGCGGGGCCACGGCCGCGTGCGGGGCCACGGCCGTGGCCGTGGCCGGCTCGTCGATCACCATGCGGTTGGAGTGGTTGGGGGCGGGATCGGTCACCATCGGCGTCGCCGCCCCCAAGACGGCCATCGCCCGGGCGCTGGTGAAGGAGCCCACGGTGCTCCTGGCCGACCGGCCCACCGGCAAGCACGACGAGGAGACCAAGGACGAGATCATCGGCCTCCTGGGCCGGTGGTGGCAGGACCGGGGGCTGACCATCGCGATCGTCACCCACGACTCGACGGTCGTCCGGCGGGCGTCGCGGGTGGCGCTGATCAAGAACGGCCACCCCACGTTGGGAGCTCCCCCAGCTCCTCGCCGATCAGCGCCGTCTGGTTCGAGGTCGCTCCTTCATCGAGTCGCCCGCGGCCATGTGGGGCCGACGGCGCCATCGGGCCGTCTCCGCCTGCTGCCGGCCAGCCGAACCCCCGGGCACCGTGGGCGCGCCCGGGCGGTCGGCCTCGTTTACACCGTCGCTCTTGCGCCGGCTGCGGGTGCGGGTCCCCGGGGGTCGCCGCGATCCCCGAACGCAGGTTCGGCCGCACACCGTCGAGTCCCCGTTCACCCGTCCCGGTTGACGCGTAAGTCTTCGCTAACATATTGTGCGTGCGTGACCTCATCGCCGTCCTGGCCGAGCCCAACCGCCGGCGCCTCCTCGAGCTGCTGCTCGGCGGGGAGCGCTCGGCCGGTGACCTGGCCCGTCAGTTCACCGTCAGCCGCCCCGCCGTCTCCCAGCACCTCGGCGTGCTTGTCCGGGCGGGGCTGGTGCAGGTGCGCCGAGAGGGCCGGTTCCGCTACTACCGGGTGGTCCCCGAGGGGCTGGCCGAGCTGCGCGAGTCGCTGGGCATGTTCTGGGACCGCGAGTTGCAGGAGTTGGCAACGGTGCCGGAGAAGGAAGGTGCGACCATGACCATCGACAAGTCCGTCCTCGTCCCCCTCGGGATCGACGAGACCTTCGCCCTCGTGACCGAGCCGAGCAGGCTCCGTCGCTGGCAGGCCGTTGCGGCGCGCATCGAGCTGCGCGCCGGCGGCGACTACCGCTGGACCATCACGCCCGGCCACACCGCGACGGGAAACGTGGTCGAGGTCGAGCCGGGACGCAGGCTCGTGCTCTCGTGGGCCTGGGAGGATGCCGGCTCGGCGTCCCCACCGACCTCCACCGTGACCGTCACCCTCGAGTCCACCGACGGGGGGACGGTGGTCCGGCTCGTGCACGAGGGGTTGACCGCGGACCAGGAGACCGGTCACACCGAAGGCTGGACCCACTATCTCGGTCGCCTGGTGACGGCGGCGACGTCGGGGGACGCCGGGCCCGACGAGTGGGCGGCCGCGCCCGACCCGATCGACCGCCTCACCGCGGCCGAGGCGTCACTGGCCGTCTGCCAGCTCGTGCTCCGCCAACTGTCGGCCGACGACGGCGCGAGGCCCACCCCCTGCCGCGAGTTCACGGTGGACCAGCTGGTCGACCACCTGGAGGAGTCGCTCACCAGGCTGGGGTCGGCCGCCGGAGCTGACGTTGTCCTTCCGGTCGACGGCGGTCCCGAGGACCGGATTGCCACCGCCGCCCAGCAGGCGCTCGAGGCCTGGCGGGGTCGAGGCCTCGACGGCGACGTCGATCTGGGAGGGTTCGCGATGCCCGCCGTTCTGGCGGCCGACATCCTGGCGATCGAGCTGCTGGTCCACACCTGGGACGTGGCCACGGCGACGTCGGCCGAGCTGACGACCAGCCCTGCGCTCGCCGAGTACGTGCTCGGCCTCGGCCAAGAGCTCATTTCGCCCCAGCTCCGGGGCTCGGGCCGGTTCGACCCCGAGATCGGGGTGGAACCCGACGCCGGAGCCCTCGACCGGCTCGTGGCCTTCACCGGGCGCCAGCCGTAACGATCGACCGACCAAGACAGCGAAGAAGACGGAGGCAATGACATGTCCAAGTTCGTGCTCGTCTACACCGGCGGCGCCATGGGTGCTTCCCCACAGGAGCAGCAGCAGGCCATGGAGGCCTGGATGAATTGGTTCGGCTCCCTGGGGGAGGCGGTGCTCGACGTGGGGAACCCCTTCGTCGGCGGCTGCACCGTCGCCACGGACGGGTCGGCCACCGACGGCGGGGCGGCCGGCCTGACCGGCTACTCGATCGTCGAGGCCCCTGACCTGTCCGCCGCGGCCGGCTTGGCCAAGGGGTGCCCCGTCCTCACCCACGGCGGCGGCGTCGAGGTCTACGAAGCGCTGCCCATCTGACGACGGTCACCGGTCGGGGCCGTCAGAGATGGCCGAGAACCTGCAGCTCCTCGGCACGACAGCCGGTCGGTACTCGGCGGGCGCGCCCTCCCGCTCGGCGCCGGCATCCTGGGCGAGAGCCCCCGGTGACCGCGCCCGAGCTGCCTAACCTGTGGGGATGGGGGACGACGCGGAGGTCGGGCGCGCCGGTGCGCCGGCCGCGGTCGGCGCGGCGCAGCACGGCACCACTGGTGGCGATGACCGGCCGGGCAGCGGTTCCGCCGGCGCCGTCGATCCCGGTCACCGGGGCCGGCTACGGCACCTGTGGATCAGCGGGCGCGGGTGGGAGACGGCCGAGCGGGCTCGGGTCGAGGGGTTCCTCGAGGAGCGGCGACGGACCTCCTCCGCCGTGGCTGCCGGCTTCGAGATCCAAGAGCTCGATGCCAACGTCGGCGGCGGGCTCCTGGCCGGGGCCATCGCCTTCCGCATGTTCCTCTTCCTGGTCCCCTTCGTCTACATCGTCTTCACGGTGCTGGGCCTGTCGGCCCGGCTGGCCGACGAGGACCCGGCCCACCTGGCCAAGACGTTCGGCATCACCGGGATCCTGGCGGCCACCGTGGTGGACACCCAGGATTGGAGCGTCTGGACGCAGCTGGTGGTGCTGTTCGGTGCGGCGTTCGCGCTCTTCCTCACCTCAGGCAGCCTCACCAAGGCCCTCTTCGTGGTGCACTGGCTCGTGTGGCGGATCGCACAGGTGAAGCCGGCCGGACTGCTGCCGAGGCTGACCGTCATCGCCGTCAGCCTCCTGGCCGCGGCGCTCGCCACCGCGCTGAACAGCCTCCGTGAGCACACCGGAGCCCCCGGGACGATCCTGGCCGTCCTGCTGGTCTTCGGGGCGTCCTTCGGGATCTGGTGGTGGATGTCCTCGAAACTCCCCCACGCCGACGCGCCGCCGAAAGCCCTCATCCCCGGGGCGCTGTTCATCGCCGTCGGCATGGAGGTGATGCACCTGCTCACCACCTACTGGCTCGGCCATCTGGTGGCCAGGAAGTCCCACTCCTACGGGGCGGTCGGCGTCGCCCTGGCCGTCCTCCTCTGGGTCTACATCCTGGGTCGGATCATCGTGGGATCCGCGGGGCTGAACGCCACCCTGTGGCGCCGCCACCAGGCACGGCTGGAGGATTCGGAGCCGGCGGATGCCGCGGCCACGGCAAACCGTCCAGCACCCCCGTGACACCAATCTGAGCGCGGCTCCGTCCGACACACTGCTCGTGCCCTGCTTCCGGTTCGACCGAGTACCTTGGCCCAAGACCGTGATCCCCCGCACCACTGCCGATGTGCGTACCGACATGCGAATGACAGAGAAGGATGGGCACCGTGGCGAAGAGCCAACCACCGAACACGAAGACACCGTCCAAGCTCATCGACGCGAGGATCAAGGAGCTGGGTGACTGGCGAGGCGAGCTGCTCGCCCGACTGCGCGCCCTGATCAAGGAAGTCGATGGTGAGGTGGTGGAGGAATGGAAGTGGCGGGGAGTCCCGGTCTGGTACCACGACGGGATGCTCTGCACGGGCGAGACGTACAAGGAGGTCGTGAAGATGACCTTCGCCAAGGGAGCCGCCCTCGAGGACCCCTCAGGCCTCTTCAACTCCAGCCTCGACGGCAACGTCCGCCGCGCCATCGACTGGCGCGAGGGCGACAAGGTCAATGAGAGGGCCCTCAAGGCTCTCGTGCGCGCCGCCGTGAAGCTCAACACCTCGGGCGGCGCTTGAGCCCGGGGGCGGCGGTCACACTCCGGGGGTGGACCACCTCGAGATGACGTGCGCCACCATGACCCTTGAAAGGATGCGATGACCACGAAGACGATGACGTGCAGACAGCTGGGCGGCCCGTGCGATGTAGCGCATCACGGTACGACTGCCGATGAGGTCATCAAGGCACAGGACCAGCATCTGAAGGACATGGTGGCGAACGGCGACACGGCCCACGAACCTGCGTTGAGCGACATGAAGGGCAGGTGGAAGCATCCGATGAAGGCCATGGGCTGGTACAAGAAGGCCAAGAGCGATTTCGCCGGCCTTCCCGACGACTGAACGGTCACCGAGAAGAGTTGGTCTGCCGACCCACGGGCGGACTGCCGGACCTCCGCTTCGCCGATGGTGGCAGCCCTATACCCTCCACCCCGCTCACGAGCCGTAGGAGGGGGGAGCATCGTCTGGCGCGCTCCCCCACCCTCTGGCTGGAGAGCGGACGAGCGTGAACCGCACTGTCCCGCCACTGGTGGCCGTGTCGAGGGGGAGCCACGGGCGATCCGAGGGCCGGCCGTCGACCGTCATCTTCGAGATGTAGCCTGCTCCCGGCTGCTGCCTGGTGGCGTGGAGCTCGAGGTGCCGGCCGCCGCTTAGGTCGATCACGACCGAGGTGAACGAGGGGGACGTCGTGACGAGCACCGGAGTCCCGGGCGTCTCGGGGTAGAGGCCGACCATGGTCCAGACCGCCCACGAGCTCATGGCCCCGAGGTCGTCGTTCCCTGGTTCCCCGACCGGGCCGACGGGGTACAGCTGGTCGAGGATCTTCGCCGTCGTCCTCTCGGTCAGCCACGGAGCGCCCGAGTAGTCGCCTTCGAACGGCGTCTGCAGGTCCGGCTCGTTGCCGGCCCAGTTGAACGGTGCGCCTGCGCCGGCTTCGACCTGTCCCAAGAAGTGCTCGAGGTCGCCGGTGGCGTCCGTTCGACCGCCGAGGGCGCGGAAGAGGCCGGCCAGGTCCTGGGGCACCATCCACGTGTACTGGGCGGCGTCGCCCTCTTGGAAGCCTGTCTGACCGACCCCGGAGATGCCACTGGCGGCCAGCTTGGCCGACAGCGTCAGGCTGCCTGTCGGCCATCCGGGTGGAATGGCGCCACTTGTGTCTTTGGGGGCCATGAGGCCGGTCGCCGGGTCGAAGACGTGGAGCCAGTTCTGCGACCTGGCGGAGAACGTCGTGGCCAGCGAGCGCTCCCCGAGCGCCCCGGCGAGCTGGGAGATCGCGAAGTCGTCGGTGGCGTACTCGAGGGTGACCGAGGCGGAGTCATCCGAGATCGAACTCGTCTCCCCGGCGAGCTGCCCTGTCGCATTGGTCACGTAGCCGTGAGCGAGGTAGCTGGCGAGGCCGGGGCGCTCGACGTAGCCGTCAGCGGCAGGTGGAGGTGGTGTCGCCGGGGTGTCGGCGCCGCGCACCATCAGCTTCAGGGCTTCTTTCACATCGAAGCCCCTGGCGCCGAAGGCGTAGGCGCCGGCGATGATCGGGTCGGCCGAGTCTCCCCCCATGACGTTCTCGCTCACGTTGACGAACTCCCACCGAGGCAGGAAGCCGCCGTCCTGCTGTGCGTCACGTATCAGCGACGTGACCATCGCGTCGGCGATCTTGGGTGCGAGCAGCGCGAGGAGCGGGACTTCGCTGCGGTAGATGTCCCATCCCGAGATGTTCGTGTACTGCGGTGTGCCCCTGGCCACGTGCACCCGTCCGTCCAACCCCGGGTAGTCCCCGTTCTCATCGGAGAGCAATGAGGGGAAGAGCAGCGAATGGTAGAGGGCGGTGTAGAAGACACGCCGCTGGGTCCCGGTGCCTCCGCCGACGGCGATCCGGGAGAGTTCCCCGTTCCACCGGGCCGTGGCGGCGTCGCGCACGGCGTCGAAGTTCCAGCCGTGCTGTTCGGCACGGAGGTTGGCCGCCGCGTTGGCGACACTCGTGTACGAGAGGCCGACCTTCATGGTGACCGTCGTTGCCCCGCGGGTCGACGGCGCGAAGGTGGCGTAGACCCCGGGGGCGGTCCCGGCGCTCTGTCGCCCGCCGGGCGAGAGTACGGCCCCTTCCCAGGTTCCCTCGGCGCGGAACGGGGCGTCGAACTCGGCGGCGAAATGGACGCTGTAGGTTCCCACCGTGTCGCAGAATCTCCCGGCGACCGCCGAACCCGAGAGCGATCGGTCGCCTGTCACCGAGAGCTCCCCGCTGGTGAAGCCCCCCTGGCTCGCGGCGGGGTCGATGAGGATCGAGGGGCTCACGCCCGGAGGGAAGATGAAGCGACCGATCCCGGTCCTGTCGGTGACGGTGAGCTCCACCCTCACCCCGTCGGCAAGGGTGACGGCGTAGGAGCCGGGCGAGGCCGACTCCGATTTGTGAGAGAACGTGGATTCGAACTGACCCGGATCGGAGTACGGCGACTCCGAGACAGGCCCGGGAAAGGGCACGACCGGGAAGTCCTCGAGGGCGGTGCAGCCCGCACCCGAGAGATGGGTGAGGCTGAAGCCGTCGACGGTATCGAGTGTGTAGAAGTAGCCGCCGGACACCGACCGTGTGAACGAGGTGCTCGGGGTGTCGGGACTCCACTGGACCATCCCGAAAGGGACATCGGCGCCCGGAAAGGTGCCGATCGCCCCGATCTGCCCCTTTCCAACTCCGGTGCCGATGAACGGGTCGACGGCTGCCGCGGGGCTGCTGCCGTCGCCGACAGATGCTGCAGGCGACGCTCCGGACGCCGCGGCGCCAGCCGACGGTGCGACCACGAGGGCGAGCAGCAAGGCGACCGCACAGCTTGGTGCCCCGAGCCGTGCTGGGAGGACACGGACCCCGGTACGCCGGCGCGGTCGATCCGTCACAAGCGCGTGAGGGAGGGTTCCTGGGCCACGGCGCACCGGCCAAGGCTACCGATGGCCCGGTCCCAAGTAGGCAGTAGCCATCCGGGCACGGCCCCAGCCGACCCGACCCACCCCATCTTCGCGTCAGACGCCGGACCACTCGAGGGTGTCGCGACCCGTCGCCGAGCACCCGTGCTTGGGACCCTTCTGAACCTTCAGACCGCCCCTGCCGTTGATTGGCCCAACCGGAACCGACCGGGAGTGGGCCGCGCCGACCTTGCTGCACTCGAGCCCCGCGGGCAGTTCGGGGACCAGCCGACGTGCCCAACCATCCCGGAGTGAAGCGGTCCGCGGGAGCGGACCGGGCCCCCTTCCTCTTCGGCGAATAGGCTCCCCGCCACGCCCACCGACCTCGTGCCGCGACCTGTCCTCCCTCGCCCGACGCCGCCTGCCGAGCCGATCGACGCTGAACGCCCATCGAGAAAGGTCCGGCGCAACCGGCTCCTCTGGCTGGTCGGCCTCTTGGCCGCGGGGCTCATCGCCGGTCTCTCGCTGGCGGCCGGTGGCGGCCGGCCCACGGCCGGCCCGGATCGGCCGCACCATCCAGCCAAACACCAGGCCAAGCCGGCGCCGTCCACCGGCTCCCGCCTCGACCCCGACTGGCTGGGAGACGGCCAGCCAGTGACCTTCGCCTTCGGTGGGGACGTGAACTTCCCGGCCGGCACGAACTTGGGCGACCGGCTGGCCGACGACCCGGCCACAGCACTCGGCCCCACCGTGCCGCAGCTGCTCTCCGGCGCCACATTGAAGATGACCAACTTCGAGTCGGCGCTCACCAACGGAACCTGCCCGACACCCCAGCCCAAGACATACGTCTTCTACGCGCCAGCCTCGGCCGTCACCGCCTTCCAACACGCGGGCGTGACGCTCATCACCGAGGCCAATAACCATGGGGAGGACTGCGGTTCGACCGGTCTCCAGCAGGCTCTGGCCATCAAGGCATCGACCCGTTACCCGATCATGGGCATCGGACAGAACGTCTCGGAAGCCTTCACCCCCTACGAGACCACCATCAAAGGCGAGCGGATCGCCATCGTGGTGGCCACGCAGGTCATCGACTCCGACCTCGAGCAGGCTTGGACCGCCACGACAGCACAGCCCGGTCTGGCGTCGGCCTACGATGTCGATGCCCTCGTCTCGGAGGTGGAGAAGGTCCGCAAGTGGGCCGACACGGTCATCGTCTACCTCCACTGGGGCACCGAGCTCGACGCCTGCCCAAACCCGCTGCAGGAGCCCCTGGCCACCGTCCTGGTGAAGGCGGGGGCCGACATCGTGGTGGGGACCCATGCCCACGTGCTGCTGGGCGGCGGCTATCTCGGTTCCGCCTACGTCGACTACGGCCTGGGCAATTTCGCCTTCTACGACAACACACCGCCGGAAAATCAGAGCGGGTCCCTCGTCATCACCGCCACCGGCCGCCACATTGACGCCGCGACCTGGCGCCCGGCGCTCATCGTCGACGACCTGCCTCAGCCGCTTTCGGGCACAACCGCCGCCGCGGCGCTCTCCTCGTGGAACGCGGCGAGGGCCTGCACCGACGTCGCCCCCACGTCGGGTGCTCCCATGGCCACCACGACGACCGAGACCTCCCCGGCAACAGCGTCGATCGCCAGGACCCTCTCGGTCGACGGGTGACGCAAGGGCGGCGGTCCGCCGGTAGGGAGGAGCGCTCGTTGTCTCTGTCCCCATATCCCGCCTGTCTGGGACACCGGTTCGATCACGACACCTGTCTGAGAACGGCCCGGCTCAACCAGGTAGGCCCACTCCGTGGCCCGAGCGCCCCAACCGTGGCCCGCTTCCTCCCAGTCCACCTGATACCTCCATGACCTTGCGCGATGCGGACGCGGTGGTCAACCGGATCTGAAGCCGGTGAAACGACATCGGTGGCTCTGTGCCGGTTCCGGGCAGCGCCGCAGCCGTGACGACCTCGTCCCCCTCTCCTACGACAGGCAGGGTGCATCCCTTCTCATTGGACACCCTCGGCAATCGGCGGCCTGCTCATGAGACGCCCTGCTTTCGCCGCGCCACCTGCCCTATCCCTTCACGTACGACAGCTTCTCGGTGATCCGCCCCCCATCAATCCGAAACAGATCGACGCCCCGCACGTGTCCGCCGTCCCAGCTGTAGCACCAACGCTGCACCACCCTGTCACCCATGCCGAACGTTTCTTCCGGCTCGAACTTCGATGAGGCATCGTCGAAGATCGCCTTCCAGGCAGAGCGAATCTGCTCGGGGCCCACATAGCGGGCCCCGTCGGGTGCCGGTCCGGTTGCGTCGAACAGGCAGTCGTCGCTGAGGTACGACATGGCGGTCTCGAGGTCGTGAGCTGCCCAGGCCGCTCCGAACGCTTCCACCAGGGCGACTGGTTCGAAGGTCACGCGGCCATCGTAGGTTCGGCGCCCGGCCGAGTCCACGGACACGATGTTTGTCGGACGGCGACAGCGCGCGAACGTCCACGTGAGCACTCGAGCGCTGATCCGCTGGAGGCCGCTGACCGTCGGGCCCCACTCGATCCTCATCGTCGAGTCGTGGCTACTCGACCACCGTCGCCAGCAATCGACCGAACCCTCTTGAGAGACCCGTCAACACCCCTCCACCCGCTATCGGAGCGGTCCGGGGGGGCGGGCGCGCTGCGTGGCGGTAGGCGAGAATTCGGGGTCCGTTCCGCCAGCGGAGGTCATCATGAGCAACACCGACGAGCAGATGGTCGTGGCCCAATTCATCGTTTCCGATGACGTAGAGCGATCCCGCCGTTTCTGTACCGAAGTGCTGGGAGGCAAGTCCGTCATCTCGGCGAGGCGAATGACGAGGTTACGTACGTCGCGCTGGCCAATAGCTGGGTCATCATCAACGTCGGCAGAGGCCCGACGGACGACAAGCCAACCGTCACGCTCGAGACGCCGCGCGATCCAGATCGGATGAGCAGCTTCCTCAACATCCGGGTTGCTGACATCCAAGCCGTCTACGCCGAGCGGAGCGCACCGGGCGCCCTTGTCCTGACGCCGCCCAAAACGCCGTTGACATTATCGACGATCAAATATTGAATGTCGGTGACGGGGGCTTCTGAGCTTGCGCTGGGAGGTGAAAGACCGTCGGGGGTGGCCTGGAGTGGCTGCGTCGCGGATTGCGGTTTTCGCGCTCACTGTGCCGTCGGCATAGATGCCATGTCTGAGGTGAACGCAAAGGATGAGCCAACTGCGGCGTATCCGCCACCTTGGCCACGTTCACATGGAGATGAAGGAGGACCGACATGGGTGGAATGATCCGCAAGAGCCTCGATGCACCCGAAGAGACCCGACCGTTCACCGATGACAAGGGCCAGCTCGAACTCGTGAACCTCGAATCAGGGCCGGTGGGACGGGCAACGTTTGAGCCGGGTTGGAAGTGGTCCCTGCATGTCAAGCCCATCGCCGGGACCAACAGCTGCCAAGCCGCTCACATGGGCTACTACGTATCCGGCCGGATGCATGTGGTCATGGACGACGGAGAAGAGGCCGAGTTCGGCCCCGGAGACTTCGCGGTTATTCCACCGGGTCATGACGCCTGGATCGTCGGCGATGAGGCGTGCATCGTCATTGACTGGCAAGGATTCGCAGACTACGCAAAGCGCTAGTCCAACCACAGGCGACTTTGCCCGCCGGTACGCCCGCGAGCGGGTCGTAGAAACACCCTCCGCCCGAGGTCCAGCCTAGGTTTCTACAGCCTGCAAGGGCCGGATGGGGTCTGCAGAAATGTGCCGAGCGCCCCTGACCCTGTGATTGAGCCCGTAAAACTCGGTCGGACCGGTCGGCGGGCTATGTCTACAGGCCCACCGTGCGCGCAGAGTGGCCGGCGGAGTGTTTCGTTTGGCCACCGCAGGTGCCCCTTCCCGGTCTGTGACACCCTCGGTCTAGCTAAGAGGCCGCGCGGGTAGGCGCAGAGGCGCGGCCCTGTCAAGTATTTCCTGATGAGGGCCGGTGACATCCACCGGTCGTGGTGGTGGCCCCGAGAGAATCGGGGTGCTTCCCCAACCACCCACGACC
>JBKQNY010000047.1:0-26291 GCA_052145775.1 Acidimicrobiales bacterium
TGTCGGTCTCGATGTCGGTGACCGCCACCTCGTCGCCGCCGCCCCGGAGTTGCTCGGCCATCCAGTGGCCGACGAACCCCTTCCCCCCGGTGATCAGCGCGCGCACACGACGACCCTAGTGAACCGCCAGGCGGTAGGCGTCGAGGTGGCGGGCCGCGCTCGCCTCCCAGGTCCGCTCGGCCGCCGCCGCCAGACCGCGCCGCCGCCGCTCGGCCTCGCTGGCACCCCCCCGGCCCACGAGCACCGCCTCGAGGGCCCCGGCCAGCGCGGCCTCGTCGCCGGGCGCCACGAGCAAGGCCGCCCCCCCGGCCAACTCGGCCATGGCCGTGCCCTCGGTGGTGACCAGGGGCGCCCCGCAGGCCAGGGCCTCGAGGGCGGGCAGGCCGTAGCCCTCCTCGATCGAGGGGTAGGCGACGGCGGCGGACGAACGCAGCAGGGCGGGCACCGCCGCGTCGGCCACGTAGCCGGTTCGCACCAGCCGGTCCGCCAGGCCGGCCTCCGCCACCGCCCGGTCCACCGCCGCGGTTCCCCAGCCCGGCCGGCCGGCCAGCACGAGCACGGCCTCGGGGTGGGAACGGCGCAGGCGGGCGAACGCCCGCACCAGGGTGGGGACATCCTTGCGGGGCTCGACCGTGCCGAGGAAGAGGACGTAGGGGCGGTCGGGGTCGACGCCGGCCCGGGACACCTCGGCCCGGTCGGCACCGGGCGAAGGCTCGGTGGGCCCGAACCGCGCGTGGTCGACGCCGTGGGGGGCCACCACCACCGGACCCGTCGGGGGGCAGACCTCGGCCAGCCGCCCGGCGGCCGTCGCGCTCACGCAGACGACCGCCGCCGCCCGGCGGGCGGCCACCCGGATGGCCCGGCGGAAGAGGAGCACCTTGGACCGCTCGTGCCACTCGGGGTGGTCGAAGAAGGTGCAGTCGTGGACCGTCACCACCACCGGTACCCGGGACCGCTCGGGCATCGTGTAGTGCGGGCCGTGGTGGACCGACGCCCCGCACCGGCGCACCAGCCCGCCGAGGCGCGCCTGCTCCCAGGCCAGGCGGACCGGACGTGGGCCCGGGGCCACGGCGAGCACCTCGGGCCGGTCCCCGCCGTCGGCCCCGCCGAGCGCCTGCCAGCGCGCCGCGTCCCCGTGGCGGGCGAAGAGCACCAGGTCGACGTCGGGGCGCCGGGCCAGGGCCCCGGCCAGTTCGAGGGTGTAGCGGCCGGCCCCGGCCGGGGCGGCCGGCACCGCGGTGACGTCGAGGGAGAGCCGCAGCGGCCCGGCGGCGCTCACCGCAGCGACCGCCAAAGCTCGAGGTGGCGGCCGGCCGCCTCCCTCCACGTCCTCGACCGCACCAGGGCCAGCCCCCGCCGGACGAGCTCGTCGCGCTCTGGACCGTCGGTGGCGGCCGCCACGATCCCCCGGGCGATGTCGTCGGTCGAGCCGGCGTCGACCATCAGCGCGGCGGGGCCCTCGGCGGCGTAGACGCTGGGCACCCCCCAGCTGGCCACCACCGGGGTGCCGAAGGTCATCGCCTCGACCGGGGGCATGCCGTAGCCCTCACCGAGGGGGACGTAGGCGAGGAGCCGCGCCCGCTCGTAGAGAGAGGCGAGCACCCCGTCATCCACCGGTCCGGCCGGGACCACGCCCGGCGCTCCCCCGCCCTCGGCCGGCCCCACATCTCCCCACCCCCGCGGCCCCACCACCACCAGCGGCCAGGGTTCGGGCAGCGAGGAGCGCGCCGTCTGGTAGGCGGACACCAGCCGGTTGAGGTTCTTGCGCGGCTCGAGGGTGCCCACCGACAGCAGGTACGGCCCGGTGACCCCGAGGCGGCCGAGCAGCTCCTCGGCGGCCGCCCGGTCCGGGGGCGGGAGATGGTCGGCCCCGAGGGGGACGACGACCACCGGCACCGAGGTGCCAGCCGCAGCGAGCGCCTCGGCCACCGGCACCGACGGGGCGACCACGGCGTCGGCGCGGCGCAGCGCCCGACGGAGGGACGCCTCGTGCCAGTGCCGGCCCCGCGCCGTGGCCGCCTCTGGGAACTCGCGCCAGGCCAGGTCGTGGATGGTCACCGCCAGCCGGGACCGGCCCGGCGGCGGCGCCGCCAGGGAGACCGCATGCACGACGTCGAAGCCGCCGGGGGCCCGGATCAGACCCAGGTCCCAACCCCGGGTGAGCAGCGGCCCCGGCAGGCGCGAGGCGCGCACCCCGAAGCCGGTGGCGGCCAGCGGGTCCGGCCCGGGCCCCGGCCGGCTGGCCAACAGGGCCACCGATTCCTCGGGGCCCAGCAGCCCGTCGGCCACGCCGGCCAACAGGCCCGAGGCGTAGCGGCCGATGCCGCCGGGGACGGCACGGCGCAACTGCTCGACGGCGACCAGGACCCGCACCTCAGCCGTCCCCTCCGGCCAGGGCGTCGCGATAGAGGGAGTCGAGCCCCTCGGCGCAGCGGTTCCACGTGAACCGTGCGGCCCGGGCCCTCCCCGACGCCGCCAGCTCGGTGCGTCGCTGGGCTGTATCCACCAGCTCGGCCAGGGCGGCGGCCAGCGCCCCCGTGTCGCCCACGTCGACCAGCACGGCGGCGTCACCGAGGACCTCGGGGAGGGCCCCGGCCCGGGTGGCCACCACCGGCACACCGGCCGCCATGGCCTGGAGGGGCGGGAAGCCGAACCCCTCGTAGACCGAGGGGTAGGCCAGGACGCAGGCGCCGTGCAACAGCCCCGACAGGGTCGGCTCGTCGACCCACCCCGTGCGCACCATCCGCCGGCTGAAGGCCGAGGCGGTGACGGCCGCCTCGAGGGCGCCTCTCCCCCACCCCGGTGGCCCGCAGAGCACGAGGGCGAGGTCGGGGCGGTCGCCGGCCAGCTGGTCGAAGGCCCGCACCAGCGAGGGCAGGTCCTTACGCGGCTCGGCCGTGCCCACCGCCAGCACGTAGCGCGTGGTCCCCGTGGGGAGCCACCGTCCCGGCGCCCCGGCGTCGGGAGCCGGGAGCGGCGGGACGCCGGAGTGGACCGGGCGGACCCGCTCGGGGTCGGCGCCGAGGGCCTCCACCACCTCGGCCGCCACGAAGGCGGACGGGGTGTGCACCCAGGCCCCGCGCTCGAGCGCCCGGCGGATGAGGCCGGGGTAGGCCAGGGTGGGGGCGTCGCAGAGCTCAGGGAAGCGCACCGTCGTGAGGTCGTGCACCGTCGCCACCCGGGCCGCCCTGGCGGTCGGGGGCACCACGAAGTTGGTGCCGTGGACGACATCGGCGCGCCCGGTGAACCACTCGAGGGGCGGCACCCCGCCACGTCCCCACGCCCAGTGCAGCGGCCGGGCCGGCATGGGCCGGCCCACCACCGACACCCCGTCGGGCACCAGCGCGTCGATGCCCCGCCGGCGGCGCCAGCTCACGGCGAAGGCGGTGACCTCCAGGTCCCGGCGCGCCGCCAGCCCGCGGAGGGCGCCGGCGCAGAAGGCGCCCACTCCGGTCGGGTTCCCGAGGAGCGGGGTGGCGTCGACGGCCACCCGCAGGGCGGGCCCGCTCCCCGCCGCCTCACCGCCCGCCGGCCCGCTCACCGGATCGCTCAGCACCGGTGGAGCCTGGCACACCGCTCACGCGCTCAGCGCTCCGTCGACCGAGAGGATGGACCCCGAGATGTAGGCCGCCTCGTCGGAGGCGAGGAAGGCGATGGCCGCCGCCACCTCGGCCGGGGTGCAGAAGCCCATGGGCGTCATCATCCGCTCGATCTGCTTGGGGTCGGCCCCCTCGGGGAATCCGAACTCCCACACGAGCGGGGTGTCCACCCCCCCGGGGGCCACCCCGTTCACCCGCACGCCCTTGTCCACGTACTCGACGGCGAGCGCCTTGGTCAGCATCCCCACCCCTCCCTTGGAGGCGGCGTAGGCGGCGGCGTAGGCCTGGCCCATCACCCCGGCGGTCGAGACGACGTTGGTGATCGAGCCGCCGTGCTCGAGCAGCGCGGGCAGGGTGGCCCGGGTCACGAGGAACGTCCCGGTGAGGTTGACGGCCAGCATCTTCTCCCACCCCTCGAGCGTCTGCTCGACGGTGTGGGCGAACCGGCCTATCCCCGCCACGTTGCAGACCGCAGTGACCGGTCCGAGCGACGCGGCCGCCCGTGCGACGGCATCGTCCACCGAGCCCTCGTCGGTCACGTCGCACCGAATGGCCAGGCCGCTCCCGCCGGGCGCCCACTCGGGGGCGGCGGCCGTCGCCGCGGCGATCTCGCTCACCACGGCCTCGAGGGCCTCGTCGACGATGTCGAGGCAGGCCACCGCGGCCCCCTCCGCCGCCAGCCGCCTCGCCGTGGCCCGCCCGATGCCCGAACCCGCCCCGGTCACCAGGGCCGCCGTGCCCTCGAAGCGGCGGGGGGTCACGTACTCGGTCTCGGTGCCCCGCGTGGGGTCGGGCCGTCCCGGCTGACGGGGTCGTCTCATCGGCGATTGCGCTCCTTCACGGGGTCGTGGCCCCCCTCGAGTGGTGGTTGGCAGGTCAATGGTTAGCAAACCCCGGCGCGCAGTCGGCCAGCACGGCGTCGGAGAGCCGCGGCCAGGCCTCGGCCGCCCACGGGCCGAAATCCCGGTCGCAGAGCGAGACGCAGGCCACTTTGGCCTCGGGGTCCACCCAGAGGAACCCGCCGGCCTGCCCGAAGTGTCCGAAGGTCCGCGGGCTGTTGGCCCCGCCCGTCCAGTGCGGCCGCTTGGCATCGCGCAGCTCGAAGCCCAGTCCCCAGTCGCAGGGGTCCTGCCGGCCGAAGCCGGGGAGGACGCCCGACAGGCCCGGGAAGGCCACGGCCGTCGCCCGCGCCAGGGTAACCGGGGCGACCAGCGTCGGCGAGAGCAGCTCTGCGGCCAAGTGGACCAGGTCCCGCACCGTGCCGTTCAGGCCGGCGGCAGGCGATCCGCCGGGGGCCATCCGCGCCCCGCGCATGCCGAGGGGGTCGAGTACCCCCTCGCGCAGGTAGTCGGTGAAGGCGATGCCCGAGCGTTCCTCCAAGAGCGCCCCCAGGAGGTCGTAGCCGCCGTTGGAGTAGATGCGGCGGCGGCCCGGGGGTTCGAGCACCGCCTCGCCCGAGGGGGCGAGCCCCGAGGCGTGGGCCAGCAGGTGGGCCACCGTCGACCCCGGGGGGCCGGCCTCGTCCTCCAGGGAAAGCGTCGTCTCCTCGACCGCCACCAGCACGGCGAGGGCCGTGCAGAGCTTGGTCACCGACGCCCAGTAGTGGGGGCGGTCGATGTCCCCGCGCGTGCCCACCACCATCGGCGGTCCGTCGACTGTCGCGGTGAGCACGCCGGCCGCGGCGGCACCCACCGGCCAGGAGGAGAGCAGGTCGAGCGACCTCATCGCCGCGCAGCGTATCTGGGGGTCAACCTAGGCTGTCGCCGTGTTCGTGGCCCTGGCCGGTGGCGTAGGTGCGGCCCGCCTGCTGTCGGGGCTGGTGCAGGTGATCGACCCGACGCGGATCACGGCGGTGGTCAACACCGGCGACGACATGGTCCTGCACGGACTGCACATCTCCCCCGACATCGACACCGTCACCTACACGCTGGCCGGCCTGGACAACAAGGAGACCGGCTGGGGGTTGGCCAAGGAGAGCTGGGTGGTCATGGAGGAGCTGGCATCGTTGGGCGGCCAGGCCTGGTTCCGCCTGGGCGACCGCGACCTGGCCACCCACCTCTACCGCACCCAGCGGCTGGCCGAGGGGGCGACGTTGAGCGATGTGACCGCCGAGCTGGCCTCGGCCCGAGGGGTGCGGGTGCACCTCGTCCCGGTCTCGAACGACCCGGTGCGCACCCTGCTCACCCTGGCCGAGCCCGACCCCGAGGGTCCGGCCGAGGTGTCCTTCCAGGACTACTTCGTGCGCCGGCGCCACGACGTGGCAGTGCGCCATGTCCGCTTCGAGGGGGCCGCCGCCGCCCGGCCGGCTCCGGGGGTGCTCGAGGCGGTCGCCGGGGCCGAGCTGATCGTGGCCTGCCCGTCGAACCCGGTGGTCTCCATCGGGCCCCTGCTGGCCGTGCCCGGGGTCCAGGCCGCCCTCGAGGCCCGGCGGCCCGACGTGGTCGCCGTCTCCCCGATCGTGGCCGGGGCCGCCCTCAAGGGCCCGGCCGACCGGCTCCTCGCCGAGCTCGGCCACGAGTCGAGCGCCCTGGGGGTGGCCCGCCTCTACGCCCCGTGGGCCGGAACCCTGGTGATCGACGAGGCCGACGCCGCACTCGCCCAAGCCGTAGAGGCCGAGGGGCTCCGCTGCGTCGTGGCGCCCACCGTGATGTCGAGCCCCGCGGCCGCCGCCGCCCTGGGCGAGGTCGTGCTCGGTGCCGCCGGCTGAGCCGGTCGGGCTCTCGGTCCTCCCGGTCACCGTGCTGGGCGAGGTCCGGCCCGGCGACGACCTGGGCCGCCTGCTCTCGAGCGCCCTTGGCGGTGCAGCCGACAGCGGGCCGGTGGTGCGAGACGGCGACGTGGTGGTGGTGACCCAGAAGATCGTGTCCAAGGCCGAGGGACGGATCGTGGCCGTCGACGCCGGCGACCCCCACGCCAAGGCCCGGCTCGTGGACGGCGAGTCGGTGCGGGTGCTGCGGCGGCGGGGGGACCTCGTCATCTCCGAGACGTCGCACGGTTTCGTCTGCGCCAACGCCGGGGTCGACCTCTCCAACGTGCCCGAGGGGACCGCCGCCCTCCTCCCGGTCGACGCCGACCGCTCCTCCCGGAGGCTGCGGGCGGCGCTGCGCAGGGACCTCGGGGTCGAGGTGGCGGTGATCGTGTCCGACACCTTCGGACGGCCCTGGCGCCAAGGGGTCACCGACGTGGCCATCGGCTGTGCCGGCATCGCCGCGGTGCTCGACCTGCGGGGGACCCTGGATGCCGGCGGGCGCGAGCTGGCGGTCACCGAGGTCTGCGTGGCCGACGAGCTGGCCGCGGCGGCCGAGCTGGTCATGGGCAAGGACCGTGGGGTCCCGGCCGCCGTGGTGCGCGGGGTGCCGGGGACCTGGCTGCGGGACGGCTCGGTGGCCGCCGAGGTGGTGCGCCGGCCGGGGGATGACCTCTTCCGCTGAGGTCCCGGCTCAGGCCGGCAGGTGGCGGAAGGACCCGAGCACGGCCGCCGAGCCGTCGGCGAGCTCCGTCCATGGACGCCAGCCGAGCTGCATGGACGCCCGCTCGACGTCGAGGGAGCTGCGCAGGATCTCTCCGGCCCGGGCCGGGGCATGCTGCGCCGGGGCGTCCACCCCGGCCGCGGCGGCCATGGTGGTGTACAGGTCGTTGACCGAGGTCTCTCTGCCCGTGCCGACGTTGCAGACCAGTCCGCCGCCCCGGGCGGCGGCCCGGACGAAGGCGTCCACCACGTCGTCGACGTAGACGAAGTCCCGGGTCTGCTCCCCGTCGCCGAAGATCGTGACCGGGGTGCCCTCCACCAGGTGTCGGGCGAAGATGGCGACCACCCCGGCCTCACCGTGGGGGTCCTGGCGGGGGCCGTAGACGTTGGCCAGCGCCAGGGCGCAGAACTCCAGTGAGTGCAGCTCGCGGTACGCGACGAGGTAGTCGATGACCGCTTTCTTCGACACCCCGTAGGGGGAGAGCGGACGGTGGACGTGCGACTCGCGCACGGGGAGCTCGGCCGGGTCGACCTCGCCGTAGAGGGTGCCGCCGCTGGCCGCGAAGACGACCCGCTGGGTCCCGGCTCGGCGAGCGCCCTCCAGCACTTGGAGGGTGCCGAGCAGATTCACCTCGGCGTCGAAGACCGGCCGCTCCACCGACACCCGCACATCGGCCTGAGCGGCCAGGTGGAACACCACTTCGGGACGACGGAGGGTGAGCAGCTCGACCGTGTCGGGCAGGCGGACGTCGATCTGGTGGATGGTGAGGGACCCTTCGGCCACCGCCCGAGCCTCGGCCAGGTTGGCCAGCGAGCCGGTCGACAGGTCGTCGACCACGTCGACCTCGTGCCCTTCGGCCAACAGCCGGTCGACCAGCGTCGAGCCGATGAACCCCGCTCCGCCCGTGACCAACGTCCTCATGCCGACCCGCCTCCTGCCCGCGCCTGGCACGGGCCCTGTGTCCGTCGCTACCCGGGAACCCGTTCGCCGTCGATGTCGGTGCCCGAGGCCACGACGGCCCCCTGTCCGAGCACCGAGACGGGCCGCACGTGGCAGCGCATGCCGACGGTCGAACGGGGGCCCAGGACCGAGCCGGCGACGGTGGCGTCGGCCGCCACCCGCGCTCCGGACAGCAGCACCGACCCGCTCACCGTGGCGCCGCTCTCGACCACCGCCCCCGGGCCCAGCACCGAGCGCTCCACCGTGGCACCGCCGGCCACGGTCGCCCCGTCGGCCACGAAGCAGGCGCCCACGGTGCGGCCCTCGATGTCGGGTGAGCCGACGGCCCACAGGTCGCCGTCGAGCCGCCGGGCCCCCGGCGCCGGCGGCTCGCCGCGCCTGCCCTCCACCAGGTCGAAGTGGGCCTGGAGGTAGTCGGCCGGGGTGCCGGTGTCGAGCCAGTAGGACTCGTCGGCCAGGGCGTAGAGGGAGCGGTCGCGCACCATCGCCGGGAAGGTCTCTCGCTCGATCGAGACCCGCCGCCCCGGCGGCACGCGCTCGAGGAACGAGGGCTCGAGCACGTAGGTCCCGGCGTTGATGAGGTTGGTCGGGGCCTCGTCGCGTGGCGGCTTTTCCACGAAGGAGATCACCTGCCCGTTCCCGTCGGTGGGCACCACACCGAAGGCCGACGGGTCGCCCACCGGGTGCAGGGAGATGGTGCCCTCGGCCCCGTGCTCGCGGTGGAAGGCCACCAGCGCGCTCACGTCCATGTCGGTCAGCACGTCCCCGTTCACCACCACGAAGGTCGAGTCCACGGCGGCGTAGGCGGCGGCGAACCGCACCGCGCCGGCCGTGTCCAGCGGCTCGGGCTCGACGGCGTAGGACAGGCGGACCCCGGCCGCCACGCCGTCGGGATAGGCGTCGAAGAAAGCGTCGGGCAGGTACCCCAGCGACAGCACCGCCTCATCGATCCCATGCATTGCCAGCTGGCCGAGCACCCGCTCGATCATGGGCACCTCGACGATGGGGAGCATCTGCTTGGGGGTCGAAAGCGTGAGCGGACGCAGCCGCGTGCCCTCGCCGCCCACCAGGACGACTGCTTTCACTATTTCTTCGTGGTAGTGGTGGTCGGTGCCGCCGTGGTCGAGGTCGATGCCGCCGTGGTCGAGGTCGATGAGGTGGTCGGCGTGGTCGTCGCGCTGGAGGGCAGCGTGGTCGAGGAGCTCGTTGTCGTGGAAGCTGTCTTCTGCAGCAGGGCCGTGATGACGGTGCCGGGCGGCTTGGCCAGCTTCGTCCCCGGCGGCACGAACCCGACCGAGATCAGCTGGTGGTCGGTGAACCGCAGTGTCTGCGGGTCGCCGGCCACCGTCGTGGGCTTGGCCGATGAGACGAAGGCGCTCGGCCAGTATGTGACCTGCACCTCGCCCGTCTTGCCCTGGTCCGGCGTTCCCTTCGGACACGTGTCACCGTTCTTGTAGGACGCGCTCTTGCTGGCCGTGGGGTGCTTGGCTGTGTTGCCGGGGGCCGGCGGGAGAATGAGCTGTGTTGTGGTGAGGGTGAGCCCGTCGTAGCCGGAGACGAACTTCCCGAGCACGGCGTTCTTCCCGGCGTCCGAGGTGGACTGGGGGTGGATGGTGATCACGCCGTCGCCTGTGGTGAAAAAGGCCTTCTTCGACCACGTCGACGTGGCGTTCGACGCCAGGTCGGGCTGGACCTTCCCGCAGACGTTGAAAGCGATGCCCGCGTACCAGGTTGTGCTGACGGTGGGCGGTTGGGTGGCTGTCGGACCGCTCGAGGGGTTGCGGTACTCGTAGATGGCGAAGACCACCGACAGCACCCCCAGCACGACGATCACGGTCAGCGCCGCGTACCAGTTGATCGGGGTCTGGCCGCGGTAGGTACGGCTGCCACCGGTGGCACCGGCGCGTGCGACCCACTTGCCTGCGGAGTTCCTAGCCATGGCGGGATGAAACCCTACAGCCTGGCGAATGCCCTCCCGGCGGCGGTGGGCCGCCGTGCCTGGGGACGGCGTGACAGGGCGCGGTAGAGGGCGGCCGTGTCCGGGTGCAGGTAGGACGCTGCGAGTGGGGCCAAACCGCCCTCCTCGGCCCAGGACCCGGTGTCGCCCACCACCAGGCGCAGCAGCTCGCCCATGGCCGATTCCACCCCGGCTGGGTTGCCCTGCCGGTCGGCCGCCCGTAGGAGGAGTCGGTAGAGCCGTTCATCAAAGGGGCTGGCCAGGAGGCCACGGCGCGCCGCCCGGGCGGCCCCCCGGCCGTCGCCGCGCGCCAGCAGGTGGTCGGCCAGGCGGACGGCCAGCTGGACGACGCCCTCCTCGACCTCTGCGGCAAACCCCTCGAGCACCGTCCAGTCCGAGCTGCGAAGCCCGTCGAACGGCCGGCCCCGGACAAGATCCAACCCCCCGGCCCAGGCTCCGGGGTCGCCGGTGGCCGCCAGCCGGCACAGCCGTTCCCAGTCGGTGCACACGGACGTGGCCAGCTGGAGCGCTCCGTGGCGGCGGGGAAGGTGGTCGAGCCCCCGGCTCGACCGGCCGAGGGCGCGACGCGCCGCCGAGGCGGTGGAGTGGACCGTGGGGGCGGCCATCAGCCGGTCCGGCCACAACGCGGTGGACCAGACTTCGTTGGCGGAGCCCCGGCGGTGCATGGAGAGGTAGACGACGAGGTCGAGCGTCCAGGCGCGCTGAAACGGCCGTGCGGCCCCGTGGACCTCCACCGGGCCGAGCACCGCCACCTCCACCTCGGCGCCGTCGGGCCGCCCGAGTTCCCGTCCCCTCCGTGCCCCGCCGTCGGTGATCGCTGGGTGATGTCGCACGCCGGGGAACGGTCGGAGTTCGCAGTGAGGCGCGCGCCGGTCCCTCTGTCCAGCGGGCATCGGCCCCGGTGGGCCGGGCGGGCAAGACCGGCGTGGGGAGACGGCCCGGCCCACCCGACCCGTGGGCCGGAGGGGGTGCCGCGAGGCGGCAGCGACACCGTGCCGGAGCGTCCTTGCCGCCGACCTCGCCGATTCTCTCCCTCCGCCGCTCCTTAGCCGGACTTCACGTCGAGGGCGAGCGGCGGCAATGCCGCGCCGGCGGGCGTGGTGAGGGCGAACCCCAGGGTCCCCGGCGCGGTTGCGGTGACCCTGATCGCCACGGTGGCCCGCGCCGTGCGGCCACCGGGGGCAGTGGCGGGCAGCACGAGCTGGCCCGAGGACGGCGAGACCGTCACCCCGGGCGCAGGCTGTGCCGTCCAGTCCACCGTGACCGCTCCGTGCCCGGCGGCCTGCACGCCGAGCGTCGCCGCGCCAGCGGCTCCCGCAGCCGTGGTCACCTGGCCCACAGGCTCGGTGAAGCCGACGGCCGGCGCGGCGTGGGCGTCGTAGGAGGGCGGGGCATCGGACGGGGCCGCACCCCACCGGGCGTCGGGGGTGGACTGCGTTGTGAGCGAGAGGTCGGCACCGGTGAGGGCCGATGCCGGAAGCCACGGTTTGTCCCAGGCGACCGAAGCAGCCGAACCCAGGGCCAGGTGGGCCGCCCGGACGTAACCACCGGTCGGTCCGTGGGTCGTCACGACCAGTCGGTGGCCGTCGCCCAGGTGGATCTTGACCTCGGAGAAGGCGGGGGTGGCGAGAGCCAGCGTGGCCGTGCCCGGGGTGAGGGGGTACAGACCCATCGCCCCCCACACGTACCAGGCGGAGATGGCGCCGAGATCGTCGTTCCCCGGCTCCCCTTGGGGTGCGAGCGAGTACTCGGTGTCGAGCACGCGCCTTACCACCTGCTGGGTGCGCCACGGGGCTCCCGAGGCGTCGTACTCCCACGGCGCCCAAAGGTCCGGCTCGTTGCCCGACCAGTAGTAGGGGGAGTACCGGCTGGCGTCCAGCGTCGTGAAGAACGTGTCGAGCTTGGCCGTGGCCGCGGCGTTCCCCCCCATCAGTGAGAACAGCGATCCCAGGTCCTGGGGGACGGCCCAGCTGTACTGGATGGCATTCCCCTCCTCGTAACCGACCTGTCCTTGGTTTGTCACGTGGGTCGGCTGGAAGGCGGGCCCCGGGACGAAGGCACCCGACGCCGTTCGCGCTGACACGTAGCCGGTGGCCGGGTCGAACACGTTCTGCCAGTTGGCCGACCGCTGCCCCGCGGCGGCCGCCACCGATGTCTGGCCGAGGGCCGAGGCCAACTGGGAGATGGCGAAGTCGTCGAGCGCGTACTCGAGCGTGACCGAGGTGCCCAAGGTGTAGCCGTAGGAGGTGAGGTCCTCGGTGTCGCCGACCACGTACCCCTGCTGGAGGTAGCTCGTGAGGTCCTGGCGCTCCTGGATGAGGCCTGATCCGGGCTGGCTGGCGCCCTTCTCCATGTCGGCGAGGGCCTGCGGGGCGTCGAACCCCCGGACACCGAAGGCGTAGGCCTCGGCGATAAGCACGTCAGGGGAGTCGCCGTCGGTCTGGCCGGCGTCGGAGTTGGCCACCGGCCATCGGGGCAGCCAGCCCGACTGGGCGGCGTCGTCGAGGAGCGAGATCACCATGTCCGAAGCGGTCTGCGGGAACAGCATGGACACCAGCGGGAACTGCGTGCGGTAGATGTCCCATTCCGAGAAGTTCGTGTACTGGACATGCCCAGGTGTCGTGTGCACGACATGGTCGAAGCCGAGATACTGCCCGTCGTCGTCGCTGAAGGTGGTTGGCGAGAGCAGCGAGTGGTAGAGGGCGGTGTAGAAGGTGCGGGTCGTGTTCGCGGATCCACCGGCCACGGCGATCCGACCGAGGTCGCGGTTCCACGCGGCGGTGGCGCTGCGGGCGGCGCTCGCCACGTCCCAGCCGGGGTGCTCGGCGGCCAGGTTGGAGGCCGCCCCGGCGGGGCTCACGTAGGAGATGGCCACCTGCATCCCGACCGTGCGCTCCGAACCGGTGTCGAAGGTGACCCACCCGCCGCAGGAGGTCTTCGACGAGCCCGTGCAGGACGTGGCTCCCGGACTCAGCGAGTCGGCGAGCCAGGTGCCCGACGCCGCGAAGGGTCGGTTGAATCGGGCCACGAAGTACACCGTGTACGGGCCCGAGGTTGTGCAGAACGCCTTGCCCGTCGACGACCCTTCGACCTCGTCGTCGCTGACGACCTGGAAGGACGATCCGCCCGAGCCGCCATCGCTGTCGCCGGCCTTGAAGAGCAGGGTGCCCTTCCCTCCAGCGCCGAAGGCGAAGCTGCCGGAGCCGGCGCGCTCGGTCACGGCCAGGGAGACGCTGGTGGGCGGTGAGCCGA
Source organism: Acidimicrobiales bacterium (assembly GCA_052145775.1). GTDB lineage: Bacteria > Actinomycetota > Acidimicrobiia > Acidimicrobiales > RAAP-2 > CAVYPR01. The sequence continues at coordinate 13,260 of JBKQNY010000047.1, forward strand.
CGTCCACCGAGTAACTCCCCGGCGAGGCCTTCTCGGTCGAGTGCGAGAACGCGCCGGTCGCGCCTTCGGGATCGGCGGGCACCGCACCGGAAACGGGCAGGATCGGGACGTCGCCGAAGTAGGGGCAGCCGGGGCCCGAGAGATGGGTGAGGCTGAAGCCAGTGATGCGGTGGTCGGTGTAGGCGTAGCCGCCGCCGTCCCGTCGGTCGGGGGAGGTATCCGGGCTCCACTGGATCATCCCGAACGGCAGCGAGGCGCCGGGGAAGGTGTCGATGTCGCCGGGCTGCACCGGGCCGGCCCCGGTGCCGACCGCGGTGTCCACCATCGCCGCCGGGTCAGTGGGTGCGGCGACCGCCGCGGCCGAGGACACGGGGATGGCCAGCAGGGCCGACGCAGCCAGCGCCAGCGCCGAAAGGAGCAGGCGGTGGGCCCTGGGCGCGTTGCGATGTGCCGGCGGCATCCCGAAACTGTCGCGCACCCGGCCGCCGGCGCGCCCTCACCCGCTCGGCAGCGGCGCGTGGAGGGCCGTCTCGGGGGCGGCGAGGCCCGGTCAACCGGGCGTCGTTGTCGGGGCCAGCTGCGGCTCGGCACGCTCGAGCGGTCGGCCTCCGGTCTCGGCGACGGTGAGCCCCCGGGAGGCCGGCGTCGGCCCCACGTGGACCGTCACGGTGTCGGTCGAACCGTCGTACGACCAGCCGCGGCCGCTCCCCGGGGAGCTCTCCTGCGCCAGTTTCGTCCCGTCGAGGGTGACTGCGGCTGGCCGGGAGACGTCCACCATCTGGATCCGGTAGTTCGTCGTCGCCGACTGCCCGGGATAGTGCCCGGCGGTCGCCGAGACGACCAGGCGAGTGGTGGAGCCCTTCGTGGAGGTGCTGACGGGGGTCGTGGTGAACTGGCCCTTGGTGTAGCCGGTGCCCGATCCGGCGTCGTCGTAGAGGCTGAACGAGCCCGACGCCCCTGGGTAGTCCAGGACTGTGAGCGAGCCGTACGAGGTGGAGGGGTGCGCGGCGCTTGACGGTTGCTCGGTGACGATCCCCCCGGTCCGGACGAAGACCGGCATCCGGCCGAGTGTGTCGACCACCTGGGCGGTCGAGGGGCCGGTGAAGGTGGCCCCGGTGAAGTAGTCGACCCAGCGGCCGGGCGGGAACCACACCGTCGTGGTCGCCGCGCTCCCCGGGGTCGTCACCGGGGCCACCAGCATGTCGGGGCCGTAGAGATACTCGGTCGGGCTGCTGTACGCAGCCGGCTGACCCGGGTAGTCGAGGTAGAGGGGCCGGGCCATCGGGAGGCCCGTCCGGTTCGACTCCGAGGCCAGGGAGTAGGTGTACGGCATGAGCGCCTCGCGCAGGCGGAGGAAGGCGTCTGCGTCATCGCGCACCGGCTGGGGATACTGCCAAGGGAGCCGGTCCTCGTCGTTGGAGTGGAGCCGCAGGATCGGCTGGAAGGTGCCGAACTGGACCCAGCGATCGTAGAGGTCGGGCGGGTCCGAGCCCTTCTGGCTCGGCGGCGGACCCAGGAAGCTTCCGATGTCGCTGCTCACGTAGGGCTCGCCGATGGTGGACTCGGCCGCAGTCAGCTCGGCCTCCCGGGCCAGGGTGTTCCAGGTGCCCCAGGCATCGCCGGTGAAGGCGACGGTCGACGTGTGGTTGGACCACGGTCCAGCCGGGTACACCTGCTCGGGATTCGAGAAGGATCCGCCGACCCGCGCCAGGACGAAGCCCCGTTGCCCGCTGTTCTGCATCTCCTGTGCGTAGAGGTGGTCGACCCACGAGTCGGGGGTGACCCCGTGTGTGGAGACGGAGGAGCCGTCACAGCACCAGTCCAGCCACCAGAAGCTCACCCCTTGCTGGAGGAAGCTCTTCTGCAAGGTGAAGTTGGACTCCGCCTGGGGCACCGAGCTCCAGTCCCACACCTTGCACGGTCCGATTGTGCAGGTGGAGCTGGCCAACGTGTTGCCGGCCACGGCCTGGGCTGTGGCCACCTTCGGGTCGTTGTCGGCGATCGAAGAGTGGAGATTCAAGGTGACGTCGATGCCGTGGGAGTGCGCCCACTGCAGGAAGGACGTGGCGTCGGGGAAGAGTGTCGGGTTCCACGACCACCCATCCCAGTCGTTGGGCGCCTTCCAGTCGGTATCCAGCGAGAGGATGTTGAGCGGCACGTCATCGGCCACGAACGCGGGGAAGACTGTCTTCTCGATGTCGGCGCTGGAGTAGGGGTGGTAGTCGGAGTACCAGACGCCGAAGATGTTGCGAGGGAGGAGCGGGGCCGGCCCGGTCAGCGCCCGCAGTGTGTGGAGCGCTCCCTGATAGTCGTGGCCGTAGACGAAGAGGTAGCCGTCCTCGACGTCCCCCCGGACCGGACGTGCCTGCACCCAGCCGTTCTTGGTCCAGACTGCGCTGTGGGTGTCGTCGAGTAGCCGCCAACCTGCTTTGTCCAAGAGGCCGTCGGTGTGGAGGTGCTCGAGCCCGGCCACGCATGTGGCGGCTGTCTGGCCCGGAGTACAGGCCGGCGTTGTGTTGTACGTGGCGGTGTCGAACCCGCGGATCCATCCGCCGAGGGGGTCGGTCTGCTGGGGGGATGGGGCTGACGAACCGGCGGGCGCGACCGAGAGCGTGTCGAAGTTGGTGTCGCAACCCTCTCCTGTCCCACAGCGGACCTCCACCGAGTCGGTCCCAGCGGCCAGGGTCGCCGGGACGGTGACCGTCGACCAGGAATTCGTGGCGGTAGGCGTCGCGGTGACAGTCTGGACGAGCCGGCTGTTCACCAGGACGTCGTAGCTGTGGGTGACGGGGCTGAGCAGCTGGTAGGTCGAGTAGCGAATGACGAGGTCGGCCGCTCCCGCCGGGGAGCCGAGGACGCGCCAGGTAGCGGCGGCACCCGGCTTGAGGAAGTAGCCGACGTAGCCGGCCGTACTTTGGTAGCCGGGTTCTGTCTGGCTCAAGGAGGCACCGCCCGAGAGCGTGGCGGCGCCGGCCTGACACACCTGGTCGAAGGTGCACTCCCACTCCCATGTGGGGTGCACGGTCGAGTTGCGCCCGGCGTCTGTGAAGCGGACCGAGGTGTTGCGAGAGGTGAACGGGCCCGAGCCCACCCGGTAGCGCAAGACGGCGCGGCTGGTCCGCACGGTGAGCCACCCGCCCGAGACCCCGGCCGTGTACGCCGGGACGGCCATGCGGCGGTCGATCGCATTCACGGTCGGGGCGTTCTCGAAGCTCCCGGTCGGCGAGTACTCCAGGCGCAGCAGCGTCGGGCTCAACACCTCGATGCGGGCGTCGCCGGACCGCACGATCGCCGAGCCGTTGACCGTGCCGTCCGCCAGGTCCACGTGTGCGGCGAGGTCGACCGGCGAGGTGTCGGTCGTGGCGGCCGTCGCCGTGCCGCCGCTAGCCCCCGCCCCGCCGGCCAGGAAGGACGCGACCACCACGGCGAAGAAGACGGCGGTCAGCTGCGCCAGACGGTCCCGCCCTCGGGTCCGCGCCCTCCGGCTCCGGGCCTGTCGCCCGCCCCCCTCCCGAGCACTCACAGTGCAGGATGCTACCCATCGCCCCATGCGAACGGCGGACGGGCGGCGGCCGTCAGCGCGCTCAGCTTCAGGGTTTCGCGCTGTAGGAGTGCGCGCCGGTGCCGGCCAGCTTGCCCCCGTCGACGATGAGGTACTCGTCCCGTATCGGGGTGCCGGCGAAGAAGCATTCGAGTATCTCGCGGGTCCCGGCGGCGTAGCGGGCCTGGGCGGAGAGCGACGTGCCCGAGATGTGGGGGGTCATCCCCTCGTGGGGCATCGACCGCCAGGGGTGGTCGGACGGCGCCGGCTGCGGGTACCACACGTCGCCGGCATACCCGGCCAGCTGACCGCTCTCCAGCGCCCGGACGACGGCGTCGCGGTCGCAGATCTTCCCTCGCGCCGTGTTGACCAGATACGTGCCCCGCTTCATGCGGGCGAACATTGCGTCGTCGAAGAGGTGCTCGGTCTCGGGGTGGAGGGGTGCGTTGATCGTCACCACGTCGCATCGGGGCACCATCGAGGCCGCGTCGGGGTGGAAGGTGAGCCCGAGCTCCCGCTCGACCTCGGCGGGCAGACGATGGCGGTCGGTGTAGTGCAGCTCCACGTCGAAGGGCCTGAGCCTCCGCAGCACCGCCAGTCCGATGCGTCCGGCAGCCACGGTGCCCACGACCATGCCCTCGAGGTCGTAGGAGCGCTCCGCGCAGTCGGCGATGTTCCACCCGCCCTTCACCACCCAGTCGTGGGACGGCAGGTAGTTGCGCACCAGGCCGAGGATCATCATGACGACGTGCTCGGACACGCTGATGCTGTTCGAGTAGGTGACCTCGGCCACCGTGACGCCGTGGGCGATGGCCGCGGCGAGGTCCACGTGGTCCGAGCCAATGCCGGCAGTGAGAGCGAGCTTTAGCTTGGGGGCCCGGGCGATGCGCTCGGCCGTCAGGTAGGCGGGCCAAAACGGCTGAGAGATGACCACGTCGGCGTCGGGAAGCTCGCGGTCGAACACCGAATCCGGTCCCTCCTTGTCGGAGGTCACCACCAGCGTGTGGCCAGCCGCCTCGAGGAAGGGCCGGAGGCCGAGCTCGCCGGAGACCGAGCCGAGCAGCTCACCGGGGGTGAAGTCGATCGAACTCGGGCTCGGGACGTTCTGACCGCCGGGGTAGTGGTCGATGACCGGGACGCTGTCCCGGGCGTAGGAGGTCGGGAAACCGTCCACCGGGTCCTCGTAGAGCACGCAAAGAACCTTCGCCATCACCTGTCTCCTCCCTGGTGGTTCCCTTGGGTTCGGGACACGAGTATTGACCGCTCCGCTCCCCACGTCGAGCGGTGCGAGCGGCGGTCGGCCGCCGCCGCAACAGATCGGCTCGTCAAAGCCGGACCGCCGTCCCGGGCGCGGCCCTACTGCGCCGGTGCGGGCTGTCCCGCCGGTCGTCGCAAGAGGGCGATGCTCAGAATGAGGATGATCACGAGAAATCCGACGTACGCACCGAAGCCAACTGCGTTCCAGCCTTTGCCGTGGTAGGTGCTGAAGGTGATGGCCAGCCACGTCACGACCCCGTTACCGACCGCCACGATCACACTCAGCCATCCGAGCCATCTGGGTGCGTTGAGCTCGCCTCTCAGCAGGACCAGGCCGAGCGCGAGGAGGAACACCATGGACATCACCGTGGCCAGGCCGAAAAGCAAGGTGTTCAGGTCGGCGATCATGCGCACCACCGTCGGATCGGAGATCCCCTGCCGTTGGGAGACCATAAAGGCGAGCAGTGCATTGGGCTCCGTGCCGATGGCGTTGGACACGGCAAAGGCGACGCCCGCACCGAAGACCATGGGTGAGAGCGATCGGAGTCCGCTCGCGCCGTCGGCGAGGCAGTTCTTCAGGTGGCCGACGAACCAAAGGAAGATGGCGGAGGCAAAGAGCGCGATGATCATGCCGGCCTGGATGGCGATCCGGTGGTCGTGAACCCACGCCAAGGTCACCGTCGCCTTACTGTCGCTTGACGGCGCTTGCGGGTAGATGAAGCCGGCGAGCAGGTCGAGCACCACGAAGGTGATGCCTGCGATCGGACCGATGACCTCGATCCCTCGATCGTCCACGTTGGCCCCCTTGCACGATGAGCAGACGAGCTGTCTCGGCCGTCACTTCACCGCCGCGGCCTTGGAGCGTCGGATCGTGAGGATCATCTATCGCTGCCCCACGCCGCAGCTTCGATCGTGAAACTAACAGAGGAGCCTGTCCGCTTTCACGGGGATGAGGGATCGCGCTGAGCGCAGCCGGCGATGCTCGGCCTCGGGCCGCAACCTCGGCGCGCCGTGGTTCTCATGCACTCCCCCACGCAAGCGCGACGGTCGGATTCCACCCCTCGGGTGTTCAACCTTCCTACTCCCAATGGAACCGGTGTCGCCAGCTCTTCTTGTTGGTTGCTCGTTCTTTTCGTTCAGGCAGCGACCCCGGCCGGTACTCGTTCAGCCACGCGATGAGGTCGTCGACGCTCGCCAGCGTGATGTCGAAGTCGGTCCTGTTCACCCTGACCTGGATCGAGCCTTCGTCCACCGTCACCGAGACGTCGGGATCGCTCTCCGTTCCGAGGCACCAGACCGGCGGAGCTCCGGGGCGCGACATGGCTAGGAACGTCCAGCCCGGCCGGCGTTTGAACAACTCGTCGACGTCCTTCCACAGCCGTGCGTCATCATCGCCCACGAGGTTCACCAGCCGATTCTTCGGTGCCGGGACGCGTTGCCGGCCAGACACGGTGAGCTCCCGGGCGTGGCACCCGGCACTGCGTGTCGCTGGAAAACGGCGATCTCGTGCGCATCGTGTGCTCGGACGTCGTCGGATGCTTGAACACCATGCCACCTCCGGAGAACACCGCCAGCTTCCCACAAGGGCCGCAGCTCGGAGACCCGTCCCGGTGAGCGGCGTCCGCTCCACCTGACCGGTCATCGGTGGGAGCCTGGTCACCCGCTTCCCGTGGGCATCCTCCCTGACAGTTCCCCGAGGCCAGATTTCGGTGGCAGGCACCCTACGATCGGAGAGTGCCGAATCGGAACGAGCGCCGGACGTCGACCGGGCACGGAGTCTGGAACCTGCTTATCGGCAGGCCCCTGCGGGCAAGCGAGGTCTCCGGCGAACAGATCACTCCGGTCGAGGGTCTCTCCGCACTTTCGCTCGACGCGCTGACCTCGGTCGCCTACGGCCCTGAGGCGATCATCGTCGTCCTGGCCCTTGCCGGTGCCGGCGCCCTGCATCTGATCCTTCCGATCACCTTGGCGATCGTGCTGCTCCTGGTGATCCTGGTCTTCTCGTACCGACAGGTCATCGACGCGTATCCGGGTGGTGGGGGTGCCTATGCGGTGTCCCGCGCCAACTTCGGACCAAATGCCAGCCTCGTTGCCGGCGCCGCGTTGATTGTCGATTACACGCTCACCGTCGCCGTCTCGATCGCTGCAGGAGTCGGTGCGCTCACGTCGGCATTTCCGAGTCTCTCCCCGGGCACGGTGCCGATCTGCCTCGGCATCCTCGCCGTCATCACGTTGCTCAATCTCCGAGGTCTGGGCGAGGCGGCACGGGCGTTCCTTCTCCCGACGTTGCTGTTCATCGTTGGCCTGTTGGGCATCATCGCCATCGGGTTGATCCACCCCCTGGGCCTCCACACGCCACAGACCGGCCATTCCCTGGTTCCGACCCAGGGACTACAGGTCGTCGGGGTTCTTCTCGTGCTGAAGGCGTTCTCCGCAGGCTGCAGCGCACTCACCGGGGTCGAGGCCATCGCCAACGGAGTGCCTCTGTTCAAGCAACCCAGGGTGGTCCGAGCCAAGCGAACCGAAATGCTCTTGGGGTCGATCTTGGGTGTGATGCTCCTCGGACTCGCCGTCCTCGCCCGACGGTGGCAGATCGGGCCGCGATCTGGGCAAACCGTTCTCAGTCAGATCATGGCCATGGCGGTAGGCCGCCACTGGGCCTACTACCTGGTGTCGCTCACCATCACCGTCGTGCTCGCACTGGCGGCGAACACCTCGTTCGGCGGACTCCCGATCCTGGCCAGCTTGCTGGCGCGTGACAACTACCTGCCCCATCTGTTCTCGCTGCGGGGCGACCGGCAGACCTTTGGCAACGGCATCTGGGTTCTGGCCGTGCTGTCGGCCGCACTGCTGATTGCCGTGGGTGGGACAACCAACGAGATGATCCCGCTCTTCGCCATCGGCGTCTTCACCGGCTTCACCCTGTCTCAGGCGGGTCTGGTGGTGCACTGGCGGCGTATACGGGTCCCTCGCTGGCGCGCTCGCGCCGCCGTCAACGGTTTCGGTGCCCTCATCACCGGGATGGCCACGATCGTGTTCCTGCTCTCGAAGTTCACCGAGGGAGCGTGGGTGGTGGTCGTCACCGTTCCTGCTCTCGTCCTTCTCTTCAAGCGCATCAACGCGTACTACAAGCGGGCTGCCTCGGATCTTGGCGTTGGTACGAAGCCCGTCAAGCCCGTCGGCCGCCCCACGCTGGTGATCGTCCCCGTGCTCAACGTGTCGCGCCTCACCGGTCACGCCATCTCAGAGGCCCTTTCCCTCGGCCAAGACGTCGTGGCGGTATCAGTGATCCTGGAGCAGGGCGACGAAAGCGCGCAAGCAGAGCAAGAATTGGAGCGCTCATGGGCGGCGTGGGATCCGGGCGTGCCTCTCAAGATCCTGCACACTGAATTCGCATCGGTGGTCGATCCCATCGTCGCGTTCATCGATGAAGCCCGGGAGCGTCAAAACCACCAGATCGTGGTTCTCATCCCGGTGGTGCTTCCCGGGCGGCTTCGGTACCAGATTCTGCACAACCAGATCGACCGGGTGCTGTCGGCGGCACTGCGAACCCGCACCGACGTGGTGGTCGCCCGCGTGCCGATGCCCATACGTGCTTGACGCCGCGAGCTTCCTGTAGGCGTGGAGGTGCTGGGACGTTACTCAAACCACTCTGACCAGGGACAACGTCTCGACCGTCTACTCAAAACTATGACTGAGAGCTCAAAAAACCCAAAAACCAAAACCCCCAAGCGGATCTGCCGTCAGTTCGACGAGCAAGAGGTCGCTGACCTGGTGGCCTGCTATGCCGCTGGTGTCCTCCTCGAGGATCTCGCCTCGACGTTCCAGATAAACCAGACCACGATCCAAAAGTACGTTCGAGCCCATGGCCTTGCGAGACGTTCAGCAACTGTCGAGCAAAAGCAGCTCGACGAGACCATCAGGCTCTACCGAGCTGGCCGATCGGTCGAGTTCATCGCAGCCTCGCTTGGCATTGGTGCAACCACTATCAGACGACACCTGGTTAGGGCAGGTGTACAGCTTCGTCGACGAGGACGACCAAAGCTACATTGCAGGATGGATGAATTACATCGTTGACTAAATCGCAGCTCTGCGTTGGGCTCGTTGCCTCAAGAACCGCTCCATACTTGCAAGACCAACATATCTTCCATCGTCGGTTTCAAGTCCAGGGATCATGTGCCCCTCAACCTCTAACGACAAAAACGGAAACTGGTAGCTCCTAAGTAACTCGGCTGCATCTGTCGCGTCTACAGATTCATCAAATGTCAACATTCCATCGATGCCTACAGTTAGCTCCTCACCAGACAGATCTACTTTACCTGTACTCATTAATTAGATCTCCTATTTAATGCTACTATTCTACAACTCTAGGTGCACAATGGCCAACTGTATGGACGACGTCACTATAACTACTTTCATCGGAGCAAACCAGGCACTAGTGCTCACTTGGGATTAAGCTCTACTTGCGGATGGTTTATTGTCAGAACGAGCATCTATGACCACGATGTCCTCTCGTCCGGTTAAATGCAGCTCCTCAAGTATTTTCTGTACCCTACGCTGGTGGGCAGCAGTATAATTTATGATGACTTTCACAGAGCGCTTCGTTTGATTGGCAGCTTCATATATCGGTACCTGCTTTTCAAGATTGCGCTTTAGCTGCGTATTGCTCCCCAACTTGAATTCAATTAGAGACTTATCAACGGCTCCTCTAGATAGCTTGAAATCCACAGGGCCCCTGCCATTATTGGGTTCGCGGTTCACGTCAAAGCTGGTGCCAACCAAGACTAGGCCAAAGAAGAGCTGGACCTCGGTCTCGTTGCTAAAGGCCCTTCCGTCTCGGTTGATGAGCCTGTATCCGTCCTGATTCTCAACATATTGCTTGAACGCCCTGACGCGGCGAAGTGCATCATCATAAGAACTGATTGGGTGTTCGTAGATCTCGGTTCGGGCGATGATGTCCGCAATCAGCTTCTGCATCTGCTCAACGAAGACCCGCTCCGTTTCAGAAACTTCACGCGTGCTCTCTGCCACGGCACGACTGCCATCAACCTCCTTCAGCGCGATGAAATAATCCAGAAGCTCCGGGAACCGTTCGATGGTCGCTTGTGCGGCGGCGTCTCGATCGGCCTTCTTTGGCTTGGGTGCTAATCGCTGGGTGAAGTAGTTCGAAACTTGAGCCCGTAACTCAAGGTCCGTTATCGCCGGTGGTATGTGAGCGAAACCATTTATGAGATCACTTCTGTTGATCCAGGTATCGTCGCGGGTCAACATGTCCTCCGGAGTAAGCAGGACAAAGTCATCCTCCCCCAACTTCGGCAGAATGTAGCGACCGTCTTCCCAGGACTCAGTTCCATAATTGAAGCGAACTCGCCGAATCCTAAACTCTTTGCGGTCGGCCTCAGCTAGCTTGGCCGTAGTAAACGCCTGCGTGTAGTCGAGCAGATACTCCTTGATGAGATTCGTAGTGAAGTCACTAATGCTGTCTCGACCCACTCCTCCCCGTATCAAGGACACTTTCTCAAGGTGTCTGCCTTGAGCAACAGAGTCTGTTGTAGCCGTGCTAAAGAGCCTGCCTAGATTCGCATTCAATGAGTCAGCAAACTCTTTACCAAGCGCACGGCCGCCATTACCTAACACGGTGAACCCGAGCCAGTTCTGCTTAACTTCCTTAAAGTAGTACCAGTTCTTGAGCAAACCTTCGTTAAGATTGTCCGCCAGCGACTTATCCCTAAGGAACATCAGATACTTGATGATCGACTCATGCAGGGCTTGGTATTCCGGCTTCTCACTGTTGAACAGTAGGAACGGATCAATGAAGAGCGGTAGGTCAGAGACTAATGAGACATCAAATGCCCCATAATCGCGTAGCGCTTCAGCGCTTACGCCGTAGTAGTCGCTGAAATGAAGGGCAAGCTTGAGACCTTCATCATCGTTCACGACGCCTCCTCATCCCTCAACTCCTGCTCGGCAAGGTCCAACAGCAGGTTAGCCAGGATCTTTAAATCGGGCTCCGGTCTGGCAAGGGGAACCACTCTGATATGTCTGCGCCCACCAGCCGGAACCTTCACCGGCTGCATTAGATCCAGAGCTGGCTCCTGTTCCAGTCGATCACTTAGCGCACTCGCTGCCTGATAGACCTTCTTGAAGTGCTTCCCGGCTTTCTGTGGCAGGTTCGGTCGTTCCCGTGTGATCTTGGCCCGGTGAACTAGAGCTTCTTCGGCAGTCAGGTTCCTGGAGGGTTGGTAGAAAGCGTGGAGCTCCAGCTGCTGATTGTACGACACAGCCGTGAATATGCCTCGGAAGAGCTTCCAGGCTTCAACCAGGAATTCACGATCTGCTAGATAATCTCGGTTAGTTAGTCGGGGCACCGGTACATCTACCTCTAACAGCTTCAGTATCCCATACATGCACCGGTTGGTATAGACCTTATGAAACACTCAAACCGTTACGACCGAAGTGAGTATTGACATATTGCATTTCTGATGGTCACTACTCAAACCACGATTTGTATCTGTTACAAACTACATTAATGTAGTTTGGTGGAGGTGCTGGGACGTTACTCAAACCACTCTGACCAGGGAGGACGTCTCGATCGCATACTCAAACTCGCACCGGAGGAACTAGAAAGGCCCAAAACTAGAACCCTGAAGCGCATCTGCCGTCAGCTCGACGAACAAGAGGTCGCTGACCTGGTGGCCTGCTACTCCGCTGGTGTCCTGCTTGATGATCTGGCCTCGACTTTCCAGGTCAACCAGACCACGATCCAGAAGTACGTCCGAGCCCATGGACTACCTCGACGCTCCGCAATGGTTGAACAGCGGCAGCTCGATGAGGTCGTTCAGCTCTACGGGGCTGGGCGCTCAGTTGACTTCATTGCTGCCAGGTTGGGGATCGGTGCCACCACGGTCAGAAGAGCCCTGGTCAAAGCCAAGGTCACTATTCGACGACGTGGTCGACCTAGAAGACTTGGTACCCAAGCCGGCCGTAGCACTGACTGCCGAACTGATTCTTGTGAGGATTGAGTCCAGTTCCTGACTTCTTTCGAGTAAATACCTTGCCGCAGTATGAGCAGACGGTCTCAAGGGATCCCCGCACGCACATAGGATTCAAACTTCGGATCCCGCTCTGCTGATTTCCACTCATCGACCATCACCTCATCCTTCTCAAATCTATCGCAGAGCCAAAAGTTGAGTAGGAACAATGAGGTCCAACGCTCGCCGTCGTGCGCCTCGAACAACTCTCTCCCCCCGCAAGTCATGTGAAAGGCATTTCGCTGTTGCCAATAGTCACGATCAGCATCGTCCGTGGGAGATGAGGGGGCGGCCAACTCAAAGAATGAACGAGGAAATGCGCCTCCAAGTGCAACCATCTCTGACCGCCACCGCTGAATGGAAGCTTCCTCTAGGTACTCCCCCCTGACAAGCAGCCCCTCGATCGCTGAGAGGTCTTGGACAACAGAGGCAAAGCGGCCGTCCGACGCGTCACCGCGAGAGCCGTGCGTTAACACATTGCCTTCACCGCGAAGAAGCCGCACATTATTGCTTGAGGAGATAAGGCTATGTAGGCCCGTTTCCAGCCAGATAAGGTCTTCTGCAATCGCGTCCCTGTCCGTGGGCAATCTTCCCCACGACGCCAGTCTTCCCTCACCACCCCACGCAGGTTTCAACTCCGACGTACTTTGACCACTGAGAGCGGCCCTTACTCTTTCGAGATAAGTGCGGACCTCCGCTAAGCGATTCGGAGTCCACGCGAGCTTTCCGCTGGGTCGCCGCGAACCCTTGAAATGTGCCTCAATCTTGCCGAGCCGCGCTGCCACCATCAGGTAGCGGGGGCCCGTCCGGATAAGAATAGGACCGAAATACCGGTCACTCATTCCGAGCACATCATTCGGCCTCACCACCACCTTCACCGCCGCCAATCAGCCCCACGGAAATTGGCGGCCGTGGTGGATAAGTGCCAGAGTCGGTCTTGACGCCAGGGCCGTAGACGAACTCGTTGGGGTCAAACACCATGTACTGGAGCACGCTCGGATTACCCCCAGCTACGTGACCTTCAAGTACCAGCGGTGCTTGATCGAAATCGTAATTCGGTGCAACCTGGGCTACGTAGCTAGCAGTATTACTCGTAATGGACGGCACCAGATGATATGCAGATCGCGCATCACTAGCACACGGGAAATACGTATCCGCAAAGAAGAGCCCCTGCTTTCCAGGTCCTCCGTAATACCGGAAGAT
>JBKQNY010000048.1:0-7398 GCA_052145775.1 Acidimicrobiales bacterium
GTTCGCCTCGGTCGGCGGCGTCCCCTTCACCGCCGTGCGGGGCCGGGGCCCTTTCGTCTACGACGTCGAGGGCACGCGGTACCTCGACCTCGTCCAGTCCTACGGCGCGGTCCTGCTCGGCCACGCACACCGGGTGGTGACCGAGGCGGTGCGCCGGGCCGCCGGCTCGGGCACCACCTTCGGCATGCCCACCCCCGGCGAGGTGCTCCTGGCCGAGGCGATCTGCGAGCGGGTGGCCGGGTGCGAGCAGGTCCGCCTGGTCTCCTCGGGTACCGAGGCGGCCATGAGTGCCGTGCGGCTCGCCCGGGGCGCCACCGGACGAGACCGGGTGGTGAAGTTCGCCGGCTGCTACCACGGCCACGCCGACGGCCTCCTGGCCGGCGGGGGCAGCGGGGTGGCGACGCTCGGACTGCCCGACTCGGCCGGCGTGCCCGCCGGGGCGGTGGCCGACACCGTGGTGGCGCCCTACAACGTGGTCCCCGAGCTCGACCGGTCGGTGGCCTGCGTGATCGTCGAGCCGGTGGCGGCCAACATGAACCTGGTGGCCCCGGCCGTGGGCTTCTTGGAGGGGCTGCGCGCCGCCTGCGACGAGGTGGGGGCGCTGCTCGTCTTCGACGAGGTGATCACGGGGTTCCGCCTCGGACCCGGCGGGGCCGCGGCCCGCTACGGCGTCACGCCGGACCTGTGGTGCTTCGGCAAGGTGATCGGCGGGGGCCTGCCGGTGGGGGCCTTCGGCGGGCGGGCCGACGTCCTCTCGGTGCTGGCCCCGAGGGGGCCGGTGTACCAGGCCGGGACCCTCTCGGGGAACCCCCTGGCCACGGCGGCCGGTCTGGCGGTGCTGTCCCACGTGACCGAGGCCGACTACGAGGACCTGTCCAACCGGGCTGCGGTGTTCGCCGGGGCCCTGGCCCGGGCGGTGTCGGCGGGGGGGCTGCCCGCCTCGGCGCGCGCTGTGGGCCCGCTGGTCGGCCTCTACGTGGGTGTGCCCGGCGGGACGGCCGTCCCGCCGACCGACTACGACGGGGCCGCCGCCCTGGCCGGCAACGGGGCCTACGCCAGGCTCTTCCACGCCCTCCTGCGGCGCGGGGTGGCGCTCGCCCCCGGGGCCTACGAGGTCCTCTTCCCGGGGATGTCCCACGGCGAGCGCGAGCTCGACCGGATCGTCGGGGAGGCGGGCGACGCGGCGGCCGAGGTGGCCGCCGGCTGGGAGTGAGGGTGACCCGGCGCCCCCCGGGCCCCGGCGGTCAGGCGGCGGGCGACGGGCCGTCGAGCCCGGGCACCAGGCGGGCCGCGGCCACCATGGCGCGGTAGGCGACCTCGGCCGGGCCGGGGAGGTCGGGGCGCATGAGGTTCGCCATGATCCGCAGCAGCTCGCGCATGAGCAGCTCGGAGCGCAGGCCCCCGCCGACGCAGAGCCGCATGACCTCGGGGTGGCTGATCACCCGTACGAAGGTGCGGGCCACCTCGTAGTAGGGGCCGTAGTCGTCGGCGAGGTGCCGCTCGTAGGCGAGCAGGGCCGCCGGCCCGCCGCCCGAGAGCGACTCGCCGACGAACGCCGCGGCCAGCCTGCCGGTCTCATATGCGTAGGCGATGCCCTCGCCGTTGAACGGGTTGATCGAGCCACCGGCGTCGCCCACCACCACCACGTTGGGGCCGGCGTGGGGGCCGACGGCCAGGCCCATGGGCAGCTTGCCCCCGGTGGGCGGGCCGCAGCAGTTCTCCGGCGAGAGCTCCCAGCGCTCGGGGGCCCACTTGACGAAGGCGTCCATCAGCCGTGAGGTGTTCACGCCCTTCCACCGGCGGTCGGTGGAGAGCAGACCCACGCCCACGTTGACCCGGCCGTCGCCCATGGGGAAGATCCACCCGTAGCCGGGGACAACCTCGCCCTCGGCGTCGCGGATGTCGAGGTGCGACTCGATGAAGGGGTCGTCGTGGCCCGGGGAGCGGTAGTAGCCGCGCAGGGCCATGCCCATGGGCTGGCTGCGCTCCCGGCTGGTCCCCAGGGCCCGGCCGAATCGCGAGTTGGACCCGTCGGCCACGACCACGCAACGCGCCCGGAGCTCGCCCACCCGCCCACTGTCGGTGTCGCGCACCACCGCGCCCAGGCAGACGGGCAGACCGCCGCCGTCGCCGCCTCCGTTCTCGACCAGCGGCTGGACGGCCTCGGTGCCCTGGAGGACCGCCGCCCCGGCCTTGGCCGCCCGCTCGGCCACCAGCCCGTCGAGGTCGTGGCGGGTGACGGTGTAGCCGTAGGGGGGGAAGGCGGGGTGGGCCGGCCAGGGCATCTCCACCATCTGCCCGAACCCGTGGGCCCGCAGCCCG
The DNA here is from genome assembly GCA_052145775.1 of Acidimicrobiales bacterium. Taxonomy (GTDB): domain Bacteria; phylum Actinomycetota; class Acidimicrobiia; order Acidimicrobiales; family RAAP-2; genus CAVYPR01. Next base: position 2,323 of record JBKQNY010000048.1, read on the forward strand.
GTGAACCGGTGGGCCCCGGCCAGGGCGCCCTCGAGCCCCATGTCGGCCAGCTGCCTGACGGCCCTCGGCGTCAGCCCGTCCCCGCAGGTCTTCTCCCGGGGGAAGTGCTTCTTCTCGGCCACCACCACGTCCCAGCCGGCGTCGGCCAGCCAGTAGGCGCAGGCGGACCCGCCGGGGCCCCCGCCGACCACCAGCACGTCGTGGACCACGCCGTCGTCGATGCCGACCGCCATCCGGTGCCCCCCACCGGCGGCCGCCGCGGGGGGGCCGGTCCCGGCGTCCGGCGCGCTCGTCGCCTCAGGGTGCGCGGGGTCGGCCACGCCCTGATCGTAGGGCGCGCCCCGGGGGTCGGGGCCCGCCGGAGCACGTCGCGCCGGTGCCCCTCGCGGACGGGTCCTCGATGTGCCAGGTGAAAGGGCGCCGTGGTAGAACCGCGACGCAGTGGACCAGTACATCCCCATCTTCCTGCTCGCCGCCCTCGGCGCCGTGTTCGCCGCCGTCTCCTTCGTGGCCTCCGCCCTGTTGGCGCCGCGCAAGCGACCGACCGCGTCGAAGATCGCACCCTACGAGTGCGGCATCGTCCCGGGGATCGAGGCGCCCGCCCGCTTCCCGGTCCGCTTCTACCTGGTGGCGATGATCTTCATCATTTTCGACATCGAGATCGTCTTCCTCTACCCCTGGGCGGTCGACTTCCACCAGCTCGGGGTCTTCGGGCTGGTGGAGGTGCTGGTCTTCGCGGTGGTGGTCTTCGTGGCCTTCTTGTACCTGGTCAGCAACGGCGCACTCAGCTGGGGGCCGGTGCGCCGGTTGGAGCGGGGGATGCCGGCCCGCACCTCGGAGTCGACGATCACCCGCATCACCGCGGGCCCGGCGTCCCCGGACCGGGCCGCCTAGGGGCCGGTTGTGGGCCTCGAGGACCTCCAGCACAACTTCCTGACGGGCCGGGTCGAAGACCTGGTGAAGTGGGCCCGGCGCAACAGCGTGTGGCCGGCCACCTTCGGCCTGGCCTGCTGCGCCATCGAGATGATGTCGGTGGGCGCCGCCGACTACGACATCAGCCGCCTCGGCATGGAGGTGTTCCGGGCCTCCCCCCGCCAGGCCGACCTCATGATCGTGGCCGGCAGGGTCTCCCAGAAGATGGCCCCGGTGCTCCGACAGGTCTACGACCAGATGATGGAGCCCAAGTGGGTCATCTCGATGGGCGTGTGCGCCTCCACCGGCGGGATGTTCAACAACTACGCCATCGTCCAGGGAGTCGACCAGATCGTCCCCGTCGACGTGTACGCGCCCGGGTGCCCGCCGTCCCCCGAGACGCTGCTGCACGCGATCCTGACCCTCCACGAGAAGATCCGGACCGGGGAGATCACCCGGCGGCCGGCCCGCGAGGCCGCCGCCGAGCGCACCACGGGGTTCGTTCCCGAGGTGGCCGACACCGTGCGGGTGGCCACGCCCCGATGACTGTCGCCCTCCCCGAGGTCCCGCGTGCGTCCGGCCGCCACGCCGACGAGGTGGCCTTCCCCCCGCGCGACCGTTACCACGACCTGGTCGCCGCCTACCGCGACGGCGGGTTCGAGATGTGCGTCGACGTCTGCGGGGTCGACTACCTCACCCACCCCGGTCGCGACCTGCCCGACGGGGTGGCCGCCGAGCGGTTCGAGGTGGTGGTGGGCCTGCTGTCGCTCTCGGCCAAGCGCCGGGTGCGGGTGCGGGTCCAGGTCCCCGAGTCCGACCCCACGGTGGCCTCGCTCGTCGACCTCTACCCCGGGGCCGACGCCATGGAGCGCGAGACCTTCGACCTGGTGGGCATCGTCTTCTCCGGCCACCCCGACCTCACCCGGATCCTCATGCCCGAGGACTGGGAGGGTCACCCCCTGCGCAAGGACTACGGCGTGGGCAGGGTGCCGGTGCAGTTCAAGGGGGCACCGGGCCCGCGATGAGCGAGATCACCACCAGCCCCGGCCGCCGCCGGGGGGCGAGCGCCCGATGACCGACGACGTGTTCGTGGGCGGCGTCCGCACCGCGGCCCGCGTGGCCGAGACGTCCGAGGGCGCCCAGGAGCTGGCCCCCCGCACGACGACCACCTCGAGCGAGCTCCGCCGCGAGGTGGGCGCCGTGCTCCGCCTGCCCGAGGGCGGGGTGCTCGACCCGTCGGACATCGACATCGAGCAACGCGACGACGAGACGATGATCATCAACATGGGCCCCCAGCACCCGTCCACCCACGGGGTGCTCCGCCTCATGCTCGAGCTCGACGGCGAGACGGTGCTGCGGACCAAGCCGGTCATCGGCTACCTCCACACCGGGATGGAGAAGACCGGCGAGGAGCTCACCTACGTCCAGGGGGCGACCAACGTCACCCGCATGGACTACCTCTCCCCGCTCAACAACGAGCTGGTCTTCTCCCTGGCCACCGAGGCCCTCCTGGGGGTGGAGCTCCCGCCGCGCGCTGTGTGGATCCGGATGCTCATGTCCGAGCTGCAGCGGGTCTCGTCCCACCTCATGTGGATGGCCACCAACGGGATGGACCTCGGGTCGACCTCCATGATGATCTACGGCTTCCGGGAGCGCGAGATGGTGCTCTCGTTCTTCGAGAAGACCACCGGCCTGCGGATGAACCACAACTACATCCGGCCGGGCGGGGTGGCGGCCGACCTGCCCGACGGCTGGGAGGACGACGTCTCGGTGATCTGCGAGACCGTCCTCGAGCGCACCTACGAGTACGACGAGCTGCTGACCGGCCAGCCGATCTTCCGCGAGCGCACCGAGGGCGTGGGCAACCTCTCGGCCGAAGAGGCGCTGGCCCTCTCGGCCACCGGCCCGATCCTGCGCTCGACCGGTGTGCCGTGGGACCTGCGGCGGGCCATGCCCTACCTCGCCTACGACCAGGTGGAGTTCGACGTGGTCGTCGGCACCTACGGCGACAACTTCGACCGGTACTCCATCCGCCTGAACGAGATCCGCGAGTCGATCCGGATCGTCCGCCAGGTCCTCGAGCGCATGCCCGTCGGCGACTACCGGGTGCAGGACCGCAAGGTGACGCCGCCGCCCCGGGCGCGCATCGACGAGTCGATGGAGGCGCTCATCCACCACTTCAAGGTCTTCACCGAGGGGTTCCGGGTCCCCGAGGGGGAGGTCTACGTGGCCATCGAGTCGCCGAGAGGCGAGCTCGGCTGCTACCTGGTCTCCGACGGCACCTCCAAGCCCTACCGCATGCACATCCGCGGGCCCAGCTTCGTCAACCTGCAGACCGTCCCGGTGCTCCTGCGCGGGGGCATCATCGCCGACGCCGTCGCCGTGGTCTCCTCGGTCGACCCTGTGATGGGCGAGGTGGACCGGTGAGCCACCTCACGCCCGAGATCCGGGCCCGCGCCGCCGAGACGATCGCCCTGTACCCCGAGCCCCGCTCGGCGCTGATCCCCCTCTGCCACCTGGCCCAGGAGCAGGACGGGTGGCTCCGGCCCGAGGCCATGGAGGAGATCGCCGACCTGGTCGGAGTCACCGCGGCCGAGGTGCGCGGGACCGCCACCTTCTACGACATGCTGCACACCGAGCCGGTGGGGACCTACGTGGTCTCGCTCTGCACCAACATCGCCTGCCTGCTCGGCGGGGCCCTGGAGCTGCTCGAGCACGCCCAGGAGCGCCTCGGGGTGGCGGTCGGGGGGACCACGGCCGACGGTGCTTTCACCCTCGAGGAGGCCGAGTGCCTGGCCGCCTGCGACAAGCCCCCGTGCGTCCAGGTGAACCACCGCTACACCTCGGCCCAGACCCCCGAGGCCTTCGACCGCCTGGTCGAGGACCTGCGGGCCGGCCGCCTGGCCGCCGAGGTTCCCCGCCACGGGACGCTCGTGCGGGTGCGCCGGACGGTCGGGCTCGAGGCCGGGCGCGAGCAGGTGGCCGCCGAGCGTTCGGCGGCGAGGGCGGCGCGGCCCGCCGGGTCGGGGGCCACGTCGTGACGGTCACCGACGCCCCCCGCATCCTGACCTCGCGCCTGGGCCACGACGACTCGCACACCCTCGAGCGCTACCTGGCCACCGGCGGATACGAGGGGCTGCGCAAGGCCCTCTCCATGACGCCCGAGGCGGTGGCCGCCGAGGTCGACGCGGCCAGCCTGCTGGGCCGCGGCGGGGCCGGCTTCCCGGCGGGCCGCAAGTGGTCGATGCTGCGCCAGGACCCGGTCACCTACCTCGTGGTCAACGGGGACGAGAGCGAGCCGGCCACGTTCAAGGACCACCTCCTGATCGAGGGCGACCCCCACCAGCTGCTCGAGGGCGTGGTGATCGCCGCCTACGCACTGCAGGTCTCCCAGGCCTTCGTCTACCTGCGGGGCGAGTTCGCCCTCGGCCTCGAACGGGTGCAGGCCGCCCTGAACGAGGCCTACGCCCACGGCGCGGTGGGCGCCGACATCTTCGGCTCGGGCTTCTCCCTCGACGTCGTGGTCCACCCGGGCGCCGGCGCCTACATCTGCGGCGAGGAGACGGCCCTGCTCGAGTCGCTCGAGGGCAAGCGCGGCTTCCCCCGCATCAAGCCGCCGTACTTCCCGGCCTCGGTCGGTCTCTACGGCCAGCCGACCGTGGTGAACAACGTCGAGACGATGTCCAACCTGCCGTGGATCGTGACCAACGGCGGGGCGGCCTTCGCCGCCCTGGGCGGCGGGCGCTCGGCCGGCACGCGGCTCTTCGCCCTCTCGGGCCACGTGCGCAATCCGGGGACCTACGAGGTGGAGATGGTGAAGACCACCTTCCGGGACCTCGTCTACGCCCCGGTGCTGGGCGGCGGCGTCCCCGGCGACCGCGAGGTCAAAGCGCTCATCCCCGGGGGTGTCTCGGCCCCATGGTTCGGCCCCGACAAGCTCGACCTCCCTCTCGGACAGGATGAGGTGGCCGAGGCCGGCTCGATGTTGGGCTCGGGGGCCATCACGGTCATGGACTCGTCGACCTGCATGGTCCGGTCGGCCTGGCGGATCACCAAGTTCTTCTCGAGGGAGTCGTGCGGCCAGTGCACCCCCTGCCGTGAGGGGTCCGGCTGGCTGGAGCGGGTGCTGTACCGCATCGAGCACGGCGGCGGCCGCGAGGAGGA
>JBKQNY010000049.1:0-10278 GCA_052145775.1 Acidimicrobiales bacterium
CGACCGCAAGATCACTCACCGGCTAGCCCAACTGGCCCTGGCCATTACCTTCTTGCTGGTCGCCAAGCTCATCGACTGGCGAAATCGGTGGAGCCCAGGTGCCGTCCCTATCCGCTGAGCCTCTTAGTCTCAGCAGTTCGATCGGGTTGCATTCTTCACCTTCCCTCCTGGTCGTTGTCCCTCATTTGCGTCTCCGGATGGGGAGGTGTTGCTGCCCGATCCCGTTTATCGACTTCGACGCTAACGAGGACCCGTCTCCCGGTCCACTGGGTCGGAGGGCTGGTGGGACCGGGGTGTAGTCGACGGTCGGAGCCTTCTCCTTGGCTGACAACGCGGGCGCTTACCATGGGATGGCGACATATCGGGCAATTTGCGCGGGCCAACACTGTGGCGTGCCTATCCCCGTATAAGTGCCGGTCGCGGCCAGGCAACTTTCGCGACCACTTCCTTGGCCGAGCTGACGCATTCCGCTCATTTCCGAACCGCCGCGATCCCGGTCGCGTGACATCCGACCCCGAGCTACAGGCTGTGCAGGCGGTAACGACGCCAGCCGAACCGCACAACCACAATGATCGCGCCGGCAAACAGCAGCACGAAGAGAGCGGGGCCGGCGATTCGTATCAGCCACTCCACGGCGTCGACGAAGCCATGGACACTCTTGTGCCAGGCCTGTGCCAGACCAGACTGGGGACGGGCAGACATCACGGGGACCGGGCTCGCCTTCTCGTTGACCATCACAGTCAGCGTCGAGTACGTCGTCTCGTGTGTCAGAAGCTGAAGCTGCCCTTGCAACTGTTGAATCTGCGACTGGATGGTGTTTATCTGTGATTGCACAGACAAGATGTCGCCGATGCTTGTCGCCTTCGTCATGATGGTCAGGTACTGCTGAAGACTGGCCTGCAGCGCCGTAATCTGAGCCTGCAGGTTGACGTACTGGCCAGTCACGTCCGTGGCCTTGGTGCTGAGGGACGAGGTCTTGCCGAAGCTCTGAGCCTTCTTCAGTACGTCCGAGAAACTGGCAACCGGAACCTGCAGGGTGACGCTTCCGCCTGTTGTCCCACTCGAGCTGCCCGACCCCGTTTGGGTCTGCGTGCTGGCGACGAATCCGTTGTTGGCGGTGGCAAGGAACGAGAGTTCCGTCATCGTCTTGTTCAGGGCGTCCTTGGCCACCATCAGGCTCAGGGTGCCGGTCTGTTCGATCTTCGACGACTGTCCGACCTCACCGGAAGGAAGGGGCGGCGACGTCGTCGTCGTCGAGGCAGGGGATGTCGCCTTGCCCGCGGCATCAGACGAAGGGAGCGCGAATGCGGGAGTGCCGGTGGGTTGTCCTGAAGCGTGCGGCGACCCAAAGGCATTTGAGGGGGAGGTCGTGGCCCCGGCATTACTTCGCGCGGAGTGGGGAGCAGCATACGAAGAGTTGTTGACCCGAGCTGTGGGCGTTGGCTTCCAATTCCAGGTCGCTCCGCCCACGACGAGTACGGCAACCAGCAAGCATGCGGCCACAGAAAGCAACCGGTGCGTGCGGACCAGCGTCCTGACCCGTGACGTTCGGGCGATGCCCGGTGCGTCCTCTTCTTGATCGAACTGCACTTGATTGTCATCACCCTCGTCAGCAGTAGACCGACCAATCGCCCGGTCCAAGATGTCCGATGCCCCCGACTCAGGCACCGCGATGGAAGAGCCGACGTTCTTGAAGAGAGACGCGAGGAGGTCGTCGTCGATGACGGTCACTGGACGACTTCCTCGGTTCCGTTGAGTTCATAGTTGACATCCCCCGCTTCCCCGCCTACGAGCGCGAGGACATTGGGGTCCTTGGCCAAGCGACGTCGTGCCTCGTGCAGTCGAGACTTCACAGTCCCCTGCCGGCGTCCGATGGCTTGGGCTATCTCGCGCTCGCTCAGGTCGGCGTAGTAGCGAAGGACGACCGGCACCCGTAGCGAGAAGGGAAGGCGCTGAAGAGCGGCCAGAACGGTCTCTGCAACCTCAGCCCGCTCGGCCTGAGTCTCCGGGTCGGAAACACCCGCTGCCCTTTGGTCCAGCAATCCTTCGTCGGCTCGGCGGTCCCGGCGTGGAATCTCCTGGCGGAGCTTCGAGTAGGAGGCGTTGACCACAACCCGGTAGAGCCATGGCTTAATGCTGGGGACCGAAGCCAAAGAGTCGCGGAAACGCCACGCACGCAGGTAGGCCTCCTGCACGGCCTCCTCAGCGTCCGCTCGGTTCCCCAGGATCAGGCAGGCGGTCCTAAAGGAGGCGAAGTAGTTCTCGCCAAGCCAGGTTTCGAGGCGTTTTTCCACCATCCCCCTCCATGACGCAGCGGGGACCAGTTTGGTTCGTTTTTCAGAGGAACTTTGGTCGCCATTTTCACCACACCAGGGCAGTGGGTGCTTCACGCTGCGCCACCGATCCAAGCTCCACCATGTCGGGGTGGGCAGGGCGCACCATGGTCGGCGCGTGCTGGTCCTCATGGCCGACCTCGACGTCCGAGTCCTCGATGAAGACGGCGTCATACTCCGTCACTTCGAGCTCGACCCGTCGGTCGACTACCGACGACGGGACAGAGATACCCTCTGAGGGTTCAGCTGTCCCAGAAATGCCGCGACATCACAGTAGTGGGCGCTGCCGGACTCGAACCGACGACCTGCTGGTTGTAAGCCAGCTGCTCTGACCAACTGAGCTAAGCGCCCGGGAGTTTTTCCCACCGGCCACCGCGTGCCCGGCATGGTGTTTGCCGAAGCCTACGTGCTCGCGCTGCTCACTCCTCGAAGGAGAGTAGCGACTCGAGCAACTCCGGCGTGGCGGCGACCACCGGCCGGCGCGGGGAATCGTCCCGGACGACGAGGTCTTCGCCTCGGAGCTCGCCGGCGGCACCGCCGGCCTCGGTGCAGATGAGCATGCCCCCTAGATAGTCCCAACCGTAGAGCCGTGACCTGCCGCACACGCGGTACCCGTCAAGTACTCCCTCGGCGACGGCGCAGTGGTCCAAAGCCGCCGATCCCAATGCCCGGAACTGCGCCCAGCCGGGCTGTCGTTCGGGATACCCCGAGATGCCGACCACCGCCTTTGCCAGATCTCGGCACTTGGTGGTGGCGATCGGGCGCCCGTCGCGGCGTGCACCGCGGCCGCGCACCGCCTCGTAGCGCACCCCGCTCGCCTGGTTCACCACGAGGGCCGCCCTCGGTCCCTCGGAGTCGAGCACGCAGAGGCTAGTGGCGTACCAGGGAAGGCCGAGGGAAGCGTTGGTCGAGCCGTCGACCGGGTCGACCACCACCAGCAGCTCGTCGGCGGGTGCGTCGCCTTCGGGGACCGGTGAGGGAGCCCCGCCCGGAGCAGTGAGGCCCGACTCCTCGGACAGCACCATGAGTCCGGCATCGTGGAGCACCTCGAGTGCCGCGGCGTCGGCCACGAGGTCGATCCGGTACTGGCCGGGACGGTCCCCGTGTGGATGCCAGTCGGAGACGTCGGACAACGCCGATCGCACCGCTCGGGCCGCCGCGGACAGCACCTCGAGGAGGTCGGAGTCGTCCACCCGATGACCCTATGTCACGATTAGGCTCCCAGAGGGCGGCCGCTAGGCTCTCGCCGTGGCAGCAATCGACGTGGCCGGCTACGTGGCCGACCTGAAGGACCACTCCGTCGACCACGGGTTCCACGTCCACGACGAGCGTCACTTCGTCGAGACCTACTCGCTCCGCCAGGTCTGGGAGGTCGACCTCCACCCCGAAGAGGGCTGCGGGGGCCCGCTCGACTTGCACCTCGCGCTCGACGTCGACCCCCGCGTGCTCCTGTCCTTCGAGGACGTCGTGATGGCGCTGACCGACGAGGAGGAGCCGCCCGACGACTTCCACTTCCCCCTCACCTTCACCTGGGCGCTGCCGCCGCTCCCCAACGGCCCGGACCTGCTGCGCCTGGCCATCGACCTGGCCGGAGTGGGGGGGATCGAACTCCCGCTGGAGGTGTCGGCCATCGACTCATTCGCCTCCGCCACCGACGCCTCCGAGCGCCGCCTCAACATCCTGGCCCGCCACCCGGTGTCGCTGGCTCGGGTGTTGGCCGGGGAGGAACTGCTCTGCGACGTGTTCGACCGGTGCCTCGCCGTGAGCCGCTTCCTCCTCGGGGCATCCGAGAGCTGGCTCGGCTGACATGTCGGGGTCCGGGTCGGCCGCTGTGCGCGGGCACCGGCCCACCCGGCTGATTCTGGTCCTCGTGTCGGTGGCTGCTCTGGGACTCGCGGCGAGCGCCTGCGGTGGCGGGGGACTCACGCTGGCCAGGCAGGCCTGCGTCCACGTGAACGACTCCCTCCGCCTCTACGACCGCTCAGTCCGCACTTCCGACGCCGCCGAGGCCGCCCGCGACCGCACCCGCGCCATCGAGCAGCTCGAGGCGGCCCTCCCCCTGGCCGCACGGGCGACGTCGGCAGACCCGCAATGGAACCCCCTCATGACGACGCTCGAAGAGATCGGCCGCAATTCCGAGGCCAACCTGGTGAGGGCCCTTCGTTCGCAGTGCGCGCTGGCCGAGACGAGTGGGGAGCAGGCACCGCTGATCGCCCCGTCCACACCGTCGGGCAGCGGCCGGCCGACCCCCTCCACCCTGCCCGGGCAGTAGCCAGCGCCTGCTCTTGGTTCCCTGCCACCGGGGCGCCGGAATCGATCGGTAGCCTGGAAGCTCTCCACGCCGACCGCGGAGATCCCACCATGCCAACGACCAGGGCACCGTCGACCCGCCAGATCACCACGGCGGACATGCGATCTCGACGATCGTCGGGCAACGGCCGGCGGGTTGGCCGTTCCCGGCGGTCCCGTCGCCTGGCCGTGTTCATCACCGCAGCGGTACTGCTTCTGGCCGCAGCCGCCTTCGCCTTCACCGGCGTGCGCTCTGTCCTGGCCGGGCCGCAGCTGTCCCCGCTGCAGTCTCGGATCGTGTCAATTGCCGAGAGTCAGGTCGGCTACCGCACCGACCCGTCCAACTCCTACTGCAACAGGTTCAGCGCATACTGGGGGGCTGGCACAGCCGACTGCGCACCGGGACTGCGCAACGAGGAGTGGTGCGCCGACTTCGCCGCCTGGGTGTGGCAGAAGGCTGGCGCGCTCATCACGTACGGCTTCACAACCGGGGAGATCAACCCGTCGTCCGCCAGCTTCTACGTCTGGGGCGTCGACCACGGGACCTGGCACCCTCAGGGCAGCGGGTACCGCCCGCGGCCCGGGGACGTGGCCATCTACGGGCTCGACACCACGACCCTGGTGGCCTCCCACGTGGCCGTGGTCACCGGCTACACAACAGGCGACCGCGGGCCCGACGTGGTGAACGGTGACGGTGATCGCACCGGCTTCAGCGTGGTCGAACAGGGCACGGACCAGTACCAAGCCGACACCCACGGCGGCGGGGAGCCGCTCTCGGGGTACGTCTCACCCAGTCCGGTGCCGACCGCGTCGGCCGGCTGAGCAGCCTCCGGGCCGCTTAGAGAGCGGGGGTGTACCCGCCGGGGAGGGCGATCGACTTCTTCTCGAGGAAGGTCTCGAGGCCTTCGGGGCCGAACTCGCGACCGATCCCCGACTCCTTGTAGCCGCCGAACGGGGTGGCGAAGTCGATGGGCACCGACGTGTTGAGCATGTAGGTGCCGGTGCGCACCTTGCGGGCTACCCCGAGGCCCCGCTCGTTGTCGCCCGTCCACACCGACCCGCACAGGCCGTAGTTGGAGTCGTTGGCGATGGCCACCGCGGCGTCGTCGCCGTCGTAGGGGATGACCGCCAGGACCGGACCGAAGATCTCCTCCTGGGCGATCTTCATCTTGTTGTCGACGTCGACGAAGACGGTCGGCTCGACGTAGAACCCCTTGTCCAGCCCGGCCGGGCGACCGCCGCCGATGGCGAACCGGGCCCCTTCCTCCTGCCCGCTGCGCAGGTACCCCTCGACCCGGTCGCGCTGACGGGCCGCCACCAGCGGCCCCACCGTGGTCGCCGGGTCCAGCGGGTCCCCCACCACCTGGGCGCGCACCTGCTCGACCAGGGAGTCGACCACCTCGTCGTAGCGGACGCGCGGGGCCAGGATGCGGGTCTGGGCGATGCAGGCCTGCCCGTTGTTCATCATGGTGTTGGGGAAGAGGTTCGGCATGGTGACGTCGAGGTCGGCGTCGTCGAGGATGATGGCCGCCGACTTCCCGCCAAGCTCGAGCGTGCAGCGCTTCAGGCGCTCGCCGCAGAGGGCGCCGATCCGCTTGCCAGCCAGCGACGAGCCGGTGAAGGAGATCTTGTCCACCCCGGGGTGGGTCACCAGGTACTCACCGACCTCGCGGCTGGCGGGCAGGATCGAGAGCACGCCTTCGGGCAGCCCGGCCTCGGTGAACAGCTCGGCCAGGCGGAAGGCGTCGAGCGGGGTCTCCGGCGCGGTCTTGAAGACGACGGTGCAGCCGGCGGCGAGGGCCGGCGCCAGCTTGGCGGCGGCAATGAAGAGCGGCACGTTCCACGGGGCGATGGCCCCCACCACGCCGACCGGCTCCTTGGACACGAGCATCTCTGCGTTGAGGACGCCCGAGCGGACCTCGTCGAAGGCGAAGGTCGGGGCCAGGCCGGCGTAGTAGCTGAAGATCATCGACGGCGCCAGGACCTGCCCGAGCACGGCCCAGGACAACGGCGAGCCCATCTCGGTGGAGATGATCTCGGCGAACTCGTTCATCTCGGCGGTGAGCGCGTCGCCCACCTTGGCCAGCAATGCCCCCCTCTCGGCCGGCGACATCCGCGGCCACGGTCCGTGGTCGAAGGCGTGGCGGGCGGCGGCCACCGCCTTGTCGACGTCACCTTCGCTGGCGTCGGGGACCCGCGCCACGACCTGCTCGGTGGACGGCGAGACCACCTCGATCCTGTCCGTCCCCTCGGGAGCGACCCAGGCTCCCCCGATGAACAACCGGTCGTAGTCCTTCAACGCCATCGCTGGTCGCCCTCCATGAACTTGCTGGTACTGGCCGTGGGAACGGAAAGGGAGGCAATCTCCCTCCCCGCATGGTAGCGAACGGGGGCTCGGATCCGACACCCGGGTCCTTGCCGGCGCCATCCGCACCGCACCCAAAACGGTCGCCGACCTGCGGCCGGTCGCTCGACGTAGGCTCCCTCCGTGCCTGACAACGCCGGACGTGACCCCGAGGTCGTCGCGGCCACGCTGTCGCGCTGGCTGGCTGCTCGCCTCCCCGACGGGGCGCGCCCTGTGGTCACCTCGGTCGAGGCCCCTGCCGCCAACGGCTTCTCCAACGAGACCATCCTGTGCGGTGCCACCTGGACCCATGAGGGCCGGGAGGCCGAGCGACGGCTCGTGTTCAGGGTGGCACCCACCCGCCACCTGCTCTTCCTCGACGCCGAGTTCTCCACGCAGTACAAGGTGATGCGCGCCCTCTCCGAGGGCGGCTCCGGGGTGCAGCTCCCACCACTCGGCTGGTACGAGGAGGACCCGTCGTGGCTCGGCGTGCCCTTCTTCACCATGGACCACGTCGAGGGGCAGGTGCCGCCGGACAACCTGCCCTACACGATGGAGGGGTGGGTGCTCGAGGCCACCCCGGTCGAACAGGAACGGATGTGGTGGAGCGGCCTCGAGGCGATGGCCCGGGTGCACCGGGCCGACTGGCGCCGCCTCGACCTGGACTGGCTGGACCGTCCCGGCCGGGGGCGTCCCGGTCTCGAGCAGCAGCTCTCCTACTACCGTTCGTTCCTCGACTGGTCGGCCAAGGGCCGTCCCCAACCCGTGGCCGAGGCGGCCTGGGACTGGCTGGTGGCCAACCGCCCCGACGAGGATGGCGAGGTGGTGCTGTGCTGGGGGGACAGCCGGCTCGGCAACATCATCTGGCAGGGCTTCCGGCCGGCGGCGGTGGTCGACTGGGAGATGGCCACGCTGGGCCAGCCCGAGCTCGACCTGGGCTGGTGGCTCTACTTCGACCGGCAGTTCAGCGAAGGCCTCGCCGTCCCCCGGCCCCCCGGCTTCCCCTCACACGAGGAGACTGCGACCCGCTACGGCGAGCTCGTCGGTCGCCCCATGCGCGACCTCGAGTACTACCAGGTGTTCTCGGGATTCCGCTTCGCCGTCATCCTGTGCCGGCTGGCCGACCTCATGATCGAGAGCGGCCAGTGGCCGGCCGACTCCGACATGGGCACGAACAACCTGGCGACCCAGTTCACCGCCCAGCTGCTCGGCCTGGACCCTCCCGCCGCCTGACGATCAGGTGACCAGCGGCGAGCTGGGGTCGGCGGGGCCGAGGATCCCGTGTTGGCGGAGCCGCTCGACGAGCCAGGCCACCGAGTCGGTGGCCCCCATCGCCTCCTGCCAGCCCTCGACCGCCTTCTCGAGGTCCTCCCGGGAGCCGACGGTGCCGACCACCGCCACGGTCATGCCCTGCACCTCGGCCGGGTCCACGCTGTGGGTGCCGGCCACGTGGATGCCCCCGAAGGGATCCAGCGACTCGTAGGCGTAGGGCTCGCGCATGACGTAGAGCTCGCCGGTTTCCTCCACCCAGTTCAGCTCGTAACGGACCCCGTACTGGTCGTGCCAGTCGCGCCCCAGCTCCAGCTCGGGTGAGCGGCGTCGGCGCTCGTCGGCGTCGTAGAACTCCTCGATGTCCACCGGGCGAACTGTAGTGGGAGCGGGAGTGGGACCCCGTTCCGCCCCGTGGCGACCAGGGTGCCGACCGACGGACGCACGGTGCGGCCCTGGTGGGAGGAGCGGGGGGAGGCCGGCGTCCGATGCTCCGGCGATGCGAGACAACTCCCTGCGCCCGATCGACCAGATGACCGCCGAATGGCGGGTGAAGAGCCGTTCTCCTGGGTCACGGGAGGCCCTGGCCAGACTGGCTGCGGCCGAGCCGGCGGTGGCGTCGTTGGGCGTGGCCGATCTCGGGGAGCTGGTGGAGCACCTGCGCGGCTGCGAGACCGAGGCCGACCGGCGGCGCGCCGCCTGTGTGATCCAGGCGATGCTGCGCTCACAGGCGGTCCATCCGCTGGTGGCCCGGGCCGTCCTCCAGGCGATCGTGCCGGGGCTGGTGGCCGTGGCCCGTCGACTCCGCTGGGGGTCGGGCGGCGACTGGGACGGTGCCGGATCGTTCATGGCCGACGCCGTGGCTACCGCATGGGAGGTGATCGTCGAGTGGTCCGGCCACGACCGCGACTACGCCGTCCTCGATCTGCTCTCGGCCATCCGCTGCCGGCTCCGTCGCCAGACGGTGCGCCAGCGCGCTGGGCGCGAGCGGACGGCACTCGGGTTGGACCTCGACCTCCTGCCCGCCACCCGGTCGGTGGGCAGCACCGGGCCTGACGAACTCGTGCGGGCCATCGAGCAGATGGGCGCCGACCTCGATCCGCTGGACGCCGCGCTTCTCTACGCCAACCGCGTGCTCGGCCTGACCGTGACCGAGCTGGCGCGGATGACCGGTCGGAGCCGGCGCAGCGTCGCCGGCCGACGCGACCGCGCTGTGGAAGAGCTCCTCCATGCGTGCGCTTAAATTCTTGGCGTGCTCGAACAGGGACGGGCTTCCTCACGGCGCGAGCAGCGCACCCACGGCACCGACCGCCCGCGCTGGTGGGCGGTGCTGGCCGTCGCCCTCGCCCTCATGGCCCTGGTGGCGTCGGTGACCGCCGCCAACAGCGCACGACGGGGAACGGGACCCTGGCGGAACTCGATCGGCCGGACCTCCATCGGCCGGACCTCCATCCGCCGGCCGGCGCACGCCGGGGCCCCAGACGGCCGCTCCGACGACACCACGACCACCGTCGGCCAGGACGGGAGTACCGCCGGTGCCTTGGGCGCGACCGGCAGCGGCGCGGTGGCGGCTGCGGCCGACAGCGCCTCGGATCCGGTGGTGTCGACCTCGAGCTCGTCGTCCGGCTCGGCCCAGCCGGTCCCCGCACCCGTGGGGACGACGAGCCGCACATCGACGGCGGGCTCGCCGTCGGCCGAGCCGGCGTCCACCACCACGACCACCACGGACGCCGAATCCGGCAGCGCCGGGCCGACCACGACCACCGATCCGGGGTTCCTGGCCTACCCGGGGAACGTGTCGGCCAGTTACCCGGTCACCGCCGCCGGCCCGGTCTCGGCCTCGGCCAGCTGGACGGGGAGCTCGGACCTCTCCCTCTCGGTCTCGTGCCCCGGGCGCCAGGACCAGAAGACGGGCCCGTCGGGTCTCTCGGTGGCCATCGACGCGGCCGGCGCGACCGCCGGCTCCGCCGACTGCACCGTGATCATCGCCGAGCCGATGGGGACCGAGGCCACCGTCTCGTACTCGTTGACGATCGACAGCAC
>JBKQNY010000050.1:0-18899 GCA_052145775.1 Acidimicrobiales bacterium
GCCGCCGACGACGAGGAGGAGTCGATCGCCCTGCTGCGGGCGGCGCTCGAGCTGGTCGAGGGCGAGCCGCTGGCCGGAGCCCTCGCCGGCTACGGCTGGTGGGCGGCCGAGGGCCACGAGCGGCGCATCGCCGCCACCCTGGTCGACGCGGCCTGCCACCTGGCCCGCCTGGCCGCCGATCACGGCTACCTCGACCTGGCCCGCTGGGGCCTCGAGCGGGCCCGGCTGGTCGAGCCCTACGGCGAGCTGCTCTCGCGGGCCGCCATGCGGGTGGCCGCGGTGGCCGGCGACGCCGATCGGCTGCGGCGCGAGTGGGTGGAGTGCCAGCGCCGGGTGGATGAGATCGACCCCGGCGGGCTCCCGTCGGAGGCCACCGAGCGCCTCTACGCCGACCTGCGGCGGCGGATCCCCGCCCACGCCGGCAGCGACCCCGACGCCTGACCCCCCAGGCCGGCCCCACCGGCACGACACCCGGTGGGTAGGTTGTGGCCACGATGGTGCGCACCTCAGCCGCCGGCGCCCCCGGCCCCCTGTCGGCCGTGCCGTCCGACGCGCCCCATGACGTCGCGCCGGCGGTGCCAGCCGGGCTCACCGCGGCCCAACGCGAGGCGGTCACCGCGCTCGACCGGGTGCTCTGCGTGCTCGCCGGAGCCGGCACCGGCAAGACGCGGGTCCTGACCCTGCGGGTCGCCCGCCGCGTGCACGACGGCACGGCCGACGCCGACCACGTCCTGGTCTGTACCTTCAGCCGCAAGGCGGCCGACGAGTTGCGCAGGCGGCTGTGGTCCCTCCACGTCGGCGACGAGGTGAAGGCCGGCACCTTCCACCGCACGGCGCTGCGCCTCTTGGGACAGCACCGGGCCGACCGCGGGCTCCCCCCGCCGGTACTGCTAGCCGACCGGCGGGCGACCTTGGCGACGGTGGTCGGGCTGGCCACGGCGTCCCCCACACCCCCGGCCGAGGCCCGCCGGGGGCCGGCGCGCCGCCCGGGGCTCCCGCGCCTGCCCGCCCCGCACTCGGCCGCCGTCGGCCAGCTCGAGGCCGAGATCGGCTGGGCCAAGGCCCGGCTGGTCGCCCCGGCCGGCTACGAGGAGGCGGCACGGGCCGCCCACCGGCGGACCTCGATGGGCGCGGCCCGGGTGGCCGAGCTCTACGGACGCTACGAGGAGGCCAAGCGCCGCCAGGGGGTCCTCGACCTCGACGACCTGCTCTGGGCATGCGCCGACGCCCTCGAGGGCGACGACCGGTTCGCCGCCGCCGTGCGCTGGCGGTTCCGCCACGTCTTCGTCGACGAGATGCAGGACGTGAACCCGTCCCAGTTCCGCCTCCTCCGAGCACTGGTGGGCGAGGATCCCGACCTCTTCGTGGTGGGCGACCCCCACCAGTCCGTCTACGGCTGGAACGGCGCCGACCCCGGCCTGCTCGACCGCCTGGGCGAGCTGTTCCCCTCGGCCCGGGTTGTGCGGCTCGGGGAGAACCACCGCTGCTCACCCCAGGTGGTCGCCGTGGCCTCGGCCGCGCTGGGCCTGGGCGGCGAGGCCGCGCCCACCAGCACCAGACCCGACGGGGCGGTGCCCCGCGTGGTGCCCCTGCCCACCGAGGTCGACGAGGCGGCCTGGGTGGCCCGGCAGGTGTGGCTGGCCCACCGCCCGGGCCGGCGGTGGTCGCAGATCGCCGTGCTGGCCCGCACCAACGCCCAGCTCGCACCGGTGCTCGAGGCGTTGCGGGCCGAGCGGGTCCCGGCCCGGCTGGCCGGTGGCGACCTGGGCCCGGCCAGCGACCTGCGCCCCCGGGCGGACGGGGGGCCCGACGCCGACCACGACGAGGACCCGGCGGACCACGAGCGCGCCGGCGAGGGGAAGGCCGAGCAGGGCGACGACGCCGTCGTGCTCACCACCTTCCACCGGGCCAAGGGCCTGCAGTGGCCGGCCGTGTTCGTGATCGGCCTCTCCGACGGGCTGGTGCCGATCGCCTCGGCCCGCACCAAGGCGGCCAGGGACGAGGAGCGCCGGTTGCTCTACGTGGCCCTCACCCGGGCCGAGGACGAGCTCACCTGCACCTGGGCCGCACGGCGGGACGCCGTCTCCGAGGAGACCGGGACGCCGCCGCGCCGGCCGTCCCCCTGGCTCGAGGAGGTGACCCGGGCCGGCGCGTCCATGGCCGGGGTGCCGGCCGAAGCGGACCCGGGCACGGTCTCGGCCCGCCTGGCCGAGCTGCGGTCCCGCCTGCCCGGGGCCGGCGGACCCCTCGGGTAACCTCGGCGGCGCACCACCCCGGACGATCCGGAGGGACCATGGGGGACATCGTCGAGCGGCTGCGCGAGCTGGTGGGTGACGCCCACGTCACCGCCGGCGACGGGGTCAACCCCGACGACACCCACGACGAGTCCCTCACCGGCTCGCCCGTGACCCCCGTGGCGGTGGTCCGGCCGGCCTCCACGGCGGAGGTGTCCGCCGTCCTCGCCCTGGCCGACGGCGAGCGGGTGCCGGTGGTGGCCCGGGGGTCGGGCACCGGGCTGTCCGGTGGCTGCCGCCCGCGGGCCGACGGCATCGTGGTCTCCTTCGACCGGATGGACGCGATCGTCGACATCGACGTCGACAACCACGTCGCCGTCGTCCAGCCGGGCGTGACCCTCGAGCAGCTGGACGCGGCGCTGCTGCCCCTCGGCCTCTCCTACCCCGTCTTCCCCGGAGAGCAGAGCGCCTCGATCGGCGGCAACGTCGGCACCAACGCCGGCGGCATGCGGGCCGTCCGCTACGGCGTCACCCGCCACCGCGTCCTGGGCCTCGAGGCGGTGCTGGCCGGGGGCGAGGTCATCCGCACCGGCGGCCGCTTCGTGAAGTCGTCGGCCGGCTACGACCTCACCCAGCTCCTGGTCGGCTCGGAGGGCACCCTGGCGCTGGTGACCGAGGCCACGCTGAAGCTCGAGCCCCGCCTCACCCACCAGTCGACGGTGCTCGCGCCCTTCGCCACCCTCGAGGAGGTGGCCCGCACCGTGCCGGCGGTGGTGGCCAGCGGGGTGGCCCCGTCGGTCCTCGAGTACCTCGACGCGCTGGCCATGGGCTCGATCACCGCCGCCGCCGGCCTCGAGCTGGGGGTACCCAAGTCGATCACCGCCCGTGCCTTGGCGTACCTGGTGGTGGTGGTGGAGAGCACCCACGCCGAGCGCCTGGAGGCCGACGTCGAGAAGGTGGCGATGATGCTCGCCGAGCGCGGGGCGCTCGACGTCTACGTCCTGCCGCCGACCGCCGGCGCCAACCTGATCGTCGCCCGGGAGCGGGCCTTCTACGTCTCCAAGGCCGCCGGGGCCGACGACCTGGTGGACACGGTGGTCCCCCGGGCGGCCATCCCCGGGTACCTGGCGACCGTGGCCGAGCTGGCCGCAGCCCACGGCGCGCTGGTCTCGGGGTGCGGCCACGTGGGCGACGGCAACGTCCACCTCTCGGTCTTCCTGCCCGACGCCGCGCGCCGGCGCGCCCTGGTCGGCGCGCTCATCGCCGAGGCGCTGGCGGTCGGGGGCGCTATCTCGGGCGAGCACGGCATCGGCATCGACAAGCAGCCGTACTTCCTTGAGCTGGAGGACCCGGTCAAGCTGACCCTCATGCGCCGCATCAAGGCGGCCTTCGACCCCCACGGCATCTTGGGTCCCGGCCGGCTGCTCGACCCCCCGGGCCCCGGCGACGGGGGGGACGGCGGGTGACCGGGGGCGAGGCGCTGCTGGCCACGCTGGTCGGCTGCGACGTCGACGTCTGCTTCGCCAACCCGGGCACCTCGGAGATGCACCTGGTGGCGGCGCTCGACCGCGTGCCGCGGATGCGGGCCGTGCTCACCCTGTTCGAGGGGGTGGCCGCGGGGGCGGCCGACGGCTACGCCCGGGTGGCCGGCAGGCCGGCGGCCACCCTCTTGCACCTGGGGCCCGGGCTGGGCAACGGCATCGCCAACCTCCACAACGCGCGCCGGGCGCACAGCCCGGTGGTGAACGTCGTCGGCGACCACGCCACGTACCACAAGCACCTCGACCCGCCGCTCGAGTCGGACCTCGTGGCAATGGCCGGCACCGTCTCGGGCTGGGTACGCGTTCCGCAGGAGTGTCGGACCCTGGCCACCGACGCGGCCCAGGCCGTGGCGGCCGCCCACGGCCCTCCGGGGTGCGTGGCCACCCTGGTGGTGCCGGCCGACCTCTCGTGGTCCGAGTGCCCCGGAGGCCCCGCCGCCGCCCTCCCCCTCGGGGGCCCGGCGCCGGTGGCCGGGGACGTCGTCGAGCACGTGGCCGCAGCGCTCCGCTCGGGGGAGCCGGCCGCCCTCCTCGTTGGCGGCCCGGCGGTGCGCCGGCGGGGCCTGGAGGCGGCCGGGCGGGTGGCCGCCGCCACCGGGGCCAGGTTCCTGGCCGAGTCCTTCCCGGCCAACCTCGAACGCGGGGCGGGCCTGCCAGTGCCCGAGCGGTTGAGCTATCTGGCCGAGTTCGTCGAGGGCCAGCTCGCCGGCGTGCGCCATCTCGTGGTGGCCGGCACCGGCCCCCCGGTCTCGTTCTTCGCCTACCCGGGACGACCGGGCGACCTGGTGCCCGAGGGGTGCGAGGTCCACCGTCTCGGCGGCCCGGGCGACGACGTGCCGGCGGCCCTCGAGCACCTGGCCGAGGCGGTGGGGGCCGCCCTCGGCGCGGCGGTGACCGCACCGGCCGTCCGCCCCCAGAGGCCCTCGGGCCCGCTCACCATGCAGACCCTGGCCGAGGCGGTGGGCGCGCTGCTGCCCGAGGACGCGGTGGTGGTCGACGAGGCCAACACCGCCGGCATTTTCGTCCCGGCGGCCACGGCCGGGGCCCCGCGCCACGACTGGCTCACCCTCACCGGAGGGGCCATCGGCTTCGGCCTGCCGGCGGCCACCGGTGCCGCCGTGGCGGCCCCGGGCCGCCATGTGCTGTGCCTACAGGCCGACGGGAGCGCCATGTACACGGCCCAGGCCCTGTGGACCCAGGCCCGCGAGGGGCTCGACGTGACCACGGTGGTGCTGGCCAACCACGCCTACGACATCCTGCACCTCGAGCTCTCGAGGGTGGGCGCCGAAGGCGGCGGGCCCAGGGCGGCCGCGCTGCTCGACCTCTCCCGACCCGACCTCGACTTCGTCTCCCTGGCCACCGGGCTCGGCGTACCGGCGACCCGGGCCACGACCGCCGAGGCGCTGACCGCGCAGCTGGAGCGGGCCCTGGCCACCGGGGGGCCCTCGCTGATCGAGGCGGTGGTCCCCCCGCTGTCGGGGAGGGGCCGGACCTGACGCGTCCCGCCGGCCCTCGGCGCGGCGGCGGCCGGCTCAGACCGGTTCGAGGTCGACCACCACCGGGGTGTGGTCCGAGGGCTTGTTGCCCGCCGGGCTCTTCTTGCGGGCCTCGCGGTCGATGACCGCCCGGGAGCACCGGTCGGCCAGGACCTTGGTGAGCAGCACCAGGTCGATCCGCATCCCCTCGCCCTTGTGGAAGGCGCCGCCGCGGTAGTCCCACCAGCTGAAGGTCCCCCCCTCGGGGTGGAGCTGCCCGAAGATGTCGACCAGGCCCCAGTCGATGACCGAGGCGAGCGCGGCCCGTTCGGGCTCGGTCACGTGGGTGGCCCCGACGAAGGCGGCGGGGTCCCACACGTCGGCGTCGGTGGGGGCGACGTTGAAGTCCCCGCAGACCGCCACCGGGTCCCCGGGCCGGCACGTCTCGGACAGGTACTGGCGCAGGCGAGCCAGCCACGCCAGCTTGGCGTGGTAGTGCTCGCTGTCCACGGTCCTGCCGTTGGGGACGTAGACCGAGTGCACCCGGACGCCGCCGCAGGTGGCGGCCAGCACCCTGGCCCCCTGCGCGTCCGCCTCTTCGGACCGCAGGCCGAACGACGGGTCGTCGAGCCCGACCCGGCTGATGACGGCCACCCCGTTCCACTGCCCCTGCCCGTGGTGGGCGGCGCGGTAGCCGAGGTCGGAGAAGGTCGCCTCGGGGAAGGCGGCGTCGGACTGCTTGGTCTCCTGGAGGCAGAGCACGTCGGGCTGGTTCGCCTCCATCCACTCGACCACCAGGGGCAGGCGGACCCCGAGCGAGTTGACGTTCCAGGTGGCCAGCCGCACCGCCGGTCAGGCCTCCCGGTCGACCAGGACGAAGAGCAGGTCCGCCTCGCACGCGGTCTTGCCGCCCACGTGGGCCCGGCCGTGGCCGGTGCCGGCCCGGGCCGAGAGCCGGCCCACGGTCACCTCAAGCTCGAGCGTCTCGCCCGGCACCACCTGGCGGCGGAAGCGCGCCCGCTCGATCCCCCCGAAGAGGGGGAGCTTCTGCGAGTACCGCTCGTCGGCCAGCACGGCGATCCCGCCCAGCTGGGCCAGGGACTCCACCATGAGCACCCCCGGCAGCGTGGGGCGGCCGGGGAAGTGCCCGGCGAAGAAGGCCTCGTCACCGCTGAGGTGCCACCGGCCGGCGGCCGCGACACCGGGGTCCACCGAGACGATCTCGCTCACGAAGAGGAACGGCTCGCGGTGCGGAAGGACGTCTTTGGGCTCCACGGGGCGAGGCTACCAACCGAGCCGCGCACCACCCGAGGGGCCGGGACCGGGCGGGTGGCGGTGCGGGAGGGCGCGGCCGACGGCGGCCCGGGTCAGCCGCCGGCGGAGACGGCCAGCTCCGCCGTCACGCCGGGCAGCGCGAGCTCGGCGACGCGCCGCGGCGGGTCCAGGCCCACCAGCACGAACGTGCGTCGCTGGCCGCGCGCCAGCACCTCTCTGGCCTTGCGCGGCGGCGGGTCCCCCAGCCCGGCCAGGGGGATGTAGCAGTGCAGGCTCTCGCCGTCGGGGACCCAGACCTCGACCATGGCGCCGTGGGACGTGAAGGAGGCCACCTCGCCCTCGACCTCGCTCCCCAGCGGGTAGGCGGCGACGAAGCTGATGAACGGCAGCGGCTCGTTGACGGCCGGGAGCGGCGGCGACGTGCGGCGCCGCTTGGCCCCCTTGCCTCCGCCCTTCCCGTCCTTGCCGGCCTTCCCGTCGGCCGTGGCCTTCGGCGACGGCGGGGACAGGGCCTCCGCGGTGGCCTCGTTGATGGCCTCGAGCACCTCGGGGTCGAGGGCCGTGACGGGAGCGTCGCCGGCCACCGACCGCTTCCTCGCCCGCTTGCCGGTGCGTGCCCCCGCGGACGGCTTGGCGGTCGCCGGTTCGAGGCGCCCGACCGCGGTTATCTCGGCCACCTTGCTCGGCGCAGGGCCCGCCGTGGCCACCCCCCTGCTGGCCACGGTGCGCTCGGTGGCCGGCGGTTGCGCCGCGGTGGCCGGCGCCGACTTGGCCGCCTTCGTAGCCTTCACCGCCTTCGCCGCCTTGGTGGCCTTCGCCGCCTTGGTGGCCTTGGCCGACTTGGTGGCCTTGGCCGCCGCCTCCGCCGGGGGTGCCGCGGCCTTGGCCTTCCTCCCCGCGGCCCCGGCCGCCTTGGCGGCCTTCGTGGGATTGGCGGCCTTGTCGGCCTTCGGCGCTTCCGCCTTGGTCTTCTTGGTGGCCTTGGCCGCCTTGTCGGCCTTGGTCTTCTTGGCCGGCTTGGCGGCCGCTGCCGCGAGCTCGGCCGGACTCGGCTTGGCGTGCTTCTTGTCGGAGCCCTTCTTGGCCGGAGGCTTGGGCGCCGGGACCGGGGCCGGCTCGGCCATCTTGGGGGCGGCGGCCTTCTTCGCCTTGGCCGAGGGCTTGGGAGCGGGGGCGTCGCGCACGTCGCCGATCTTGGGCGCGGCCCCGTCGGACGACCGGCGGGCGGAGACCTTGCGGGCCGCCTTGGCCAGCTCGGCCGCCTTGACCGGCGCCGGCAGCTCGGCGGCGCGGTCCTCCTTCTTGGCCTTGCCGGTCACCTGCCGGCTGCGGGGACCGCGCACCGGGGTCCTGGGGGTGAAGATCCAGCCCACTCCCGGCACCGGCTTCCCCCCGACCAGTCGGTCCCGGTCGAAGAGCCAGGGGTGCTCGGCGTGGAACTCCTGGAAGGAGTCGTTGGAGAGCACCGTCGCCCCGGTGCGCTCGGCGATGCGCAGCACGAAGGCGTCACCCCGGCCGATGGCCCCGGCCGGCGGGGAGACGATCTCCCCGTGCAGCTCCGCCTGCTCGAACTGGCCCCGCTCGGCGGGGTCGATCCGGTGGCCGAAGGTGGCGTCGACCACCACCACGATTTCGGCGCTGGGGTCCTCCTGGGCGTAGGCCGTCACCGCGTCGTCGAGTTGCCGGAGGCTCGGCGAGGTCCGGCCCTCGGTGGCCAGGTTCGACCCGTCCACCACCACGTGGTGCTTCTCAGCCATATCGCCAGCCAGTCAAGCAGCTGCCGGGAGGCGCGGCGCGCCGGGGGAACCTTCGGACAACCTCGGCGGTCCTAGCCGATCGCCCGTTCGAGCAGGTCCGCCTGCTCGAGCTGGTGCAGGGTCCCGCTCCCGGTGGCCGGGCTGGCCGATTCGGGCCGGCTCACGTGGTGCAGCGTGTAGCGGTCGCGCAGCAGGCGGTGCAGGCGGGCGTGCACGAACGACCAGGCGCCCATGTTCTCGGGCTCCTCCTGGAGCCAGACCACCTCGCCGGCCCCCGGGTAGTGCGCCAGCACCTCGCCGATCGCCTCGGCGGGCCAGGGGTAGAGCTGTTCGACCCTGACCACGGCCAGCGCCCCTGGGTCGACCGGGGGGAGGCCGGCACCGGCCGGCGCGGGCGGCTGGCCGGCCCGCCGCTCGTCCCGGCGGTGCAGGGCCTCGTGGGCCACCTTCCCGCTGCACAGCACCACGCGGCGCACCGCGGCGCGGTCGGGCACCGAGGGGTCGTCGATCACCTCGGCGAACGAGCCGTGGGCCAGCTCGTCCAGCGGCGACCGGGTGGCGGCCGCCCGCAGCAGCGACTTGGGCGTGATCACCACGAGCGGGGTCACCGGGGCGCGGCGCACCTGGGACCGCAGGAGGTGGAAGTACTGAGCGGCCGTGGACGGCACCGTCAGTCGGAGGTTCCCCCGGGCGCAAAGGGTGAGGAACCGCTCGATGCGCGCCGAGGAGTGCTCCGGCCCCTGCCCCTCGTAGCCGTGGGGCAGCAGGAGGGTCAGGCCGGCCCGCTGGCCCCATTTGTCCTCGGCGGCGACCATGAAGTTGTCGATGATGATCTCCGCCCCGTTAACGAAGTCGCCGAACTGCGCCTCCCAGCAGACCAGGGCGTCGGGGGCCTCGACCGAGTAGCCGTACTCGAAACCCACGGCCGCGTACTCCGACAGCAGCGAGTCGCGCACGGTGAACCGCCCGTACTCGTCGCCCAGGTGCGCCAGGGGGACGACCTCGTCACCGGTGCGGTAGTCGACCAGCACGGCGTGGCGCTGGCTGAAGGTCCCCCGCCGGGTATCCTGTCCGGTCAGCCGGACGTCGACGCCCTCGAGGAGGAGGGACCCGATGGCCAGCGCCTCGCCCAGCGACCAGTCGACCTGCCCCCCCTCGACGACCTCGGCCCGCTGGGCGAACTGGCGCTCGAGCTTGGGGTGGAGGGTGAACCCCTCGGGCACGGCGCGGCAGCGGTCGGCCAGGTACCGCAGCGTCCCCTCGTCCACCCCGGTCTCCACCGTGGCGGCCGCCGGCGGGCCGCCGTCGGGGCGGGCGAGGACGGCCGGCTGGGGCTGGCCCTCGGCCCGCACCTCGTCGAGGGCCGCCTGCAGCTGGTTGTTGAAGTCCTCGAGCGCCCGTTCGGCCTCCTCGAGGGTGATGTCGCCCCGACGCACCAGGGCCTCGGTGTAGAGCTTGCGGACCGAGCGCTTGGCCTCGATCCGCTGGTACATGAGGGGCTGGGTGTAGCTGGGGTCGTCGCCCTCGTTGTGGCCGTGGCGGCGGTAGCAGACGAGGTCGATCACCACGTCCTTGCGGAAGGCCTGGCGGAAGCCGAAGGCCAGGCGGGCG
The DNA here is from genome assembly GCA_052145775.1 of Acidimicrobiales bacterium. Taxonomy (GTDB): domain Bacteria; phylum Actinomycetota; class Acidimicrobiia; order Acidimicrobiales; family RAAP-2; genus CAVYPR01. Next base: position 9,894 of record JBKQNY010000050.1, read on the forward strand.
GCGCGCACGCACGCCTCGGGATCGTCGCCGTTCACGTGGAAGATCGGCGCCTGGACCATCTTGGCCACGTCGGTCGGGTAGACCGAGCTGCGGGCGGCCTCCGGCGCGGTGGTGAACCCCAGCTGGTTGTTGATCACCACGTGCACGGTGCCCCCCACGCGGTAGCCGGAGAGGGCCGAGAGGTTGAGGGTCTCGGCCACCACCCCCTGGCCGGCGAAGGCGGCGTCCCCGTGGACGAGCAGTGAGAGGACGGGGTAGTCGTCGGCCCGGGTGGCCATCGCCCCCGGCGTGCCGTCGGTGGGACGGGCCAGCCGGTCCTGCTTGGCCCGGGCCATCCCCTCGACCACCGGGTCGACCGCCTCGAGGTGCGAGGGGTTGGAGGCGAGCGTCACCGGCAGGTCCCTCCCCGAGCTGCCGGTGAACTTGCCCACCGCCCCCTTGTGGTACTTGACGTCGCCGGACCCCTGCACCGACTCGGGGTCGAGGTTCCCCTCGAACTCCTCGAAGATCTCGCGGTAGGACTTGCCGACGATGTTGGCGAGCACGTTCAGCCGCCCGCGGTGGGCCATCCCCATGACCGCCTCGGACGTGCCGGCCACCGCCGCCTCGTCCCGCAGGGTGTCGAGCAGGACGATGGTGGACTCGGCCCCCTCGAGGCCGAACCGCTTCTGCCCGACGTAGCGGGTGTGGAGGAACCGCTCGAAGACCTCCGCCGCGTTCAGCCGCCCGAGGATGTGGCGCTGCTCGGCGGCCGCCACCGCCGTCGGGACCCCCTCGACGTGCTGCTGGATCCAGCGCTTCTGGTCGGGGTCCTGGATGTGCATGTACTCGACGCCGAGGGTGCGGCAGTAGGCGTCGCGCAGAAGGTGGAGGATCTCGTCCAGGGTGGCCACGTCCCGGCCGGCCAGCCCGTCGGCCACGAACCGGCGGGGGAGGTCCCAGATGGTGAGGCCGTAGCTCAGGGGATCGAGCTCGGCGTGGACCTTGGGCGGCCGGGCGTCCAGCGGGTCGAGGTGGGCGATCAGGTGGCCGCGCACCCGGAACATGTTGATGATGGCCTGGACCCGCACCTGCTTCACCAAACGCTGGTGCTCGACGTCCTCGGGGTCGTCGGCGGCCTGGGTGTCGTGCTCCCAGCGCACCGGTTCGTAGGGCACGGCCATCGACTCGAAGACCTCGTCGTAGAAGTCGTGGCCGCCGGTGAGGCACTCGGCCACGTGGGCCAGGAACAGGCCGGACTCGGCGCCCTGGATGATGCGGTGGTCGTAGGTGGAGGTGAGGGTCACCACCTTGCCGATGCCCAGCTCGGCGATGACCCGGGGATCGGTCGCCTCGTAGCCGGGCGGGTAGGCCAGCGCGCCGACGCCGACGATGGCCCCCTGGCCGGGCATGAGCCGGGGCACCGACTGGACGGTCCCGAGCGTCCCGGGGTTGGTCAGGGTGACGGTGGTGCCGGCGAAGTCCTCGGGGACGGCCTTGCCCGAGTGCACCTTGCGCACCAGCTCCTCGTAGGCGAGGACGAAGGACCGGAAGTCGAGGGTGTCGGCCCCCTTGATGCACGGCACGAGCAGGGTGCGCGACCCGTCGGACTTCTCGAGGTCGACGGCCAGACCGAGGCCGACATGAGGGTGGGTCACCACCCCCGGGCCGGGTCGGCCGTCGACCTCGCCCACGTAGCTGCGGTTGAGGGCGGGCACCACGGCCAGACCCCGGAGGATGGCGTAGCCGATCAGGTGGGTGAAGCTCACCTTGGCCCCGGTGGTGCGGGCCAACTGATTGTTGATGATCTGGCGGTTGACCTCGAGCAGCTTGGCCGGCACCGTGCGCACGCTGGTGGCGGTCGGCACCGCCAGGCTCGCTTCCATGTTGGCGGCGATGCGGGCCGCCGCGCCGCGCAGCACCACCGCGTCGACGGGCGCCGCGCCGTTGGCCGGTGGGGCCGAGACCGCCGGTGCCGTCGCCGCCGGTGCCGGCTGCACCACGGCGGGGGCGGGGGCCACGCCGGTCGGCGTGGCGGGAGGGGCATCGGTCGGCGGCGTCGGGCGCGCGGTCTGTGGCGACCACGTCGTCACGGCGGCGGGGACCGGGGCGGGCCGGTAGTCGGAGAAGAACTCGCGCCAGCTCTCGCTCACCGACGAGGGATCGGCGCGGTAGCGGTCGTACATGTCGTCGACCAGCCAGGCGTTTGGTCCGAACGAACCGACGCCGCCGTCCGGTCGGCCGGCGGCGCGCTCGACACCACCCTCGTCCGTCACCCGACCAACCTTACCGGCGCCCGGGACGCGGGACCCCGACCCTTGCCGGCCCTCGCCCCGCCCGACCGGGATTCGCTCCCGCGCCGGTAGCGTCGCGGCCGATGGGCTATCCCACAGGCCTCGACGTGGCAGAGCACCCCCCGCCCGGCGGCTGGGAGGCGTCGCTCGGGCCGACCGTCGTCCTCGTCCACGGCTCGCTCGACCGCGGGGCGAGCTTCGCCCGCGCCGTCCGCCGGCTGGGCGACCTCGGCGTCGTCACCTACGACCGCCGCGGGTACGAGGGCTCGGCGGGCTACGGGACGGGGGTGGACCTCGCCGGCCACGTCGACGACCTGCTCGGGGTGGTGGCCGCCCTCCCCGACGACGCACCGGTCACCGCGGTGGGGCACAGCGTCGGGGGCGACGTGGTGGTGGCGGCCGCCCTCGCCGAGCCGGCGCGGTTCGCCTCCATCGGCGCCTACGAGCCGCCGATGCCCTGGCTCGGGCTCTCCCGCCGCCCGGGCCGCGGACCGTGGGTGCCCGGCGACCCCGGCGACGAGGCCGAGGCCTTCTTCCGCCGGATGGTGGGCGACGCCACCTGGGACCGCCTCCCCGCCGAGGTGCGGACCAAGCGGAGGGCCGAGGGGCCGGCCCTCGTGGCCGACCTGCTGGCCATGCGCGGCGAGACGCCGTTCGACGTCACCGCGCTGGCCGTGCCGGCGGTCTTCGGCCGCGGCGGGCCCGCCAGCTCGGCCCACCACCGCGACACGGTGGCTTGGCTGGCGTCCCACGTGCCCGGGGCCGTGCTCGTCGAGATCGAGGGTGCCGGCCACGGCGCCCACCTGTCGCACCCCGACGGCTTCGCCCGGCTGGTCCGGGTCGCCGTCGGCCTGGGCGCCGCAGGTGGACGGCGGCAGGACCCGGCGACGCCGGGGGCCCCGGTCCGGTGAGGGTGCTGCTGAGCGGGTCCCACGGGCTGGTGGGTCGCGCCCTCGGCGCCATGCTGGCCTCGGGCGGCCACACCGTGGTCCCGCTGCTCCGCCACCCGGCGGCGGCCGGCGCCCCGGGCGTTGCGTGGGACCCCGCCGGCGGGACCGTCGACGAGGCGGCACTGGCGGCCCTGGGTCCCTACGACGCCGCCGTCCACCTGGCCGGTGCGGGCATTGGTGACCGTCGGTGGTCCGCCGCCTACCGGCGCGAGATCCGCGACAGCCGGGCCGGGCCCACCCGTCTGCTGGCGAACACCGTGGCGGGCCTGCGTCCCGTGCCCGCCGTCTTCGTCAGCGCCTCGGCCGTCGGCTACTACGGCGACCGCGGCGACGAGACGCTGACCGAGGAGAGCGGCGCGGGCACGGGGTTCCTCGCCGAGGTCTGCAGGGACTGGGAGGCGGCCACCGCCCCGGCGGAGGCCGCCACCCGCGTCGTGCGACTGCGCACCGGCATCGTGCTCGACCGCCGGGGCGGCGCCCTCGCCCGGCAGCTCCCCCTCTTCCGTCTGGGCCTCGGGGCACGGCTGGGCGGCGGGGACCAGTACGTGAGCTGGATCACCCTGGCCGACGAGGTGGCGGCGATCGTGCGGGCGGTGGAAGACGCCCGCCTGGTCGGGCCGGTGAACCTCTGCGCCCCCGCCCCGGTCACCAACGCCGAGTTCACCCGGGCCCTCGGGCGCGCCTTGCACCGTCCGGCGGCCCTCGCCGTCCCCCGGCGGGCGGTGGAGATCCTGCTCGGGACCGAGATGGCCGGCGAGCTCCTCTTCTCCAGCCAGCGGGCGGTCCCGTCCCGGCTCGAGGCCGTCGGCCACCCCTTCGCTCACCCCGAGCTCGACGGCGCGCTGAAGGCCGTGCTGGCGCCGCAGGACTGAGGCCGGAGGGGAGCACGGGACGCGCCGGGCCGCCGGCCCCCGGTTCCGTGCCCGACGGCGACCGCGGGGGAACCGATCCGCTGACGCGGGTCGGACCGCTGGTCCTCGCCGCCGGCCTGGGCACGCTGGCGGCGTCGGCGGCTTTCGACCCGACGGCCGCCGGCCACGCGGCCGCGCAGGTATGGACCCCGTTCGTGCTCGTGACCGGCCTCCTCCTCGTCGGCCTGGTGGCCCGGGGCGACGGCCTGTTCGACGCCGCCGGAGCCGAGCTGGCCCACCTGGCCCCGGGCGGCCGCACGCTCCTCGTCGGGGCTGCGGTGCTGTTGGCCGCGGTGACCGCCGTGCTGAACCTCGACACGGCGGTCGTGTTCCTCACCCCGGTCGTGGTGGTGGCAGCCCGGCGCCGCGGGGTCGACGAGCTGCCCTTCGTCTACTTGGCCGTGTTCATGGCCAACGGGGCGTCGCTGCTCCTGCCGGGCTCGAACCTCACCAACCTGATCGTCCTCGGCCGCCACCGCCTGGCCGGAGGCGACTTCGCCCACGCCATGCTGCCGGCCTGGATCGCCTCGGTGGTCGCCGTCACGGCGACGGTGGCGCTCCTGCACCGTCGACTCCTCTCGGCCGCGACCGGGGGCGGGCCGCCCCCGAGGCCCCGGCCCCACTTCGGTGCCGGGCTGGCCGGGGTGGCCGCGGCCACCGTGGCCGTGCTGGTGGGGTCGGGCGGGGTGCTGGCCCTGGCGGTGCTGGCCTGCGGGGTGGCCCTCGCCGGCTGGCGGACGGCCCGCGGGTCGTTGCCCCTCACCGAGGTCCGGCGCACGCTGGGCGCGTCGGTGCTGGTGGGGCTGTTCGGGCTGGCCGTCGGGGCCGGGACGCTCGGGCGGGCCTGGTCGGGGCCACAGTGGCTGCTGGCCCACCTGTCCTCCTGGCCGACGGCCGTGGTCGGGGCGATCGTCAGCGTGCTCGGCAACAACCTGCCGGCGGCCTCCCTGCTGGCGGCGCGGCCCGCGCCCGACCCCCGCGCCCTGCTGGTGGGCCTCGACCTCGGGCCCAACCTGGCCGTCACCGGTGCCCTCTCCGCCGTGGTGTGGTTGCAGGCCGCACGGGCCGTCGGCGCCCGCCCCTCGGCGGCGCGCTACACCGTGCTCGGGCTGGTGGTGGTGCCGGTGTCGATGGCCGCCGCGCTGGCCGCCCTGCCGCTCGGCGGCCGCTGATGGCCGGAACGGCCGCTCAACAGCCGGGGACCTCGGGGACCGCCGTCCCGGCGTCGGGGCCGCGCCCGGAGCGGTAGCGGCCGGTCAGCACCTCCGCGCTCTCGGCCCCGCCGACCTTGGCCGGGTTGAGCAGCGGCGACGTGCAGAGCGCGATGGCCCCCACGAACAGGACGAGGAGGGACAAGGCCTCGAGCGGTCCCCACGCCCCCGCCGTCCGCAGGTTCTCCCCGAACAGGCTCACCCCGATCAGGATGCTGGCCAATGGGTCGAGCAGCACCAGCGCCGACTGGGAGGCGGCGATCGGACCGGCGTGGTAGGCGTTGGCCGTCAGGAACACGGCGAGGAGGCCGAAGGCGGCCAGACCGTAGGTCTGCCAGTGGCGGAACATCGAGACCCAGTCGGTGGCGGCGAAGTCGGTCACGACCTTGGTGAGGGCGGCGGTGAAGGCGAAGGCGACGGCGGCGGCCATCCCGAAGGCCGCGGCCCGCCACCAGCGCGGCCCGCGCTGGGCGGCCACCACGCCGACAACGATGACGGCCAGGCACGCTACGCCGACCCCCACCCAGTCCGAGGTGGGCGGGACCCCGCCACCACCCCGGGGGTTGGCGAAGACGAGGAAGCCGGCCAGGCCCCCGGCGGCCAGCACCGCCCCGCTCCACTCACGCCATCCCACGGTGAACTGGAACTTGGTGCCCAAGATGAGCACCAAGAAGAGGAGCTCGGTGGTGAGCAGCGGCTGGACCTCGGCCAGGCGGCCGTCGTGCAGCGCGGTCGCCTGCATGAGGAACGAGGCGATCATGAGACCGAAGCCGGCCAGCCAGACCTTCTGGCGCAGGATGTGGCCGACCAGCCTGAGGCGCATGCTGTGGTCGGCCGGTGCGTACTCGACCCCCATCCGCTGGAGCACGCTGGTCAACGCGTTCGAAAAGGAAGCGGCGATCGCAAGCAGGTAGACCATGAACCTGCGCCTAGTCTATGGACGGATCTGCCGGGCCGCCCGGTGCCCGGCGGGGCACGGGGGCGCCCCGAGGAAGGGGCGTCCACGTGGGCGAGACGACGGTGCACACCCTCGGCGGCGGGGGTGCCACACCCATCTCCTTGGAGGCCCTCGAGTCCGAGGCGCTGACCTTTCTCGAGGCCAACGCCACCCGCCGGGCCGAGTCCCGGCTCGAGTGGGGAGAGGGGTCGGACCGGGTGTCGCTCATCCGTGAGTCCACCCCCGAGGAGGACCGCCGGGAGCTGATCGAGGCCAGAGCCTGGTCGCAGAAGGTCTTCGACGCCGGATTCGGCTGGATCAGCGGCCCCCCTGCCTACGGCGGCCGGGGGCTGTCGAAAGACCACGCCCAGCGGTGGCACGAGCTCGAGGCCCGGTACGAGACCCCGCCGCAGTTCGTCTTCGGGGTCGGCCTGGGCATGGTGGCCCCCACGATCCTGGCCCACGCCACCGAGGAGGTGAAGCAGCGCTACCTGGCGCCGATGCACCGCGGCGACCTGGTGGGCTGCCAGCTGTTCAGCGAGCCGGGAGCCGGCAGCGACCTGGCCGGCCTGGCCACGCGCGCCGTGCGCGACGGCGACGAGTGGGTGGTGAACGGCCAGAAGGTCTGGACCTCCTACGCCCACCTGGCCGACGTCGGCGAGATCATCTGCCGGACCGACCCCGATCTTCCCAAGCACAAGGGCCTCACCGCCTTCGTGGTCGACATGCACGCCCCGGGCATCGAGGTCCGCCCGCTCCGCCAGATGACGGGCGGCTCCTCGTTCAACGAGGTCTTCTTCACCGACGTCCGGGTGCCGGACACCCACCGCCTGGGCGAGGTGAACGGGGGCTGGGGCGTGGCCCTCACCACCCTCATGAACGAGCGGGCGGCCATCGGCGTCGGGGCCGGGAGCGCGGGCGTGCGGGAGCGCCGGCTGTTCGAGCTCGTCCGGCACATGGGCCGGGCCGACGACCCTCTCGTGCGCCAGCAGGTCGCCCGCCTGGTGATCAGCGGCCGGGTGGCCGGCTACACGAACCTGCGCGCCATGGCCAAGGTGGCGGCCGGTCAGGCCCCCGGGCCCGAGCTGTCGCTGGCCAAGATGTCCCTCACCAACAACGCCCTGTTGCTGAGCGAGCTGCTCTCGTCGGTCCTCGGTCCCGAGCTGGTGGCCGACAGTGGCCGCTGGGGCACCTACGCCTGGGGCGAGTTCGTCCTCGGCGTCCCCGGGATGCGGGTGGCCGGGGGGACCGACGAGGTCCTGCGCAACATCGTCGGCGAGCGCGTCCTCGGTCTGCCCAAGGAGCCCGCGCCGCGCTGACCCCGAGCCGTGGGTGCCCCTCAGGGTGCCGGCGGTGTCCGATGACGCCGGGTGCGCGAACCTACCCGGGCGTATCGAGGCGGGCCACGGCCGCCGCCTCCTCCGCCTCGAAGGGCGTGGAGAGGAACGCCTCGACCATCTCGGCGGCGACGGCCTCGCTGGTCAGCCGGAGCCCGAAGGCCAGCACGTTGGCGTCGTTCCACCGCCGGGCCCCCTCGGCCGTGGCGCCGTCGGTGCACAGGGCGGCCCGGACCCCGGCCACCTTGTTGGCGGCGATCGACACCCCGGTGCCGGTTGTGCAGCAGACCACGCCGCGCTGGGCCCGGCCGGCGGCGACGGCCTCGCCCACCGCCCGCCCGACCTCGGGCCACTCGGCGCCGTCGGCCACGACCTCGATCTCGTGGCCCGCGCCGCGCAGCCGCTCCACCACGGCCGCGGTGAGCGCGGTCTGCTCGTCGGTGCCGAAGGCGACCCTCACCCGGGGAACGCTACCGGGCCGACGTCACCGCAGTTCGTGGCGGAGGACCTTGCCCATGGCGTTGCGGGGGAGGGCGTCGACCACCCGCACGAGGCGCGGGCGCTTGTAAGGGGCGAGCCGTTGCGCGGCGTAGGCGGCGAGGGCCTCGCCGTCGAGGACCTCCCCGGCCGGCACCACCCAGGCGGTGACCGCCTCCCCCCACTCCTCCGACGGGGTGCCGGTCACCGCGGCCTCGGCCACCCCGGGGTGGGAGAGCAGGACGTCCTCCACCTCGGCCGGGTAGACGTTGAAGCCGCCGCTGATAACGAGGTCGAGGCGGCGCCCGCGCAGCGACAGGCGGCCGTCGGCGTCGACCGAGGCCAGGTCGCCGGTGCGGAACCAGCCGCCTGTGAACGAGTCGGCCGTGGCCGCCGGCCGCTCCCAGTAGCCGGCGAAGACCGTGGGCCCGCGCACGAAGAGGACCCCGGTGGCGTCCTCCCCCTCCGTGGCCGCTGCGGTCTCCCCGTCGTGGTCGAGGCGGACCTGCGTGCCGGGGAGGGGGAAGCCGACCGTCCCGGGCCGGCGCTCGCCGTCGTAGGGGTTGGAGACCGTGAGCAGCGTCTCGGTCATGCCGTAGCGCTCGAGGACCTGCACCCCCGACGAGGCGGCGCGGCGCCAGAGCTCGGCGGGGAGCGGGGCCGAGCCCGAGACGCACAGCCGGAGCCGGGCCAGCTCGGCGGCCCGACCCGTGCCGACCAGGCGGTGGTACATGGTGGGGACCCCGAAGAAGAGGGTGGCGCCGTCGCCGGCGGCGCCGAGCACCCCCTCGGAGCTGAACCGCTCGAGCACGGTGGCCGAGGCGCCGGCGGAGAGGGTCCCGAAGAGCCCGGCGACCAGGCCGTGGACGTGGAAGAGGGGGAGGGCGAGCACCAGCCGGTCGGCGGGCTC
>JBKQNY010000051.1:0-2625 GCA_052145775.1 Acidimicrobiales bacterium
GAGCTGTTCGACGCGGTGACCATGGTGTTGCTGGCGGTCATGGCCGTCTACGTCTTCCTCAAGGTACGCCGCTCCTACGGCGTCCTGCTCGGCGTCGGCTGGCTGTTCTACTGCTGCCAGTCGATCCTCAAGAGCGAGACACGCGAGGTCCTGGTTCTCTTCCCGCTCTTCATGGGCCTGGGCCGCTGGGTGGCCGGTCACCCGTGGCGGGAGCGGGCGGTGCTGGCCTGCCTCCTCCCGTCGGCCTACTTCCTCGTCGACCGTTTCGCCACCGCCAAGTTCGCCGGTTGAGCCGCCGGGCCCACCCGCCGAGCCGGAGCGGCCGGGCTCAGCGCACCCCGGCCGTGTCGCGCTTGTCGGCCCCCTCGCGCACCAGGGGCAGGAGCTTCTCCCCGAACTCCACGGCGTCGGGCAGGGGATCGAACCCCTTGAGGATCAGGGCGGTGATGCCCAGGTCGTAGTAGCGGAGCATGGCCTCGGCCACCTGCTCGGGCGTGCCCACCAGGGCGGTGGAGTTGCCGGCGGCCCCGGTCAGGTTGGCCACCTTCATCCACAGCCGCTCGTCGTAGACGTCCTGGCTGGTCGACATCTCGATGAGGCGCTTGCGGCCGACCGAGCTGGTGCCCCCGGTGTTGCGGTCCACCGAGAAGGTGGCATTTCTGGCGCCGCCCAAACCGGCATAGGTGTCCTTGTGGCCGGCCATGCGCTCCTTGGCCAGGGCGATGCGGGCCGCCGTCTCCTCGGCGATCCATTCGGCCTTCTCCCACGCCTCCTGCTCGGTGTCGGCGATGACGGGCCGGAGGGAGAGGCTGTAGCGCAGGGTCCGTCCGGCCGCCGCCGCCGCCTGTTCGATGGTCTCCATGCGGGCGGTCACCGCCTCGCGGGGCTCCCCCCAGAAGGCGTAGACGTCGGCCTGGGCGGCGCCCACGGCGATGGCCGGCGGGGAGGCACCGCCGAAGAAGAGGGGGATGCCACCCGGGGTGACCGGCTTGACCGAGCTGGAGGCGTCCTCGTAGTGGTAGAACTCGCCCTCGAAGTCGAGGGGGGCGTCCTCGGACCAGAAGCGGCGCAGGAGGGACATCATCTCGCCGGTGCGGGTGTAGCGGGTGTCGTGGGGGACGAAGTCACCCTCGCGGTGCTGGTCGGCCTCGTCGCCCCCGGTGATGAAGTGGATGGCGATCCGGCCGCCCCCGGTCAGGTGGTCCATGGTGGCCGCCATACGGGCCAGCGCTATCGGTTGGACGATGCCCGGACGGTGGGCCACCAGCACCTTGAGATGGCGGGTGCACTGGAGCACGCTGGCCGCGATGGCCCAGCCGTCGGGGCTCACCGCCCCGTAGCCGATCAGGACCCGGTCGAAGCCGCCGTCGTCGTGAGCGCGGGCGATGGCGGTCAAGTAGTCGGGGTCCACCACCTGACCGTCCATCCAGTCGACCACGGGGCCGTCGACCAGAGGCCCCTTGATCTCCGAGGCGTCCCTCGTGCCCACCATTCCGATTATCTCGACCGGCATGCCCCTACTTCCTTCCACCTGGTGTCAGTCCCGCTCGTGTCGGTCTCGACTGCTGCATCTCGTCGGTTGCACGGGTGCGACCCACGTCCGCGCCACGAGCCGATTTGCCACGCATCCCGGGGTGAAGACCCAGTTAGACGCTAACATCTGTATGTGGAAAGGGGCACAATGGTCTCCACGGCCGCCCGGGCGCGGCCGTTGGTAGCGGTGGGATACGGGCCGCGCTGCGTGCCGGTCATGCAGCTGGCCGAAGCGGCCGCCGGCCTCTGCGATCTGCTGTGGTTGATCGACACCACCGTCCCCGGTATGGCGGAGATGGCCGACCTCCTCAACCGGTTCGGACCGGTCATCGACCTCGGGGGCACCGGCGTCGAGCAGGCGGTCAAGAGTCTCAGCGCCTACGAGCCCGACGGCCTGACCACCTACCTCGACGCCGGCATGGTCGAGCTGGCCGAGGTGGCCGCCGCCTTCGGCCTGCCCTTCCACAGCGCGACCACCGCCATCGCCCTCACCGACAAGTCGGAGCAACGCCGAACCCTGGCCGCCGGTGGGCTCGACGTCCCCGCCAGCCGGGTCATCCGGCCCGAACAGTCGCGCTCCGAGCTGGCCGCCGTCGAGGCCGAGGTGGGCTGGCCGGCCGTTCTCAAGCCCCGGTCGGCGCAGGGCAGCCGCTATACCTTCCTGGCCCACGACGGCGGTGAGCTGGGCCGGCTCCTCGACGCCCTGGGCCCGGGGCGGCCGGAGATGGTCCTCGAGGGCTACCTGGCCGACGATCCGGACCGGGCCGAGGACGTCTACGCCGGTTACGTCTCGGTGGAGAGCGTGGTGGCCGACGGCGACATCAGCCACCTGGCCCTCACCGGTCGCTTCCCGCCCGCCGAGAATTTCCGCGAGACCGGGTTCTTCATACCGGCCGCCCTCGACGGTGAGGAGCGGGGGGCGGTGCTGGCCCTGGCCACCCGGGCCATCGACGCACTCGGCGTCAACACCGGCTGCCTGCACACCGAGGTCAAGTTCACGCCGGAGGGACCGCGGATCATCGAGGTCAACGGCCGGGTGGGCGGGGGCGTGCCCGAAATGCTGGAGCGGGCGGCCGGCCTCCACCTCCTCGA
>JBKQNY010000052.1:0-42995 GCA_052145775.1 Acidimicrobiales bacterium
CGAGCCCAAGAAGGGCGCTGTGAAGGCGAAGACCCCGCCGTCCGCGCCGACCAGGAAGTAGCCGGTGTCGGTCACCGTGGCCACCATGCCCACCACCGGCTTGTTGGGGACCACGTGGATGCTCGGCAGCGAGCCGTAGAAGCCGTGGGGCATGCCCACGGGGAAGACGAAGACCCCGCCGTCGGAGCCCACCAGGTCATAGCCGGTGCCCACGTAGGTGTAGACCGAGCCGGCCGAGGGGGCGCTTGTGCCCGAGAAGGTGCCCACGGTCACTGTGACGGTCTTCAGGCCCTTGGGGGCCACGGCCGTGAGCGTGAACGGGCTCGTGACCTTGACTGTGGTGGCCGCCGACGAGCCGAAGGAGACCTTGGAGGCCGAGGTGAACCCGGTCCCGTGGACGGTGACCGTGGTGCCGCCCCTCTCGGGCCCTGTGGCCGGCGAGAGCGAGGTCACCGTGGGGGGCTGCTTGATGGCCAGGCCGAGGGGATCCTCGAGTCCCGTCTTTGTGCCGGCGATCGTGACCGCCGGTGTGGGGCTCCCGCTCGCCGTCAGCTGGCTCGCCGAATACTCCGAAACCGCCGACGTGTCCAACTTGCTCGCCCACAGGTCACCCGAGTTGTCGAAGGCCAACGTCCACAGGAAGGTTGTTGACGAGATCGTCACCGCCGGGGTGAGGGCCCCACCGGTGGCCAGCTGGGCCGGCGTGTATTCGACGAGGTGGCTGACTGACGTGCTGGAGACCCAGAGATTGCCCGAGGAGCTGAAGGCCAGACCTCGCGGGTAGCCGAGGCTTGTTGTCTTCGACGTGATGGTGACCGCGGGCACGGGGGCGCCGCTCGCCGCCAGCTGTGTGGGCGTGTACTCCACGACGGTGTTGCTGTGGCTGTTGGCCACCCAGAGGTCGCCTGAGGCGTCCAGGGCCACGTTCTCGGGGCCGTCGAGGCTCGGCGGTGTCTTGGCGTCCGAGGTGATGGTCACCGCCGGGGTGGGGTTCCCGCTCGAGGTCAGCTGTGTGGGCTTGTACTCGGTGAGGGTGTTGCCAGTCCAACTGGCCACCCACAGATCCCCCGCGCCGGTGAAGGCCAGGCCATCGGGATCGTTTGCTGTGACGGTGACATTGGGCGCCTTCGTCCCTCCGGCCGCCAGCTGGGCGGACGTGTACTGCGTGATGGTGCCCACCTCTGTATTCGCGGACCACAGGTTCCCGCTGGCGTCGAACGCCATCTGCAGGTTGACCAGCGTGCCGCCAGATGTGAGCGTGCTCGACGGCGAGATGTTGCCCCCGGCGGTCGGGAGCCCGTACGAAGTGATGGTCCCTGATATTTCATTTCCACCCACGTAGAGGGTCGACGAGCCGCTGGCGGCACCGGCGGGCGCCACCGCGGCGAGGGCGCCGGTCACTGCCGCCACGGCGCCCACACCGAGCACCGTGAAGAGCGCCACCACCAGGCGTGAGAGTCGGCCCACCTTGGCCTTGTATGTAGATGATCGATCAAGTTGCATGCGTCACCTTTCCACCTGGTAGTCGTTGACACGGTCTCGGGTTGGGGGTTCGCCGCCCGATCCGATGTATCACGTTGCACGCTAGCGAGGTTCCGATGCCCGATCCACTGGTTTGTTGTGGCGAAAGGGGCGGGCGGCGAGTAGACGCCGAAGCCCGGGCCGAGGGCGACGATTCAGGCCCGTGGCATCGGACGACGGCACCGTCGATTGCTTCGGTCCCCGAGCGGGTATCGCCATCGAGTTGAGTTGTGCCGCCGTCACATCGCGGCCCGCTGAGGTGTCGTAGTGGGTGGACACCCGCCACAGAAGGAGCACCGATGCAACCCAGGATGCAAAACCCCGCCCAGAACGCCTCGGGGGCCATGGAGGCCCTGTTGTCCCTGGCCAACGTCGCCGCCGATGCGGCCGCCAAGGCCGGCGTGGCACGGTCCACCGTCGCCCTGCTCGAGACCCGCGCCAGCCAGATCAACGGCTGTGCCGTCTGCCTCGACATGCACACCCGCGCCGCCAAGACGCACGGCGTCACCGACCAGCAGCTCAATACGCTCGCCGCGTGGCGAGACTCGCCCTACTTCGACGACGCCCAGCGAGCAGCCCTGGCGCTCACCGAGGCCGGCACCCGCCTGGCCGACCGGCCCGACGCCGTCCCCGACGACCTGTGGGACCTGGCGGCCAAGCATTTCGACGAACCGGCGCTGGTCGCCCTCGTCCTGCACATCGCCCTCATCAACACGTGGAACCGGCTCAACGTCATCACCGGCCAGGTTGCCGGCGAGTGGACCGCGCAGTTCGCCGCGTGATCGACGCTGCCGCGGCGCTCGCCGACGGGAGAGCCCTCAGTCGACCGCGATGTCCAGGTCCTGGGTGAATGCCAGATACGGCGATCCGGGCCGGTACTCGAGGGGGATGTCCGAGGTCTGCGCGTAGCGGTCGATGTCGAAGACGTTGGAGGAGAGGATCCCCTCCTCCACGGCCACCCCGCAAAGGGTGAGGGCGGCCGCCCCGTCGAAGGCTGCTCCCGGGGGCAGCGAGCGGTTGCGCAGACCGTCGTAGACCTGTCGGGGCTGGCGGCCGATGAGGCAGTACTCGACCTCGCCGGGCTTCTCGCCGATACGGCGCCCCACCATGACGTGGTGCGCCCCGTCGTCGATGACGTAGACGGTGTCGTCGCCGTCGCCGACCTTGTCACGGACCCGCTGGTGCCGCTCGTGGGAGGGCAGCAGGTGCCACTGGATGTGCCGGCGGAGCTTCATCGCCCACAGCGGCGAGGGTGGGACCGTGCCCTCGGGCTCGTCCTCCTCGAGCGGCGTGGAGTCGTCGGGCCCGACGAGGGGCGTGCGCTCGGCCCAGGTGCCTGAACCCCGGATGACGTCGCCCGGGGCCGGGCGATCCGACGGCGTCACCGCTTCACCCCACTCGTGGGACTCGCCCTGCTGGCCTCCGTCGTGGGCCTCGTCCACCTGCATCGCCTCCTGGTCGGAGCCCCGCGGCGCCCGCCGCGCTGGCCGGCCCTGCTCCACCGACACTGTAGAGGCAACCGCCTCGCTCCCGGCGTGGCCGGCTGGGCCCGGCTCCCTCAGGCCAGGACCGCTCGGCAGAGGGCGTCCTCTGTGCCGGGGAGGGCCAGCGTGGCCAGCCCGTCGTGGTCGGCCAGCCAGGCGCGGCTCGTGCGATGGACGGGCTCGGCCGGGTCGAACCGGTTGAGGACCACCACCAGCCGGGCCCCGTTCACCTCGCCCAGCGCGCCCGTGCACAGCCGGACGGCGTTGACGACACCAAGGCCGGCATCGGCCACCAGCACGACGGCGTCAGGGGAGAGCAGCCGCACCAGGTCGACGGCGTCGCCGTCGTCGGCCTGGGGGGAGCGCACCCCGCCCGCCGTCTCGACCAGGCCCACCGCCCCGGCGGCGTCGCCGGGCCACGACCGGTCCACCTCGGCCGCCAGGTCCCCCACCGTGAAGCCCGGGCGCCCGAGGGCCAGGGCGGCCATCGGCGGGGCCATCGCCGCCGGATACCACCGCCCGGGCGGGCAGACCGCCTCGGCCGACTGGCCGGTGGCCCGACCCAGCACGGCGGCGTCGGTGGCGTCGGGGTCGTCGCCGGGGTCGAAGGACTGGACGGGCTTGCTGGCGGCCACCGCGTGGCCGGCGTCGGCGAGCGCCCGGGCCAGGCGCGCCGTCACCCAGGTCTTGCCCACCTCGGTGCCGGTCCCCACCACGGCCACCAGCCGGTCCGGCCGGGGGGCCACCTCAGCCGGACGCCGCGGCCAGGGCCCGCACCAGCCGGTCCACCTGGTCGTCGGTGTGGGCCGCCGACAGCGTCACGCGCAGCCGGCTCGTGCCCTCGGGGACGGTGGGCGGTCGGATGGCCGGCACCCACAGCCCCTCGTCCAGCAGGGCCTCCGAGCACGAGAGCGCCCGCTCCTCGCTGCCCAGCACCACCGCGACGATGGGGCTCGGGTGGCCCGGGGCCACCCGCTCCACGTGGCCGGCCAGCCGGGTGCAGAGGGCGGCGCCCTCGGGCCCGCGGACCACCTCCAGGGCGGCCAGGGCGCCGGCGGCGTCGGCCGGGCTCTGGGCGGTGGTGAAGATGTAGGACCTCGCCAGGTTGACCAGGAGGTCGACCACCGGGCGGGGGCCGGCCACGAAGCCCCCGAGGGAGCCCAGGGTCTTCGACAGCGTCCCCACCCGCACCACGCACAGGTCCTCGGTCACCTCGGCACCGGGGTGCGGGCCGAGCACGGCGTGGGCCTCGTCGAGGAGGAGGAGGGCCCCGTGGCGCCGGCAGGCCGCCGCCAGCTCGGTGAGCGGGGCCACGTCGCCGTCCATGGAGAAGACCGAGTCGGTGACGACCACGGCCGGTGGCCCGGGCCGGCCCAGGAGCGCCTCGAGGTGGTCGGGGTCGGCGTGGCGGTAGACGGAGACCTCGGCCCGGGCCAGCCGGCAGCCGTCGATGATCGAGGCGTGGTTGAGCTCGTCGGAGAGGATCCGGCCGCCCAGCCCCCCGAGCACCGAGAGGGCCCCGAGGTTGGCGGCGAACCCGGTGGGGAAGGTGACGGCGGCCTCGCACCCCTTCCAGGCGGCCAGCGCCTCCTCGAGGTCGAGGTGGACCGGGCGCGACCCGGTGACCAGGCGCGAGGCCCCGGCCCCGGCGCCCCACCGCTCGAGGGCGTCGCGGGCCGCGGCCACCACCCCGGGGTGCGCCGAGAGCCCCAGGTAGTCGTTGGAGGCGAAGGAGACGACCGTCCCGCCCTGGCCGGCCAGGGTCCCGTCCACGCCCCGGGCGTCGAACGGCCGGGGAGATCGCCACCGTCCCTCCGCGGCCACCTGGGCGAGGCGGTCGTCGACCGCCTCGGGCCAGCTGGCCACCGCGGTGCGGCCCTCGCCGATCACCGGCCCGGCCCGTGTCGGGCGGCCAGGTCGCCGGCCGTCTCCTCGTCGAGGGCGCCCTCGAGGGCGTCGACGATGCGGTAGACCTCGTCGGACGTGACGGTGAGGGGCGGCATCACCACCACCACGTCGCCCAGCGGCCGCAGCAGCACCCCGCGCCGGGTGGCGGCGGCGCAGACCCGCCGTCCCCAGCGCAGCCCCGCGGTCGGCGGGGCCAGCTCGACGCCGACCATGAGGCCGCGGCGGCGGATCCGGCGCACGGCGGGATGCGGGGCCACCTTCTCGGTGAGCAGCGCCCCCAGCTGCGCGCCCCGTCCGGCCACGTTGCCCAGGACGCCCCACTCGTCGATGAGCCCGAGGTGGCGGAGGGCCACCGCCGCGGCCAGGGCGTTGCCGCCGTAGGAGTGGCCGTGGAAGAGGGTGCGCGGCCCGAGGTCCTCGCCCAAGAAGGCGCCGAAGACCCGGTCACTGGCCACCGTCACCGCCATCGGGAGGTACCCCCCGGTGATCCCCTTGCCCAGGCAGAGCAGGTCGGGCCGCACCCCGCACTGCTCGGAGGCGAAGAGCGTGCCGGTGCGGCCGAACCCCGTGGCCACCTCGTCGCAGACGAGGAGCACGCCGTTCGCCGCGCAGGCTCGACCGAGGGCCGCCACGTCGGCGGCCTCGGCGCAGTGCATCCCCGACGCCCCCTGCACCAGGGGCTCGACCACCACCGCCGCCAACTCGGCGGCGTGGGCCTCCACCACGGCCACGGCCTTGGCGGCCCAGCCGGGGTCGGCGTAGCCCGGGGTGCGCAGCACCTCGAAGCAGAGCGGGTCGAAGACGGCGCTGAAGACCCCGCCGTCGCCGAGGGAGAGCGAGCCCACCGTGTCGCCGTGGTAGGCGTCACCCAGGGCGAGGAACCTCGTGTGGCCGGCCTGGCCCAGGTTGACCCAGTACTGGAAGGCGATCTTGAGGGCCTGCTCGACGGCGACCGCCCCGTCGGCGGCGAAGAGGAAGTGGGGGCCGTCCACCGGCACCACCGCGGCCAGGGCCTCGGCCAGCTCGGTGACCGCCACGTTGGTGTTGCCGAGCATGGTGGTGTGGGCCACCCGTTCCACCTGGGCCACCAGGGCGGCGTCGAGCTCGGGAACCCGGTGGCCGAGGGTGTTCACCCACAGTGAGGAGATGGCGTCGAGGTAGCGGCGGCCGTCGACGTCGATCAGCTCGCGGCCCTCGGCCCGCTCCACGACCAGGGGCGCGTTGTCGGCGTAGGCGGCCATCTGGGTGAAGCCGTGCCAGACCACCGCCCCGTCCCGGGCCACCCAGCCCCCGTGGCCGCCGTCCTTCTCCGGAGCGCTCGTCACGGCGCGATTCTCGACCAGCCGGCGACCCGGGTCCACCCGGGGGGTCCGACCACCGCCGGCCACGTGCGAGAATGGGCAGCCTGGGCCCTCGGGTGGCGACGACGACTCGGTGCGGCCCACGGGTGGCCGAAAGGAGCTCGGACATGCAGCGGATCGGTGTGGTCGACACGATGTTCGCCCGCTACGACATGGGCGCCGAGGTCCTCGACGAGCTGGGTTCGTGCCCCGGCCACGGCCGCCGGTTCGAGGTCGTCCGGCGCACCGTCCCGGGGTTCAAGGACCTGGCCGTGGCGGCCAAGCGGCTCATCGAGAACGACAGCTGCCGGATCTGCGTCGTGCTGGGGATGCCGGGCAAGGCCGAGATCGACAAGGTCTGCGCGCACGAGGCCTCGACGGGGATCATGCAGGCCCAGCTCATGACCAGCACCCCGATCCTCGAGGTCTTCGTCCACGAGGACGAGGAGGACCACCCCCTCCGCCTGGCCGAGGTCTGCCGCAACCGGGCGCGGTCCCACGCCCGCAACGCCTACTGGATGCTCTACGAGCCCGAGCAGCTGGTGGCCCGGGCGGGCCAGGGCATCCGCCAGGGCTACCCCGACGCCGGCCCCCTGGTCCCCGCCGGGCGCTGAGTCCGGGCCGTCTCAGGAAGGGTCGCGCGGCAGGCCGAGGACCTTCTCGGCCACGATGTTGCGCTGCACCTCGGCGGTCCCCCCGCCGATGGTGAGAGCGGGGGAGAAGAGGAACCCGCTGGCCCATGTGGCAAAGGGCCACCCCGGGGCGGCCGGCGACGGCGCCGGTTCCCCGGTGGGCCCGGTGCCGGCCAGGGTGCCCGACGGACCGGCGAGGTCGCGGCCGAGGTCCATCACCCGCTGGCCGTGTGCGTCGGCCAGGGCCTTTCCGACCGAGGCCTCGGGCCCGGGGGCCCGGCCGCCGAGCGCGGCCGAGACCGAGCGCAGCCGCAGGACCCGCAGGATCTCCCCCTCGACCCAGGCCTCGACCAGGCGGTGGCGCAGCACCGCCGGGAGCGAGCCCGGGGCGGCGCGCACCAGCTCGACCAGGTCGGCCGCGCTCGGGCCGGCGCCCCAGAGCGCGCCCTCCCCCGAGAGCGAGACCCGCTCGTTGGAGAGGGTGACCCTGGCCAGCTCCCAGCCGCCGCCCACCCCGCCCACCAGGTGGTCGGCCGGGAGGCGGACCCCGTCGAGGAGGACCTCGTTGAAGGCGTGGGCCCCGGTCATGTCGACGAGCGGGCGGATCTCCACGCCGTCGGCGTCCATGGGGCAGACGAAGTACGAGATGCCGCGGTGGCGCGGGGCGGCACGGTCGGTGCGGGCCAGCAGGATGCCGAACCGGGCGACGTGGGCGAAGCTGGTCCACACCTTGCGGCCGCGCACCACCCACCCGTCGCCGTCGGCCTCCGCCGCCGTGGCGAGGGCGGCCAGGTCCGAGCCGGCCCCCGGCTCGCTGAAGAGCTGGCACCAGAACTCCTCGCCGGCCAGGAGCGGCCAGAGCCAGCGCTCCTGCTGCTCCTCGGTCCCCGCAAAGAGGAGGGTGGGGCCGGCCCACCCGATGCCGATCGGGTTGACCGGCCGGCGCACCCCCGCCCGCCGCAGCTCGTCGTCGATCACCAGCTGTCGCACCGGGTCGGCTCCGAGGCCCCAGGGGCGGGGCCAGTGGGGGACGACGTACCCCGCCTCGGCCAGCTGGCGGCCGGTCGGCCGGGGGTGGTCGGCCAGCCAGCGGCGCACCTCGCGGCGGCCGGGATCGTCGTCGCCCGGGAGTCCGAGGTCCACCGGCGAAGCGTAGGCTTCACGCGCCGACGGGCGTCCCCCGAGGCCCGCGGGGGAGCCGACTGTGACCGACTGGAACTACGCCGACGTGTGGGAGGCGGTGGCCGAGGAGCTGCCGGCGGCGCCGGCCGTCGCCCAGGGGGAGCGGTCGAGCACCTGGGCCGAGTTCGACTGCCGGGCCGATGGGGTGGCCCGCTGGCTCCTCGACGCCGGCGCCGAACGCCAGGACAAGGTCGCCCTCTACTTCTACAACTGCCCCGAGTACCTCGAGGCGGCGTTCGGGGCCATGAAGGTGGGGCTGGTCCCGGTCAACACGAACTACCGCTACCTCGACGACGAGCTCGTCCATCTCTGGGACAACGCCGACGCCGTCGCCGTGGTCTTCCACGGGACCTTCACCGAACGGGTGGCGGGGCTGCGCCGGCGCGTGCCCAAGGTGCGGCGTTGGCTGTTCGTCGACGACGGCAGCGGGCCGTGCCCGGACTGGGCCGACCCCTACGAGCAGGCCGCCACCTCGGCCCCCGGGCGGGTCCGCGCCCGGTGGGGGCGCAGCGGCGACGACCTGTACCTCCTCTACACCGGGGGCACCACCGGCCTGCCCAAGGGGGTCATGTGGCGCCAGGACGACCTCTTCGCCCGCCTCAACGCCGGCGCCTTCCGCCGCTACGACGCCGACGGCGGGCTCGACGGCGTGCGGCGCGACCTGGCCGAGTCGGGCCCGGGGCTGTCCCTCCTGGCGGCCTGCCCCCTCATGCACGGGACCGGCGGCTTCATGGCCATCGAGTGCCTGTCGGAGGCCGGCCGGGTGGTGCTCCTCGAGGGCCGGCACTTCGACCCGGTCGAGCTCTTCGACACCGTCGAGCGCCAGGCTGTGCGGGGCCTGGCCATCGTGGGCGACCCCTTCGCCCGGCCGATGCTCGCCGCCCTCGAGGCCAACCCCGGCCGTTGGGACCTCTCCTCGGTGGCCGGGATCATCTCCTCGGGGGCGATGTGGAGCGAGCAGGTGAAGGCGGGCCTCCTGGCCCAGCACCCGGCCATGCTCCTGGTCGACGCCTTCAGCTCCTCGGAGGCCCTGGGGATGGGGGTCTCGGTCTCCTCCGCCGGATCGGCGGCGGCCACGGCCGACTTCACGCTCGGCCCCGAGGTCAAGGTGCTCTCCTCCGACGGCCGGGTGGTCGAGCCCGGCTCGGAGGAGGTGGGGGTGCTGGCACTGGGCGGCCGGATCCCCCTCGGTTACTACAAGGACCCCGAGAAGTCGGCCGCCACCTTCCGGGTCGTCGACGGCGTGCGTTACGCGGTCCCCGGCGACTTCGCCCGGGTGCGGGCCGACGGCACCATCCACCTGCTGGGCCGCGGCTCGGTCTGCATCAACACGGCCGGCGAGAAGGTCTTCCCCGAGGAGGTGGAGGAGGTGCTCAAGACCTTCCCCGGAGTGGGCGACGCCGTGGTGGTCGGCGTCCCCGACGACCGCTTCGGCGAGCAGGTGGTGGCGGTGGTGGCAGCGGCGCCGGGGGCGACCCCCGCCGAGGGCCAGCTGATCGACCACGTCCACGCCCACCTAGCCGGCTACAAGGCGCCCCGCCGGGTGCGGGTGGTGGACTCTTTGGGCCGGGCCGCCAACGGCAAGATCGACTACGGCCGCCACCGCAGGGAGGCGGCCGACTGGGTGGCCGAGCAGGGCTGAGCGGCCGACTGGCCGGTTGCCCGCCCCGCGAGAACCTGTTCTACTAATCGCCGCATGCCGTACAACCTCGCTGACCTGTTCGAGGCGGCCGTCGACGCCTACGGCACACGGGAGTACCTGGTGGCCGACGGCGAGCGCCGCACCTACGCCGAGATGGAGGCCCGGGCCAACCGGCTGGCCCACCACCTGGCCGCCCAGGGGGTGGGGCCCGGCGACCACGTCGGCATCTACTCGCTCAACAGCGTCGAGTGGGTGGAGACGGCCTGGGCCGTCTTCAAGCTGCGGGCCGTGTGGATCAACATCAACTACCGCTACGTCGAAGAGGAGCTGGCCTACCTCTTCTCCAACGCCGACCTCGTGGCGCTGGTCTTCCAGCGGGAGTTCTCCCCCCACGTGACCGCCCTGCTGCCCCGGCTGCCCGAACTGCGGCACCTGGTGGTGGTCGACGACGGGACCGACGCCGAACCGCCGGCGGGGGCGGTCGACTACGAGGAGGCGATGGCCGGGTCCTCGCCCGAGCGGGACTTCGGGCCGCGCTCGGGGGACGACCTCTACATCCTCTACACGGGGGGCACCACCGGGCTGCCCAAGGGTGTGGTCTGGCGCCACGAGGACGTCTTCTACGCGCTGGGCGGTGGGGTGGACCCGATCACCAACACCCGGATCACCGACCCGGCCGAGATGGTGGCCAAGGGGGCGGGGGGGGCGATGACCTTCCTGCCCATCGCCCCCCTCATGCACGGGGCCACCCAGTGGGCGGTGATGGGGCAGAGCTTCGTCGGCTCGAAGATCGTGCTCATGTCCCGTTTCGAACCCCACGGGGTCTGGCGGCTGGTCGAGGCCGAGCGGGTGAACTCGCTCATGGTCACCGGCGACGCCATGGCCAAGCCGCTGGTCGAGGCGCTCGACGAGGACGGCGCCGACTACGACCTGTCCACGCTGGTGGCCGTGGTCTCCTCGGCCGCCCTCTTCTCGGCCCCGGTGAAGGACCACTTCTTCGCCCGCCTCCCCAACATCCTGATCACCGACGCCATCGGCTCGTCGGAGTCCGGCAACAACGGGCTGACCGTCATATCCAAGGACAACACCGCCATGCGCAGCGGCCCGACGGTGCACGTGCTGGGCGAGACGGTCGTCCTCGACGAGGAGCTGCGGCCGGTCGTGCCGGGCTCGGGGGTGATCGGGCGGATCGCCCGCTCGGGCGACATCCCCCTCGGCTACTACAACGACCCGGTGAAGACGGCGGAGGTCTTCATCACCATCGAGGGCACCCGCTACGTCATGCCGGGGGACTTCGCCACGGTGGAGGAGGACGGCTCGGTCACCCTGCTCGGTCGGGGCTCGGTCGTCATCAACTCGGGGGGCGAGAAGATCTTCCCCGAAGAGGTCGAGTCGGCCGTGCGCTCGCACCCCGACGTCATGGACGCCATCGTGGTGGGGACCGCCGACGAGCGATGGGGGGAGACCGTGGCCGCCATCGTGCAACCCCGCCCGGGGAGGGCCCCGGCGCTCGAGGACATCCAGGACCACTGCCGGGCCCACATCGCCGGCTACAAGCTGCCCCGGGTGCTGCACACCGTCGAGGTGATCCAGCGCTCTCCCAGCGGCAAGCCCGACTACCGGTGGGCGGCCGAGGTGCTGGCGGCGTCGTGAACCCCGCCCGGCGACGACGGGTCTGAGATGCCGGTCGACCTGGCGGAGCTGCTGGCCGGACGGGCCCTGCCCGGCGGCCGACCCCAGGTGCTCCCGGGGCGCTTCCCGGCCGCGGTGCTCACCATGGAGATCCAACGCGGCGTGGTGGGCGACCTGTCGAGCTTCCCCGAGCTGGCCGAGGCGGCGAGGGGGGCGCGGGTCGTCGAGCACACCGCCCGCCTCCTCGTGGCGGCCCGGGCCGCCGGCGTGCCGGTCGTCCACTGCACGGCCGAGTTCCGGGCCGACCGCCGGGGCACGGTCTCCAACACGCCGCTGCACACCGCCGTGCTCCGCCGCCCCGAGCACCTGCTCGAGGGGACGGCGGCCACCGAGCTCACACCACGGATCGGTCCCGCCCCCTCGGACCTGGTGTCCAGCCGGCGCCACGGGGTCTCGCCGTTCACGGGCACCGCGCTCGACGCCACCCTGCGCGCCCTGGGTGCCGGGGTGGTCGTGGTGACCGGGGTCTCGGTCAACCTGGGCGTGTTCGGCCTCTGCGTCGAGGCCGTCAACCTCGGCTACCAGGTCGTCCTCGTCACCGACGCCGTGGCCGGCCTCCCGGCCGAGTACGCGGCCGAGGTGGTGCGCCGCTCGCTTGCCCTGGTGGCCACCCTGGCCACCGTCGACGAGGTGGCGTCGGCCCTCAGCCGGGGGGCACCCGCGGGGGGAGCGGGGTGACGGCCCGCCACATGACGACGTGGGGCCCGAGCTCGGGGTCGTCCCAGGGCTCCCCGGCCTCGGCGAAGCCGGCCCGGCGGTAGAGGGGGAGGGCCGGCAGGCGGGCGTTGCACCACAGCATCCCGCCGCCGTGGTCGGCCACGTGGGCGATCACCCGGCCCACGACGGCGGACCCGATGCCCCGCCCGCGAACGTCCTCCCGGGTGGCCATGCCTCGCAGCCGCCACACCGGCCCGGGCGCCGGCGGCGGGGTGAGGGCCGGCGGGAGCGGGGAGCGCGCCACCCGGGCGGTCGAGACCACCGCGCTGTTCGGGTCGCGCACGGCGAACGTCGCGGTCGTGGGATCGTCGTCGTCGGGGAGGGCCTGGCTCGCCACGTCCTGGTGGGGCCGGAGCACCGCCTGGCGCAGGGCCCAGGTGGCCGCGGCCGGCACCGCTTCGACGTCGTAGCCCATCCGACGATCGTGCCACCTGGGCGCCGTTGAGCGCCGCGGGCTCCGTAACCGGCTGGTCCGTGCCGAAGTACTAGCACTTGGCGGCGGCCGCCGGCAGGTCGTCGGAGAGGCAGTCCGGGCAGGTCTTGGTGGGGGCGGGGTCGCCGAAGCCCGTCCTTACCTGGCGTGCGGGGGCATGTCACCGCCTCCTCGGTGCGGGCGCGCCGCCGCAGAGTACCGCCGCCGGCCTCCGGTGGAGCCCGGACCGCCGACCCGCTTACTCCCCCAAGAGATCGCGGCGGGTGAAGGTGAGGACGCCCGCCCCGGCCGCCACCACCCCGGCCCCGGCCATGACGGCGGCCGTCTTCCAGTCGGCGGCCACGGCCGGCGCCGCGGCCATCTGGTGGAAGACCGACGTGTCGAGCACCCAGTGGTCGAGGGTGGTGAACCCCCCGGCCAGAACGACCAGGAGGGACCAGCCCAGGACGGCGTAGGTGACGGCAGTGGTGGCCCTCGGCAGGAGGCCCAAGGCGAGCCCGCCGGCACCGAGCACCAGGACGGCCGGCGCCACCGCGTTCAGCCCCGCCCCGAGCAGGGTCGGGAAACCGACCCCGGCGTGCTCGGCGGCCGCGCCGAGCCAGGTGAACGCCCCGGCCAGCACACCGGCCACCACCAGGGCCACGGCGGCCAGAGCCAACCGGCCGACGAACCACCGCTGTCTCGAGACCGGCCGAACCACCAGCAGCTCGAGGTGACCGGAGGACTCCTCGGACCGGGCCGCGGTGGCCTGCCCGGCGGCCATGAAGCCCAGGAGCACCGCCAGGATGAGGAAGCCGATGCCGAGGTAGGCGTCGGCCCCGACGCCGGGGGCACCGAGTCGGGAGAGCACCTGGCGCACCGACGAGCCGGCGATGGTCCGGCCGGCCGACCGGGCGATGAGCCCGAGCAGGAGGCCGGTGGCGGCCAGGGCTGCCCCCCACCCCACGAAGCTCGGCCACGACACCCGCAGGGCCAGCCCTGAGGGCCCGGACAGCAGTCCGGTGTGCGGGCGGGGCACAGCGCGGCGCGCCATCGCCCCCGCGCCGAGATCACGGTGGCCGGCCAGCACCACGGCGGCCGTCGTCGCCGCCGCCGTGAAGGCGGCGATGGGGAGGAGGGCCCAGGGCCGGGGGGACGAGAAGGGGGAGAGCTCCTCGACCCAGCCGAGCGGGCTGGCCCAGCGCAGCCACGTGAGGCCGATCCCCGAGTCGGCCACCAGCCGCACGGCGTAGGCCACGCCGAGCACGGCCGCGCCGTAGCCGACGGCCTGCCTCCTCGTCTGGGCCAGCTGGCTGCAGAACGCGCCGAGGGCCGCGAACATGACCGCCGTGGCCACGAGGGCGAGGGCGAGGTACATCGACGCTCCGGCGTCGAAGCGCACCCGGTGGGAGCGGCCGGTGACCACCACCAGCAGGGCCGTCACCGCCCAGAGCGCCCCCACCCCGGCCGCCAGGCCGCACACGGCCTGGGCCGCCGCCCGGGCGCGGGTGGTCCCGCCCGAGAGCAGCAGCTCCCAGCGGCCGGCGTCCTCCTCGCCCCGGACCAGTCTCGTGCTCGTGGCCAGCCCCCACACCGCGCCGAGCAGCATGCAGGCCATCTGGACCTTGAACACGGTGAAGCCGGCGACCGTCTGGAGCCGGTGGGCGGGGCCGAAGAGGGCACTGGTGGCGCTGGAGTTCCCGAACGCCACCTCGAGGCGCTCCCTCGACCGCGCTGTCTTGTAGGCCGAGAGGTAGGAGAGGGCGGCGACGGCCACGTAGCCGCCGAACACGAGCCCCCACAGCGCGCCCGAGCGGGCGGCGCGCCGCGCCGTGAGGCCCGCTACGACCCGTCCCGAGGTGCGGACGGCCGTGGGGGCCGGGCGCACGGCCTCAGCCAACACCGCTCGCCGCGGTCGATGAGTCGCTGCGGCCGTAGCGGGCGAGGAAGAGCTCCTCGAGTGAGGGCTCCCGGGAGAGGACCCGGGTGGCCCCGGCGGCGGCCAGGACCCCGAGCAGCGGTTCGACGCTGCCCCGCACCTGGCAGCGCACGTGGACGCCGTCAACGGTTACGTCACTCACCCCGGGCACGGCGTCGAGGTCGGGAACGGCCCCCTCGAAGGTGGCGTCCACGGTGAGTGACGAGAGGTGCCGGAGCTCGGCCATGGTGCCCATCTCGACCAGGCGGCCGTCGCGCAGGATGCCCACCCGGTCGCAGAGGGCCTCGACCTCGCTCAGCTGATGGGAGGAGAGGAAGACGGTCTGGCCGCGCTGGCGCGCCTCGCGCACGCAGCTGCGGAACTCCTGTTCCACCAGCGGGTCGAGGCCGCTGCTGGGCTCGTCGAGGACGAGGAGGTCGGGCCGGCCCATGAGGGCGGCGATGAGCACCACCTTCTGCCGGTTGCCCTTGGACAGGTCGCGGATCCTTTTGGTCGGGTCGAGACCGAACCGCTCGACCAGTTCGTCGCGATAGGAGGTGTCGACCCGGCCCTGCACCCTGCCCAGGAGGTGGAGGGTTTCGTGCCCGGTGAGGGCCGGCCACGGGCTGGCCTCGCCCGACACGTAGGCCAGCCGGCGGTGGGCGGCCACCGGGTCGCGCTGGCAGTCGACGCCGAAGACCTCGGCCCTCCCTGCGGTCGGCCGGATCAGGCCGAGGAGGAGGCGGATGGTCGTGGTCTTGCCGGCGCCGTTGGGGCCGAGGTAGCCGAGGACCTCGCCCTCGGCTACCTCGAGGTCGAGGTCGTCCAGGGCGCGCACCGCGCCGTAGTGCTTGGAGAGGTGCTCGGTCCGCACCGCCAGGTTCGCCACCGCACGGACCTCCCTTCCGAACCGGACACTAGCCAACGGGCTCTCCGGCACCGAGGACGGCGACGGCGGCCGCTCAGCGCAGGAGGCGCGAGAGCCGGCGGTCGGCCAGGACCCGCCCGTTGGTCTGGCAGCGCCGGCAGTAGGCGATCTCGTGCGACTCGTAGGAGACCAGGAGGAGCGGCTCCGAGCAACGCGGGCAGGGCTCCCCGGCCCGGCCGTGCACCGAGAACCCGCCACTGAGCCGCGCCTCGGACAACCCGCCGGTCCGCTCCCGCTCGCGGGCGAGCCCCTCGTCGAGGACGGACCTCGTGGCTTCGAGCAGCCGGGCGCGGCTTTCGGGCGGCATCGACCCGACGGTGGCGAAGGGGGAGAGGCCGGCCCGGTTGGCGATGTCGTCGGCGTACCCGCGGCCGATGCCGGCCACCACCCGCTGGTCGCGCAGCCACGTGTTGAGCCGCCGGCCGGAGCGCTCGGCGGAGAGCACCTCACCGAAGGCGGGGTCGTAGGGGTCGGGGCCGAGGGCGGCCAGCGGCCCGTCGTCGCCGGGGGAGAGCACCCACCAGCCGGCCCGGCGCTGGGTGCCGTGCTCGCGCACCAGCAGGCCGGTCACGGCGCCTGTGGGTGCCCCGAAGACCAGGCGCACCACCGACCCCCGCGGCCTGGTGGCCTTCGGCGGCGACTCGATATCGACCCGGCCGGCCTGGGAGAGGTGGAGGGCCACCCGCAGCCCGCCGTCGAAGGCGAACAGCACGTACTTCCCCCGACGCCCCACCCCGCGCAGGGTCCGGCCCACGAGGTCGCCGGGGTCGGGGACGGCGGTCTTGAGGCCGCTCACGCCGTGCAGCTCGAAGCGCTCGAGAACCGAGCCGCGCAGCGTCGCCCCGAGCCGCTCGGCCAGCGCCTGCATCTGGGGAAGCTCGGGCACCGGCGCCCCTCAGGCCGCCCGGAAGACGAGCGGCGCGTGGCGGACCCCGGCGATCACCGGGCTCGGCGCCCGCTCGAGCGGGCCGGCCGGCTCGAGGGCGCCGAAACGGTCGAGGAGACCCTCGAGCACCACCCGGGCCTCGAGCCGGGCCAGGGCGGCGCCCAGGCAGAAGTGGGGGCCGAAGCCGAAGCTCACGTGCGGGTTGGGGTCGCGGCCCACGTCGAGCCGGCCGGCCGTCGGCCCGAATGCCGCTTCGTCGCGGTTGGCTGAGGCGTAGACGAGCAGCACCGGCTCGCCGGCGGCGATCGGTTGGCCGCCCAGCTCGGTGTCGCGGGTGGCGGTGCGCAGGAAGGAGATCACCGGGGTGGTCCAGCGCAGCAGCTCCTCCACCGCCCGGGGGACCAGCGAGCGGTCGTGGCGCAGGTGCGCCCACTCCCCGGGCCGCTCGGCCAGGGCGGTCAGCCCCCCCGACAGGAGGTTGCGGGTCGTCTCGTTGCCTGCCACCAGCAGCTGCACCAAGAACATGGCGAGCTCGGCGTCGGAGAGGTGGTCGCCACCGGGGGCGGCGGTGGCCAGGGCCGAGACGACGTCGCCTCGGGGGGCGGACCTTCGCTCGGTGGCCACCGCCACCAGGTAGCCGAACATCTCGGCTAGCAGGGCATCCTTCTTCTCCGCCGGCCAGTCGGTGGCCCCGGGGATAGCCGCCTCGGACCACTCGTAGAAGCGGGGCCACTCGTCGCTGTCCACGCCGAGGAGACCGCAGATGACCCGGAGCGGGAAGGGGACCGAGAGGGCCGGCACGATGTCGACGGCCTCGCCCGGTTCCAGCCGGTCGATGAGGGCGGCGGCCTCGGCCCGCACCGACTCCTCGAGGCCGCGGACGACCGACGGCTTGAAGCCGGGCTGGACCAGCCGGCGGTAGCGGGTGTGGGCCGGCGGGTCGGTGTGCATCATCGTGGGCGGCGAGGGGTACTCGACCCCGATCTCGTCGACCAGGATCCCCTTGCCCGAGCAGAAGGTGGCCGGGTCGGCCCCGGCCGAGAGCACCTCGGCGTGGGTGGTCACGGCCCAGAACCCCGGATCGGCGTGCCAGGCCACCGGCGCCTCGGCCCGCAGGCGGGCGTAGAGGGGGAAGGGGTCGCCCAGGTAGAGGGAGGGGTCGGTGAGGGGCTCGGCCAGTCCGTGCCCGCGGCGGGCGGCGGGCGGCACGCTCGGTCCCGGCTGCGCCGGCGTCAGACGATGAGGCCGTTGGGTCGGGGCTCCCCCGCCGCCTCCAAGAGGGCGTAGTAGGCCTCGAGGATGGCGGGTCCGTCGGTGTAGCTCTCCACCTTGCCGTCGGGGTCGAGGTTGAGGAGGGCCCCCTCGATGACGAAGAGCACGTCGGTGTCACCCTCGTTGTCCTCGGGGACGTTGAGGGTGTGGACCGAGTTGGCCGGCTCGTAGATGTAGGAGCCGGCGGTCGAGTAGAAGTCGTACTCGAGGTAGTGCCACCGGCCCGAAAGGGTGAAGCCGTCGACCGGTCCGGTGTGGCGGTGGATCTGGAGCTGGACGCCCGGCCGGAAGCGATTGCGGATGACCCAGGTGCCTTTCATGGCGTCGTAGCGGACAACCTTCAAGTCTATCCCGAAGGCGGTGTCCACCCAGGGAGCGTCGTCGTCGCCGACGTGGCGGACCACGTCTAGCGGGGAGGTGATGGCCATGATGCCCCCTTCGGGTTGGCTCCGTGCAGCCGGTGCGGCCGCCCGGCCAGTATGCCAAAGAGGGACTCAGCCTCGGTCAGAGAGTAGCCAGGCCGGACCCTCTCAGACGCCCGCCGCGCCAGGCGGGGACCCGGGCCGGTCGCTCCGCAGCACGGCGTAGAGGAGCGAGTCACGCCATCCACCGGGAACCCTGAGGTGGTCGCGCAGGCGACCCTCGTACTTCATGCCCGCCTTCTCGAGGACCCGGGTCGACGCCGTATTCTTGGGGTGGACGGTCGCCCAGACCCGGTGCATCCCCAAGGTGGTGAAGCCCGTCTCGATCAACGTCTTGGCCAGTTCGGTGCCGTAGCCGCGGTTCCAGACGTCCTCCCGCAGGGCGTAGCCGATCTCCCCGCTGGCGTTGTGCTGGTCGCACAGCGTGACGCTTCCGGTGCCCGCCAGTCGTCCGCCGACCTCGGCGACGAGCTGGAACTGGGTTCGAGGCTCCTCACGTGCCGCGGTCAGCGAGCGGTCCAGGTACTCCGAGAGGTCCCGTCGATCGTGTGACTGGAGGAGCTCGGGCAGCCACCGGTAGACGGCAGGCGTCCAGAACTCTTCTAGCGCCGCAAGATCGTCGGGACGTAGCTCCCGAAGAACGACGCGGCCAACCGGATCCGCCGCCCCCCGGACGCTCGCCATGGCCTCAGTATCGTTCCCTTCCGGAGAGGGCGTCGCTGGCGTCGGAGGCGCATCGGGGCGTCCCGGCCCGCCCCCCGGAGGGATTCTCCCGCAGGCGGCTTTCGGTCCCCATCCACCGACCGCGGTGTCCCGACCGGTCCCCGGGCTGCTCAGCGGTCGTCCGCGAGCAGCCAGGCCGCAACCTCGAGGTTGGCTCGCGATGGCCTGCTCCCGTCGAATCCCCACGCCACCGCCTGGGCCAGCGCCCAACCCCGCGCCCGCTCGGCGTCCAGACCCAGTGCAGCCACGAGTCGATCGAGCCGGTGGCGGACGAGCTTTGGCCGGTGGCCGAGGGCGGCATCTCGTACGACCGGCGCCGCCGCGAACTCGAGTTCGGCGGCCAGTGGCTTGGGGTCGATGGCCAGCCACGGCGCTCGCTCGGCGGCCAGCACGTTGCCCGAGTGGAGGTCCTGGTGGACCAGGACCTGGGCGCCCTGGGTGGGTGCGAGCGACACGAGGGCCGCCATGGCCGCCTCGACCAGTTCCCATGGGCACGGACGGCCGGCGCGCTCCCAGTTGGCGGTGAGCCGGTCGTGCCAGCCGGCGGCTTCGGCGGCCAGCGACTGGAACGGGGGGCCGGCCGGTATGGCCAGCCGATCGACCAGACCGGCCAGCACCTCGAGCGCCTCCTCGGGGCCGGCGTCGGTGAGCGGGGTGCCCGGCAGGCACCGTTCGAGCAGCAGGGCGTGGCTCCCCGGGTCATGGTCCAAGAGGGAGACCGCCCCGCGCCCGTCCCAGCGGGCGAGGGCGTCGGTCTCGAGCTCGCTCTCTCGGTGGGGGAATCCGACCTTGAGCACGACCGGCGACCCGTCGGCGCGCACGGCCGGCACGCACAGCGCGCTGTGGGCGTACCCGAAGGGCTCGCCGAGCGAGAGCGCCCACTGCTCGGCGCTCTCGGCCACCGTGCGGGGGAGGTCGGCCAGCCACGCCGCCCCGGCATCGGTCTTTGCCAGCCAGGCCAGGCCGGGGTGGGCGGCGACCAGCGGGCTCGGCCTTCCCGCTCAGGCGCCGACCGGCGCCAGCTCGTCGAAGCCGACGGCCTCTTCGAGCGCGGCGGCCGAGCGCAGGACGACCAGGTCCCCGTGCTGGGGGCCGACCAGCTGTAGGCCGACCGGGAGGCCGGCCGCGGTCAACCCGACGCAGACCGTCGCCGCCGGCGAGCGGGTCATGTTGAAGGGGTAGGTGAGGGAGACCCAGTTGGGGGTGGCCTTCCCGTTCACCATCCCCGACCCGCCGAGCGCGATCGGCGGTGCGGCGGCCGCGGTGGTGGGGGTTACGAGCAGTCGGGCGTCGTGGAAGAGCCGGACCAGCCGCACGTTCATCTCGTGGCAGCGGTCGAACACCTCCACCATCTGCAGGGCCGTGCTCGTTCGCGCCGACTCGACGACGACGGCCAGCATCGGATCCAGGCGACCCCACGCCGGGCTGTCGCGGTGCGGCCCCATGGTGCGCAGCAGGCAGGCCGCCACCATGGTGAGCCAGTCGCCCACCGGGTCGGCGTCGAAGACCGGGTCGACCTCGACCACCTCGGCCCCGAGGGACTCGAGCACCGAGAGCGCCCGCTCGCAGACGGCGAGGACCTCCGTGTCCACCTCGGCGTAGCCGAGGGTGGGAGACCAGGCCACCCGCGCCGGGACGTGCGGGTCCTCGAGCACCGCCGGCCAGTTGGCCTCGGGCCGCGGCAGCGAGCGCAGGTCGGTGGGCTCGGGTCCGACCACGACGTCGAGGGCGGCGATGACCTCGGCCATGGTGCGGGCCATCGGGCCCTTGGTGGACAGGTCCAGCCAGCCCGGGGCCTCTGGACCGCCGCCCGGGACCCGGCCCAGGGAGGGCTTCATCCCCGAAAGGCCGCAGCAGGCCGAGGGGATCCGGATGGAGCCTCCCCCGTCGGAGCCGGTGGCGAGGGGCACCATCCCCGAGGCCAGCGCGGCCGCCGCTCCCCCCGACGAGCCACCGGCGCTGTGGTCGAGGTTCCACGGGTTGCGGGTCGGTCCGAACAGGTCGTTGTCGGTCACGCCCGACCAGGCGAACTCGGGCAGGTTCGTCTTGCCCACCACCACGCAGCCCGCCGAGCGCAGCCGGGCCACGTGGACCGAGTCCGAGACGGCCACCGGCGAGTCGGCCAGGAGCGCCGAGCCGTAGGTGGAGCGGTAGCCGGAGGCGTCCTCGCTGTCCTTCACCCCGAGGGGGACACCGGCCAGTGGTCCGGGATCGCCGCCGGTGGCCACGATCTGGTCGACCGCGGCGGCCTGCTCGAGCGCCCGTGTGCCGTCGACGGCGACGAAGGCGCCCACCGATGGGTTGAGGGCGTCGATCCGTGCCAGTGAGTGGGCGGCGACCTCGCGGGCCGACACCTCCTTCGTCCGCACCTGTCGGGCGATCTCGGTCAGCGCCGTCCGGCGGAAGTCCACGCGCGATTCGTACCACGAACGTCGGACCACCGCCCCGCTTGCGCCGTCGGGGGTCCTGTCACCGAGGTGCGAGTGACCGCACCGCCTCGCCCAGGTCGACGACCGGGATCACGGCCAGGGCCGGCACGGTGACACCGGCCTCCACGTAGCGGGCGATGTGGTCACGACAGGCGCCGGGGGAGCCGTGGACGACCAGGTCGTCGACGACCCGGTCCGGGACGGCGTCGAGCGCGGCCCGCCGGTCGCCGGCCGCCCAGGCGTCCCACATGGGCTGCAGGAGGGGCCCTCGACCCAGCCACTTGTGGAACTCGGCGTAGGCGGGGACGTTCAGGTAGGCCGTGACCAGGCGGCGCCCGACCTGGCGGGCCAGCGAGGCGTCGTCGGTGGGGACGACGAAGATGCGGGCCACCACCTCCTTGCCCGGACCGACCTCGCCCAGGGAGGTGGCCACGTCACCGGCCGACAGCCAGTTGAGGACGACCCCGTCGGCCTCGCGGCCGGCCAGGCGCAGCATCCCCGCTCGCAGCGCGGCCAGGTAGATCGGCGGCGGCTGGACCGGGCGGCTGAGGCGGAACCCCTCCACCGCGAAGGTGCCGAAGTCGGCGGTGACCTTCTCGCCACCGAACGCGGCGCGCAAGAACCGCAGGGTGTCACGCACGCGGTGGTAGGGGTCGACGTAGTCGACGGCGTTCCACCGCTGGACGATCACCTCCGACGAAGCCCCGAGTCCCAGGGCGAACCGGCCCGGCGCGGCCTCGGCCATGGCCCCCGCCGTCTGGGCCAGCAGGGCCGGCCCCCGGGTGTAGGCCGGGGCGATGGCCACGCCCAGGTTGAGCGCGGGCTCCCACGCTGCGGCCAGGGCCAGCGGGGTGAATCCGTCGGCCCCATCGACCTCGGCTGACCACACGTCGGTGTACCCGAGCTCGGCCAGCTCGGTGAACCACCGGCGGTGGTCGCTGAGCGACACGCCGTCGAACGGGATGGTGATGCCGTAGCGCGAGCAGGAGTCGGGCACGACCTCACTGTTGCACGGGAGGGTCTCGGCCATCGGTCCCGTGCGGACGTGGCCGGCTACCCGTTTCCGGGCGCGCCCCCTTGCGGGGCCGCAGAGCGGGCACGGCCGAATGTCGTTGTCTCGCCTGTGTAGTCGGCGCCGGTGGACGGTGGCGGCTCGATGCCCCAGCGGCGCATCCCCTCTTCCATCCGGGCGATGACGGTGCGGATGACGGCCACGCGGGCGTGGCGCTTCTGCTCGGCCGAGATGACATCCCAGGGCGCGTTCGGCTGGTCGGTGAGGGCCAGCATGTCCTCGACCGCGTCCTCGTAGTCCGCCCACTTCTCCCGGTTGCGCCAGTCCTCGTCGGTGAGCTTCCACCGCTTGAGCGGGTCGGCCTGGCGGGCCTCGAAGCGCTTCAACTGTTCCTCGGGGGAGATGTGGGTCCAGAGCTTGATGAGGATCATGCCCTCTTCGGCCAGCGACCACTCGAACCGGGAGATCTCCTCGTAGGCCCGGCGCCACTGCTCCTCGGTGGCCAGCTTCTCCACCCGCTCGACCAGCACCCTGCCGTACCAGGAACGGTCGAAGATGGACATGCCGCCCCAACCGGGGAGGGCGGGGTAGAAGCGCCAGAGGAAGTGGTGGCGCAGCTCGTCGGGATCAGGGGCGCCGAATTGGGCCACGCGCACGTGCCGGGGGTCGAGCGGGGCCACCAGCCGCTTGATGCAGCCGCCCTTGCCCGAGGCGTCCCACCCCTCGAAGACGACGCAGACCGGTGGTCCCAGGCGCCCGTCGCCCAGCTGGCCGCCGTTGAGGAGGCGCAGGTGGAGGAGCCGGCGCTGGATCGCCGCCAGCTCCTCGGCCTCCTCGTCAGCCGAGAGGCGGAGCGAGAGGTCGACGCTGGCCAGCCGGTGCTTGGTGTGGGTCACGACCCCTATTGAACTCGACGGCGCCCGGCCGCGGCGACGGAGCGAGACGGGCTAGGCCGCGGCCCTCTCGGCCACGTCGGCCGGGAAGAGCATGCGATGAAGCATGGCGCCCACCAACCCGCCGACGAGCGGGGCGACGATGAAGAGCCAGACCTGGTGGAGTGCCAGGCCTCCCACGATGAGGGCCGGCCCGAGACTCCGGGCCGGGTTCACCGAGGTGCCGGTGATCTGGATGCCGATTAAGTGGCAGACCGTGAGGGTGAGGCCGATCACCAGCCCGGCGGTGGCGGGATTGGCGATCTTGCTGGTGACCCCGATGACGGCGAAAACGAACAGGGCGGTGAGGATGACCTCGGCCAGGAAGGCGCCCCAGGCGTTGATGTGGATGGCCGAGGCGGAGCCGTAGCCGTCGGCACCCAGGCCGATCCTCGACCGGCTGTAGAGCGGCGAGGCGCTAAACATCGCCCAGAGGACCAGCGCCCCCAGGATGCCCCCGATGAACTGGGCGATCCAGTAGAAGATCCCCTCGAGCGGCTCCATCCGCCCGGCCACCACCGCCCCCAGGGTGACGGCCGGATTGACGTGACAGCCCGAGATCGGCCCGAGCACGTAGGCCAGCGACATCAGCACCAGGCCGAAGCAGAGGGCGGTGGCCACGACGCCGGCGGCCGCGCTTCCGCCGTCGAACTTGAAGCCGAACATGAGCGTGGCCACCCCCACGGCGAAGAACACCAGGATGAACGTCCCCACCATCTCTGCGCCGAGTTTGCGAACCATCTCCCCCGCCTTTCTCCGGCCGGGCGGGACCGCCCGGTGTCCCAATCGGCGGTGCGAGGCCGCCACAAGAACCCTAAGCCTCCGACCCTCGCCGTGGGGTGATGCTTCGGCGGGTCCCGGTGCCGCCCCGGTGCCTATCGTGAGCCCGGGCGAGGAGAGGAGCGGTGATGCCGACCACGGTGCTGGGAGTCGTGTCCAAGGGGAAAGGGGAGCCGGTCTCGGTCGAGGCCGTCGTCGTCCCCGACCCCGGTCCAGGTGAGGTGGTGGTCAGCGTGCAGGCCTGCGGCGTGTGCCACACCGACCTCCACTACCGCGAGGGCGGCATCGGCGAGGACTTCCCCTACCTTCTCGGCCACGAGGCGGCGGGCACGGTGGCGCGGGTGGGCCCGGGGGTGAGCTCGGTCGCCCCGGGGGACTTCGTCGTCCTCAACTGGCGGGCGGTCTGCGGCGAGTGCCGGGCCTGCCGGCGTGGCCGACCCTGGTACTGCTTCGCCACGCACAACGCCGCCCAGCCCATGACGCTCGCGGACGGCACGCCCCTCTCTGCGGCCCTCGGCATCGGGGCCTTCGCCGAGGAGACCCTGGTGGCGGCGGGTCAGTGCACCAGGGTCGATCCGCGGGCCGACCCCGCGGCCGTGGGGCTGCTCGGCTGCGGCGTGATGGCCGGTCTGGGCGCGGCCATGCTCACCGGGGAGGTGGGACCCGGCGACACGGTGGCAGTCTTCGGCTGCGGTGGCGTCGGCTGCGCGGCGGTGGCCGGGGCCCGGCTGGCCGGTGCGGCCACGGTGATCGCCGTCGACATCGACCCGAAGAAGCTGGCCGGGGCCGAGTCATTCGGGGCCACCCACACCGTCGACGCCGGCCGGGTCGACCCGGTGGAGGCGGTACGCGGGCTCACCGGCGGCTTCGGCGCCGACGTGTGCATCGAGGCCGTGGGCAGCGCCAGGGTGATGGAGCAGGCGTTCTACGCCCGGGACCTGGCCGGCACCCTGGTCCAGGTGGGCGTGCCCACGCCCGACATGCGCATCGACCTGCCCATGATCGACTTCTTCGGCCGCGGGGGGAGCCTCAAGCCCAGCTGGTACGGGGACTGCCTACCCTCGAGGGACTTCCCCCTCCTGGTCGACCTCTACCTCCAGGGCCGGCTCGACCTCGACCTCTTCGTGAGCGAGACCATCGGCCTCGACGATGTTGAGGCGGCGTTCGCCAAGATGCGGCGCGGCGAGGTCCTGCGCTCGGTGGTGGTGCTCGACCGCTGACCGCCCGCCGTCAAGCGGTCGTGACGAGGCGGACCACCGGGATCTCGCGTTCGGTCAGCTGCTGGTAGTAGGCCCACCCGTCGTAGTGCTCGGTGAGCCGGGGCCAGAAGGCGGCGGCGGCATCCCCGCGCAGGACCTCCGCCCTGACCAAGGTTTTCTTGCGGCGGACCTGGACCTCGGCCGCCGGTGAGGCCTCGAGGTTGAGGAGCCAGGCCGGCGGCCGGTCCCGCCCGCCGTTGGAGCCGACCACCACGTAGTCCTCCCCGTCGGGCATGTAGAGGAGCGGGGTGGTCCGCAGCTCGCCGGAGCGCCGGCCGGTGGTGGTGAGCAGGAGCATCGGCCCCATCGGCGACCGGTGGCCGATCAGCCCGCCGCTCAGGCGGTAGGCGCGGCGGTGGACCGGGTAGAACCAGCGGCCGAACCGGCGGTCGAAGGCCAGCGTGCGCTTGGGGTCCATCGCGGCAGTCTGTCATCGGTGGGTGGGCCATGAGTCGGACTCTGCTGCCTCGAGGTTGCGGCCGACGTCCGTCCGCTCGCGCCGCGGTCTCCCGTCCAGTGGATCGGCGTCCGCCCCAGCTGGCCATGCAGGCGTGCCGAGGGCTCCGGGCATCTTCCGGATCTGCTCGACCGGCGGTCGTCCTGCCGCCGAACCACAGCCAATTGGCGTGGGATCTTTATTTAATCTTGACAAAATTGGTAGGAATAGTTTAATTTGCCGTTCAAGCCGTCGCACCTGCGACGACTCGTGCAACCGAGGAAGGGATGGGAACCGTGAGAAGGAAGAAGGTCCTCCTACGAGGGGCTGTACTGGGCACCGCGGTGGCGGCGGTGTCGATCGTCGGCATGGGATCGGCGTTTGCCGACTACCAGCCCCAGCCGGGAGACATTGTCGGCGTGGGGGGCGACACGCCACAGTACGCGGTCGGCTTCGCCCTCAACGGTTACCCGCACGGCGGCCTCGGGTTCAACTCGTCGGCGACGGTCAACCGCGTGATCGCCTTCGATGCCACGGCTGACGGCAACGGGCGCAGCGCGTACGCCAACGGCTCGACCGAGGCGTCGCCCATTCCGCTCAACCCGACCGACGTGCTGCGGGCCAACACGTACCCCGTGCAGCGGGTCCAGAGCAGCGGGACAGCGATCAAGGCGTTGCTGGCCGACTGGCAGGCGACACCATCGACATCGCACAAGCAAAACCCGACATACACGAACGAGATCAACTTCGTGGCCAGCGCCAGCCTGCCGAGTTCGGCCCAACAGTCCCAGGCCGTCAACCAGGGCTGGGGAGGGCTCCACACCGTGCAGATCGCGACCGACAACATTGAGATTGCCGTGAACAGCGGCACCGGCGGGACGAACGCGCCCACCGGTCTCTCGGCGCAGCAGC
This sequence comes from Acidimicrobiales bacterium, assembly GCA_052145775.1. Taxonomy (GTDB): domain Bacteria; phylum Actinomycetota; class Acidimicrobiia; order Acidimicrobiales; family RAAP-2; genus CAVYPR01. Next base: position 26,440 of record JBKQNY010000052.1, read on the forward strand.
TCCTGTACATCTATTCGACCAACGGCGCGAAGTGGAGCACAGTGCCAGGGATCACCTCAGGCTCTAGTGACGTGATCATCCCGGAGCTGCCGCCGGCAGGATCGTCGGTCTACAAGACCTTCATCAAGGCGCTCAACAAGGTGTACAACAACACGACGGGTACAACGCCCGCTTTCACGCCGTCCACCAGCATCGTGACGGTCGAGCAGAACGCCCCGACAGCGGTGACCGGCGCGGCAAGGCCCGCCGATGCCATCGTGCCCTTCGCCGCCGGGCGGCTGAGCTTGTGGAACAACAGCTTCTTCCACAATCCGGCGACGGTCTTCCCGGGCGGCTCGGCGCTGAGTGCAAACGTCGCCCTGTTGAATGGGGCGCCCGGTGACAGCAACCCGGTCTACAAGAGCGCGATCTCCGACTACATCATCTTCCGTCAGAGCGACCTCAGTGACACGACGCCCATCGAGCCCGGCGGCACGCTGAATTGGGCGAAGGCCCTCTTCTCGGACACAGGCGGACCCCAGCCGTTCTTCGAGAAGGCCAGTACCCAGACGCTGTTGGCCGACGCCGGCGTGACGCCGTCGTACGACGACATCGGGGTCACATAGCGGACTGCCGGTTTCCGGGCTGGGCGGAGGACCTTGTGAACGGACTCTGCCCAACCCGGGCCGGCATTGCACTCCAATGACGGTCGGCCTCGCCGACATGCCCTAGCAGACATGACAGGACCATTTCCATCAATGGATCGGAGAATTTTACCATGAGCAAGTTGTCCAGACCCCTCGCGATCGTGGGGGTGCTCTCCCTGGTCGTCGGGTTCCTCGTCGCCGGATTTGCCGGCCTGGCGGCGGCCGCAACCCCCCCGTGGCAGACGTCGCCACCGTCACAGGAAGTCGGCGGCCTGCTGTTCTACAACTCGGCCGGACAGCAGATCACGGGCGGCAGCACGACGGTCGCCCCCTTCGCCGCCTATGCGAAGGGCACGACCGTCCTCAACGCCGGCGACTCGCAGGCGACGCTCTTCGCCTACACGCCGACCCTCCAGGCCCCGGGGAACTGGAGCGGCGAGCAACTGGGCGGTTCGACCACATACCCGAACGCCAGTGCCCCGGCTCCGCTCAACACGGCGAAGCCGCTCTACACGGGTGCGCCGACGGACACAACCCTCAAGACATACGCCAGGCAGTACCCGAACACACTGAGCACAAGCGGCTATGCGGGCCTCTACGAGCTCCGCCTCAAGACCAGTGACCCGACCACCACGACGACCTACGACGCAGCAGACATCCAGATCACCGGGACCACGTGGTCCGTCGTCTACCCGACGGTGTCGCTCAACCCGACCACGGTCGCGCTGACGGCCACGCCGACTGGTTCGCAGACCTACGGGCAGTCCGTCTCGCTGAGCGCGTCGGTGTCGCCGTCAGTCGCCGGTTCGGTCCAGTTCGAGGACAACGGCTCTCCCATCGGGTCGCCGGTGTCGGAGACGACCGGTACCGCGGCGACCACCACGGCGTCGCTTGGAGTGACCCTGCCCCTCGGAGCGAACACCCTCGATGCCGTCTTCACCCCGGCGACGGACCTCGCCTACAGCGGATCCTCGACGGCAACGGAATTACCGGCGGGAACGGTCAACTACAGCGTGACCTCGATCGGGACGTCGGCGAGCATCTCGTCGGTGAGCCCCTCCAGCCCCCAGTACGCAGGGACGTCGGAGACGATCGATGCGACCGTGGCCGACAATGACTCCACCACGCCGGCCGGAACCGTGCAGTTCGAGTACCAGCTCAACGGGGCCGGCCCGGAGGTCGATCTCGGTTCCCCGCAGATCGTTTCCGCAGGGGCCGCCTCGGTCACGACGACGTCGCTCCCGATCGGCACCGATGATCTGGCCGCGGTCTTCAACCCGACCTCCGCCGACTACGCGTCATCCACGGCGACGGCAGTGTCGTTCACGGTGCAGACGCCTCCCGGCGACACCACGAAAACGGCGCTGACGGTGGACCCGACCTCGGCGACGACCAATTCGCTCGTCCAGCTGACGGCGTCGGTGACCAACGTGACCACGACGGCCACGACCGCCGCACCGACGGGAACCGTCACGTTCTACGACAACGGGGCCACCAATTCGAACGCCATCACCGGCAGCAGCATCGCCCTAGAGACGGTGAACCTCGGGGCCGGAGGGACAGCGAGCGTGACATACCCGATCGGCCCGGCCGGAACCCACTACATCGTGGCCGCATTCAACTCGTCGAATCTGTCCCAGTGGGCCAATTCCACGTCGGCGGCCGTGGACTGCACGGCCCCGGCCCAGGGCTCGTACCCGCCGGCCGCCCAGAACGTCGAGGTCGCCATCCCAGCCGGGACCCTGACGATCACGACCCCCTACTCGCCGACCAACCCGTTCAATCTCGGCACGGCGACGTTGAACGCGGGGAGCGGTACCTACTCGGCCAGCGCCCCGTTCGGAAGCGCCGCGCATCCGAGTCAGGGCGTCACCGTCACCGACACCGGCATCGGTGAAAACACGTGGACCGCATCTGCCGAGGTGACCAACTTCACCAGCGGAGGCGAAGTGAGTCCCAGCGACGACATCAACGCCGAGAACCTGACCTTCACCGGGGTCACGCCGGGGTATCTCACCGGCAATGACTACGGGACCTCGGGCACCAATGGAGGGACGATCGCCGTCAACACCAACGATGTGGGCAACGGTGGCGTCGTCTACGCAGCCGGGGCGAGCGGGAGCGAGGGCCTGGCAAGCGTGCCGCACGCCTTCGCCTCAAGCAGCGCTCCGGGCACCGGCTCGGTCTACATCTACGGGCTACTGAACCTGGTGGCGCCCTCGTCGGTGGCGCCGGGGGAGTACACCGCCACGCTCACCTTCACGATCGTGTAGGAGGCGACGGATCGCCCCGGGGTATCCCCCCACCCCGGAGGCAACTCGGGAGGGCGGGAACCGGTCCCCCTGCCGGTTCTCGCCCTCCCGCTTCGCGTGCCGGGACTGGACGGAGCCCCACTGGGATCTCCGCGTGCTCGGACCGGGCGGGGGCGCCTTGCCCGTCAGGAATCCACCCGATACACTAAATCTGAGAAGATTAGTCAGGTATAGAGTGCGGTCCTCGATGGAGCCCTGCCCCGCCAGCCCCTGGCGTGCTGCGCAGGCGATCCGACGGCAAGGGGGAGATGGTGCCAGGAAGAAAGTCGCGCTCCTTCGTCCGTGCGAACGGGCTCGGCGGTGTGGCACTCGGCTTGGTGACTGCGGCAGCGGTCCTCGTGGGTTGTGCTGCACCTGCGTGGGCCCATAGCGGGTCGACCGTTCTGGCGGCGGGGGACTCGCATGCAGGGACGGCACATGCCCGCACTTCGGGGCCGAGCACCATCAGCCCGGTTTCTCCCACATCCACAGGCCGGGTGACCTTCGGGATCGCACCGTCATCGGGTGCTGGGCCCGACGGCCGGTCCTGGTTCGACTTGGGGGTGACTCCCGGCGGTGTCTTGCACGACCACGTAGCCCTGGTCAACTACTCGAAGGCGCCCCTGTCCCTCGGGTTGAGCGCCACGGACGCAGAGGAGACGGCCGGCGGCAGCTTCGGGCTCCTCCCACCCGGCGCCAAGTCCAGAGGCGCCGGGTCATGGATCGCTCTGCCGGCAGGGTCCACAACCGTCGTGGTGCCACCGAAGAGCACCTCGGGGACGCCAGGGACGGTCGTCGTGCCGTTCAGCATGCACATTCCGGCGGCGGCGGCACCCGGCGACTATGCGGGTGGCCTGGTCGCCTCGCTGCGCACGGTGGGAGCCAATTCGTCGGGCCAGCGGATCGTGCTCTACCAGCGGGTCGGCACCCGGGTCTACGTCCAGGTGTCCGGCCGGCTCGCCCCGGACCTGACGGTGGGCGATCTCCACGCCACCTACGAGCAGACGCTCAACCCCTTCGGCGAGGGCAAGGCGGTGGTTACCTATGTGCTGCACAACGCCGGGAACGTCGACCTGGCGGTGACCCAGACAGTCGGCGTGTCGGAGGTGATCGGCTCGGCCCGGACGACCAGGGTGCCCGCCGTCGCGGTGCTGCTGCCGGGAGCAGCCGTGAACGAGCGCGTCACGGTGGCCGGGGTCTGGCCACAGTTCCGCCTCAGCGCATCGGTGACGGCCCGGGGCCACAACCCGCTCGGGGGAGGGGCAAAGGCGGTGGCGACGACCGCGAGTTCCGGGTTCTGGGCGGTCCCCTGGCCCCTCATCGTGCTGATCCTCCTGGTCCTCGTGGCTGCCGGGCTCTACCGCCGCTCTCGCCGTCGGGCCGGGGCCGTGGGCCCAGATGACGGAGGCCAGGGGCGTGCCGGCGACGGCGACGGCGGGAGCGGCGCCGGGCCTGGTGCCGACCTGGACGGCGGCGAGCTCCATGACGGGATCGAAGCGGGAGTGGCAAGTGCCGTGCCGGATGCCACGGTGGCCAGTGCGGCGAGGGGAAAGCACGTCAAGGTGGAATCGTGAGCCGAGCCCGCACGCTGAGGTTCTCCATCGCCGCCGGCGCGCTGCTCTTCGGCTTGGCCGCGAGCGCCGCGCCGGCGACGGCGACAGGCGCCGTGCCGTACACCGATCCGAGCTCGTCGGGCTACCTCGGTCTGTGCAACCAGGCCGGCCAGCAGGTCACGAGCGGCAGCATCACCACCGCCCCGTTCGCCTGGCTGGCCGCATCGTCCGTCCCGGCAAAAGCGCCCTACAACGGCTCGGGACGGACGGCGACCCTTTACGCATTCCTTCCCCTCCAGGGCTTCCCGCCGGGCGACTGGAGCGGTCAGACAATGACCGCTGCCTCCTCGTACTCGAACCCGACAGTTCCGATGGCCGCCGGAACCAGCAGGGACCCGACCCTGAAGGATTTCATCGAGGCCTACCCTCCCAAGTGGGACGGCTTCATCCAGCTCCGCATGTACCTGGACACGACAGACCAGCCCGCGTCGACCAAGCACTATCCGACCCTCAACATCCAGGTGACAGGCGAGACCTGGCACGCCGTCGGGGGCGGGCCGGTGAACTGCGGGGCGGGAACGGCGACGTCGGCTGAGGTGGTGCTCGCACCGACCACGACCGCACCGACCACGACCGCACCGCCCACGACCTCGGTCACCTCGCACGCCCCGGCCACCGGCGCCCAGAAGGGCTCCAGTGGCTCCGGGGGGCCCTCGGTGGGGGCCCACGGTGCGGTCGGCACCAGCGGCGTCTCGTCCACCACCGTCCCGGCCTCAAGCAGTTCACCAGCCCACGCTTCGGGGGCACAGGGCAGTTCGGGTGGGGGATCGAGCACCGCGGCGGGTGGAGGGCCGCCGTCGGGGGGCTCCGCCGGCCTGGTCATCGGCCTGGTGCTTGGCGCCCTGGTGGTCCTGGGGGTGCTGGCCTACGCCCTGATCCGTCGGCGGCGATCTCGATCCCAGAGCGCTGTGGTCGCCGATCCCGAAACCAACAATAACGATGAAGCTGATAAAGTCGAGCAATTCACTCAGAAAGGTTTGTGACGATGAACCTGCGACGCAATCGCACCCCGCTCCGGTTGCTGACCGTGCTCAGCCTCAGCGCGGCGATCACGGGCAGCGCCGTCCTGGCGGCCGGGGTCGTGGGGGTGCCGCAGGCCGGCGCCTACACGCCGGTGGCACCGTGGGAACCGCTGCCGCTGAGCACATCTGCAGGAGGCTTGCTCTTCTTCAACGCCACAGGCCACCAGATCACGAGCGGCAAGATCACTGCACAGCCGTTCGCCGCCTACGTCGAGGGCACCAGCGTCCTGAACGCCAACGACAAGACAGCGACCCTGTACGCCTACACGCCGGTCAAGGGCGTCCCCGCGGGCAAGTGGAGTGGCGAGCAACTTGGCGGCACGACGGCCTATCCGAACGCGTCGGCACCGGCGCCGCTCAAGACTTCACCGCTCCCCGTCTACACGGGTGCCCTGACCGACACAAGCCTCAAGACATACATCTTGACGTACCCGAACAAGCCGACACCGGCAACACCAACATTCGCCGTTCTCTATGTGATTCGGCTCATCACGAGCAATTCGCCGACGTCCACCACGTATGACTCTGCCGATCTCAAGATCACCGGAACAACATGGTCGGTCGTCTACCCGACCAGTGTGACCACGGTGACGGCCAGCCCGTCCAGTCCGCAGCACTACGGGACGAAGATGAAGTTCACGGCGGCGCTCACACCGCCCGCCGCCACCGGCAGCGTGCAGTTCCTCAACCGGACGACCGACATTGGCACCCCGGTGACCGTGGCTACAGGCAAGGCCTCCATCACAGAGACCACACTCCCGGCCGGTACGAACCTCGTCAACGCGGTCTTCACGCCGACATCGAGTGGGCTCTACAGCAATTCGGTCGGTAACGTCGTTTACTCCGTCACCGCAGCTCCGACGAAGACCACGCTGACCACGACACCGACAGGCTCCCAGGCCTTCGGCCAGAACGTGAAGCTGACGGCCACGGTCACACCGGCGGCCGCGGGTAACGTCCAGTTCCTGAACGGCGCGACCGTGCTCGGGACAAAGCCGGTCTCCGCTGGCACGGCATCACTGACAGACTCAACGCTCCCGGTCGGCACACTGACGCTCACCGCCAAGTTCATGCCCACCTCGGGCAACTACGCGAAGTCGACAGGGCAAGCCAGCATCAAGATCACCGTTGCCCCGACCATCACGAGCTTCGCGCCGACCTCGGGCCCAGAGTCGGGAGGCACCACAGTGGTGATCACCGGCACCCACTTCACAGGGGCCACCGCGGTCACGTTCGGGACAACAACGGCCACAACCTTCACGGTCACCAACGCCACACACATCACGGCCAAGACCAAGGCCCATGCGGCCGGGACAGTCCTGATCAAGGTCACCGCTCCGGGCGGCACGGCCACGTCTTCGACCGACTACACCTTCTTGGTCGGCCCGACCATCACGAGCTTCACACCGACCAAGGGCCCGGCCACCGGGGGCACCACAGTGGTGATCACCGGCACGCACTTCACAGGGGCCACCGCGGTCAAATTCGGCACAACATCGGCCACAACCTTCACGGTCACCAACGCCACACACATCACGGCCAAGACCAAGGCCCATTCGGTCGGCACAGTCCTGATCAAGGTCACCACCGCAGGCGGCACGGCCACGTCTTCGACCGACTACACCTTTTTGGTCGGCCCGACCATCACGAGCTTCACACCGACCAATGGCCCGGCCACCGGGGGCACCACAGTGGTGATCACCGGCACCCACTTCACAGGGGCCACCGCGGTCAAGTTCGGGACAACAGCGGCCACAACCTTCTCGGTCACCAACGCCACACACATCACGGCCAAGACCAAGACCCATGCGGCCGGGACAGTCCCGATCAAGGTCACCACCCCGGCCGGCACGGCCACGTCGACGACCGACTACACGTTCGTAGCCGCTCCGACGGTTTTCAGCTTCACGCCGACCGCGGGCCCGATCACCGGGGGCACCACAGTGGTGATCACCGGCACTCACTTCACGGGGGCCACCGCGGTCACGTTCGGCACAACAGCGGCCACAACCTTCACGGTCACCAACGCCACACACATCACGGCCAAGACCAAGGCCCATGCAGCCGGCACAGTCCTGCTCAAGGTCACCACGGTGGGGGGCACGGCCACGTCTTCGACCGACTACAAGTTCGAGGCCCCCCCGACCGTCGCCAGCTTCACGCCGACCGCGGGACCGTCCTCGGGGGGCACCACAGTGGTGATCACCGGCACCCACTTCACAGGGGCCACCTCGGTCAAATTCGGGACAATAACGGCTGCAAGCTTCACGGTCACCAACGCCACACACATCACGGCCAAGACCAGGGCCCATGCGGCCGGCACAGTCCTGCTCAATGTCACCACCCCGGGCGGCACGGCCACGTCGACGACCGACTACACCTTCGTAGCCGGCCCGACCATCACCAGCTTCACGCCGACCTCGGGCCCGTCCACGGGGGGCACCACAGTGGTGATCACCGGCACTCACTTCACAGGGGCCACCGCGGTCACGTTCGGGACAACAGCGGCCGCCAGCTTCTCGGTCACCAACGCCACACACATCACGGCCAAGACCAAGGCCCATGGGGCCACGACAGTCAAGATCTCGGTGACCACGGTGGGGGGCACGGGCACCTCGGCGACGACCTTCAGCTTCACGGCCGCCCCGGTGTTCACGGCTGATGCACCGCCGACCACGGCCGCCGTCGGGAAGCTGTACAGCTACACGTTCGCCGCATCGGGCAACCCCGCCCCGACCTACGCCCTCTCCGGACAGCCGACCTGGCTCGCGATCAACTCGAGCACCGGGGCGGTCACCGGGACGCCGCCGTCGGGGACCACCTCGTTCACCTACTCGGTGAAGGCATCCAACGGGGTCGCACCTGCGGCTTCCGCCGGGCCCTTCAGCGTCATCGTCAGCTCGGTGTCCTCTTCGGGCTACGACCTGGTGGGGAGCGACGGCGGGGTCTTCGTCTTCCCGACCGGCCAGTCGAGCGGGTTCTTCGGGTCCCTCCCCGGCCTGGGCGTGAAGGTCAACAACATCGTGGGCATGGTGCCGACCACCACGGACCAGGGTTACTTCCTGGTCGGCTCCGACGGCGGGGTCTTCAGCTTCGGCAACGCTCCGTTCCTCGGATCCTTGCCGGGTCTCAAGGTGAAACCCTCCCAGCCCATCACGGGGATCGTGGCCGCCGACACAGACAAGGGCTACTTCCTGGTGGGTAAGGACGGCGGGGTCTTCGCTTTTGGCACAGTGCCGTTCCTGGGCTCGCTGCCCGGGAACGGGATCGCGGTCGACAACATCATTGGGATCGCCTCGACCCCATCGGGCAACGGGTACTGGCTGGTATCAGCCACAGGCACCGTCTACGGGTTCGGGGCCGCCCTGACGCTCGGCACAGCCAAGGGCAGCTCGTCGCCGGTTTCGGCCATCGCCGGGACGCCAACAGGCGGGGGCTACTGGATCACCACCCAGAATGGGACGGTCTACGCCTTCGGCGACGCCAAGAAGCCCACCTCCGGCACACTGCCCGCTCTCGGGGTCACCCCGGCCCACCCGGTGATCGGCATCGTCCACACCGGCGACACAGCCGGGTACTGGCTGATCGGCTCGGATGGCGGCATCTTCGCCTTCGGGGACGCACCCTTCGTCGGCTCGTTGCCGGGGGTCACAGTCCACGTCACTGACGTGGTGGGGGCCGTCCCGACTACCGGAACGGGTTAGAAGGCAATGGCCGCGAACGGGGGAGTGTTGGATGTGGGGACCGGGAGGTTGCGGGGTTCCCGGGCTAACCAGCACCTGAACGAGGGCGAAGTGCGTGTCACCGCCCCCAACGGATCTCGTTCGTGGCTGGTCGTCTCAAACCGAGGAGTCCACGTCATCGGGGGCGCCGCCTTCCTTGGGTCGGCGGCGTCGCTGTTGCCCTCAGGACCCGTCGTCGGCATCGCAGAGGCATAGGGGCAGGAACCTTGACCGAGGCAACCGGACTGCAGTCCGTCGACAAGGCTCTCTCCGGAGGCCCAACGGGCGTTTCTGCCCGAGCACGTGCAACGAGCGGCGGCGACCACGACGCGCACCTCGACGCCGTCAACGTCTGTGCCTGGTTCGGAGACACGATGGTGCTCGAGAACGTCTCCCTCTCGGTGCCGCCGTCGACGGTCACGGCCCTCATCGGTCCCTCGGGTTGCGGGAAGTCGACCTTCTTGCGAATCCTCAATCGGATGCACGAGTCCGTGAAGGGCGCCAAGCTCGCCGGGGAGGTTCTCCTGAATGGCGAGGACATTTACGCGTCCGGCAACCGGCTCACCGACGTTCGCCGTCAAATCGGGATGGTTTTCCAGAAGCCGAACCCGTTCCCCGCGATGTCAGTGGCCGAGAACGTCGTTGCCGGCCTCACGCTGACCAAGACCAAGCTCAATCGCTCCCAGCGGAGCGAACTGGTCGAGTCGTGCCTGACCAAAGCCGGGCTCTGGTCAGAGGTGAAAGACAGGCTCGGTCGACCGGGCGGACAGCTCTCGGGTGGTCAGCAGCAGCGGCTCTGCATCGCCCGGTCTTTGGCCGTCGAGCCGAAGATCTTGCTCATGGACGAGCCGTGCTCGGCCCTGGACCCGACGTCAACGAGAAGGATCGAGGAGACCATCTCGGACCTCTGCTCGGAGGTCACGATCGTCATCGTCACTCACAACATGCAGCAGGCGGCGCGCGTGTCGCAGCAGGCGGCGTTCTTCCTGGCCGAGCAGGGGACTCCCGGCAGTATCGTCGAAGCTGGCACCACCGAGACGATCTTCGACAACCCGTCGGACCCCCGGACCGCCGACTACGTGCACGGGAGATTCGGATGACGATCTCCGAGATGGGGCTGGCGTCGCCCTCCTCCGCCGGGAGGATGGTGCCGAGGGACCTGGAGCCCGGACGCGACATCACCGACCGGATCTTCCACAGTTCGGCCAGGTCGGTCGGCCTCTTCGTCCTGGTGGTGACCGGTTCCATCGGGGTGTTCCTGGGCTACCAGGCGATCCCCACTCTTCGCCACTACGGGCTGAGTTTCTTCACCCAGTCCAACTGGGAACCTCAGCTGGGCAAGATCGGGATCGCCGCCGTGCTGGTGGGGACCGTGGAGGTCGCCCTGGTGGCGATGGCCGTGGGCTTCCCCCTGGCCTTGGGGCTCGCCCTCTTCATCACCGAGTACGCACCGGCCAGGATCAAGTCGTGGCTCGTCTCCACCGTGGATCTGATGGCTGCGGTCCCGAGCATCATCTACGGCCTGTGGGGTTTCTTCCTCCTGCAACCGCGCGCCATCGAGATCTCCCGTTGGTTGAGCCAGTACCTGGGATGGATCCCCATCTTCCACGTCGACACGAATCCCAACGCGCCGGTCTGGCAGCAGTCGGCGTACACGAGCTCGGTGTTCATCGCGGGTCTTGCCGTGTCCATGATGACGATCCCTTTGGCCTGCGCCGTGATGCGCGCCGTGTTCGACCACGCACCGATCGGCGAGCGTGAGGCGGCCATGGCCCTCGGAGGTACGCGCTTCAGCGTCATCAAGGCGGTGGTCCTCCCGTTCTCCAGGGGCGGGATCATCGGCGGGACGATGCTGGCCCTTGGCCGGGCGCTGGGGGAGACCGCGTGCGTCCTGGTCATCATCTCGCCGGAGTACATCATCAAGCCCCGTATCCTCGAGGCCGGGACGCAGACGACCTCGGCGTTGATCGCCGGGAACTTCGGAGATGCGTCGAAGGCCCAGCTCTCGGCGCTTCTCGCCGCTGGCTTCGTCTTGTTCCTCATCACGCTGGTCGTCAACAGCGCTGCCGCGGTCGTCATCCGGCGAAGCCGGAGCGGCACGAGCACGGAGATCTGACGATGACGACATTCGAGGGCGACGTAATTGTGGGGGCGGTGGCGGGCCTTCCCGTGGATTGGGCACCCCAGGACGCCGAGGTCCAAGAACCGTCCGGTGTCGAGAGGGCACCACGTCGGGTCCGCAGGACCCCGGCGTTCAGTTTCGACGACTGGATGTCCCTGGCTGGGGCCATCGCGGCCTCGTTCGCGCTCGTCGAGGTCGGCTACCTCCACATGCTCGACTTCAGCGGGATCTTCGGCTTCGGGGTCTGCTGGTACCTCGTCTTCCTGCTCGTCTACGGCGGCCTGGTGGCTGCGGCGCACCCTCGGATCATGGTGGTGGACCGGCTGGTGTCGGCCACCTTGTACCTGGTAGCCCTGATCGTCCTGTTCGCGCTGGGCACGGTGCTCGTCTACACGTTCACCCAGGGATGGAAGGCCATCATCCACTGGGGGTTCTTCTCCCACGACATGGCCGGCGTCGCACCGACCGCCCCGCTGAACGACGGCGGAATCTTCCATGCGATCGTCGGCACGATCGTCGAAATCTCCATTGCCGTGGTCATCTCGGTCCCGCTCGGGATCGGCACGGCGGTCTTCATGACCGAGGTGGGTGGACGCTTCGCGCAGACGGTCCGCACCGTGGTCGAGGCCATGACGGCGCTGCCCGAGATCCTGGCCGGCCTCTTCGTGTACGCCGTGCTGATCGTCGGCGTGGGCATGCCCAAGTCCGGACTGGCGGCGTCGATCGCCATGTCCGTCACGATGGTGCCGATCATCGCCCGGGCGGGTGAGGTGGCCCTCAGGGTGGTCCCGGGCGGGCTGCGCGAGGCCAGCAGCGCATTGGGGGCGAACCACTGGAGGACGGTCTGGAAGGTCGTGCTGCCGAGCGCCAGCGCGGGGCTCGCCACCGCCACCATCCTGGCCATTGCCCGGGGGATCGGGGAAACGGCCATCGTGCTGATCACCTCGGGCGCGTCAACCTTCCTCACGTACAACCCGACCGGCCAGCCGATGAACTCGCTCCCGCTGTTCATCTACACGGCGTACACCTCGCACGAGCCCGCCGCTCTCACCCGGGCCTTCGGCGCGGCCAGCGTCCTGCTCACGCTGGTGCTCGTGCTCTTCATCGGCACCCGGCTCCTCCTCAGGGACAGGTCGAAGCAGCGATGAAGAGCAGAGCTCCCACCCGGTTCCTCGAATTCGCCGCCACCTGTGCGGTCCTGCTGCTCGTCGTCCTCATCGGTGCCGGTTCCGCCGGCGCGGTGACCCCTGCCGAGATCGAGGGGTCGGGGTCGAGTTGGGCGGAGAACGCGGTGAACCAGTGGGTGTCCGACGTCTACTCACAAGGGGTGCAGGTCGTGTACAACCCCGATGGCGACGCCCAGGGCCGCCAGGACTTCGCCAACAAAGTCTCGGACTTTTCCGTGACGGCCGACGGCTACCAGGGGCGTGATCCGGTCACGGGGGTGACAGACACCTCACAGGGCCGGCAGTACGCCTACCTCCCGATCGCCGCGGGGGGCACCGCCTTCCCCTATCAGATCCGCATCGACGGGACCCAGGTCGAGAACCTCCGCCTATCGGGTCAGACGCTCGCCAAGATCTTCACGAACCAGATCACGAACTGGTCGAACCCTGAGATCACGGCCGACAACAACGGTCACGCCCTGCCCACACTGCCGATTGTCCCGGTCGTCCAGTCGGAGGGTTCGGGTTCGACCGAGCAGCTCACCAACTACTTCGCAAAGGAGTTCCCGAACATCTGGCAGCCGTTCTCGGGGACACCGGGAGCCACCGAGTACTTCCCCCGCCAAGGGAGCCAGATCGCCCAGGACGGCTCGAACGCGGCGATGAACTACGTCTCTTCGAGCGAGGCGAACGGCTCGATCGGCTACGTGGAGTACTCGTTCGCCCTGAGTGTGAACTACCCGGTCGCCAAGGTGCTGAACGACGGTGGGTACTACACGCTGCCGACGCAGTACAACGTGGCGGTGGCGCTTGAGAAGGCGCAGATCACAATGAACCCCAGCTCGTCGCGCTACCTCCTGCAGACATTGGACAACGTCTACACGGACACTGATCCCCGGACGTACCCGCTCTCCTCCTACGTCTACATGATCGAGCCGACCGGCGCCTATCCCAAGCCTGAGACAAAGATCACACCGGGGAAGCGCCAGGCGATCGCCGACTTCGCGTACTACGGCATCTGCCAGGGCCAGAAGGAGATCGGCCCCCTCGGGTACTCACCGCTTCCGGTGAACCTGGTGACAGCGGCCTTCGGCCAGATCCGCAAGCTCCAGCAGGCAGATCCCTCGATCAGCCTCACAAAGATCACAATCAATAACTGCGACGAACCCACTTTCGTTCCCGGTAACCCGACAGTCAACTATCTGACGACCATCGCGCCGTTGCCTCCGTCATGCGACGCGCAGGGAGCCGGACCGTGCGCAGCGGGCGTCACGCCGAACGGGATCGGTGCCACGCCGACAGTCTCTGGGTCCTACCCCGGGGCCTCGGCGGCCGGAGCCGCCAACGCGGCCGCCGGCACCTCTAGCTCGAGCTCGTCGTCGACCGCCGCCGGCGGCGGAACGTCGGCGGTCGGGGCCTCGGCGTCCACCCAGAATGCCGCGACCACCTCCGGGGGCGGCGCCGCGACCGGCAGAACGGCGGCAGGAGGTCAATCGCCCGGGGCCGGAGCCAGCGGTGCGAGCGACACCGATCAGCTGCAGCAAGAGTCGGCAGTTCTCCCGGCGAAGGGCGCGCTGACATTCATGGGGGCGACCGGGCCACTCGTCGTCGGACTCCTTCTCGTCGTGTTCTTGGTCCCTGTCGGACTCGGGTACCGCCGAGTCCGGCGGCGACGGGAGGCGGCGCAGTGAGCCGGCGGGCCGGCCTGCTGTCCGCGGCCTCGGTGATCTGCATGGTCATGGGCACGGTGCTCTTGGGCGCCGGTGCCGGCGCGGCTCCGTCGACCAAGAGCACAGCGGGGAGCGTGACGGTGACCAAGACCGTCACCCGCGACCAGGTCCAGGGCGGGCAGAACGTGGTGGTCGACTCCAAGACAGTCACGCTGCACGTGAGCCAGACGACCGGGCTCCAGGGGCGCCAAGAGATCGCCGTGTCATGGTCCGGCGCGCACCCGACGGGCGCCATCGTCTCCGACCAGAACTCCTCGCAGGCGGAGTACGAGGAGTACCCGTTCGTCCTACTCGAGTGCCGGGGCATCGACTCGACAAGCGCCAAACCCACACAGCGCCTCAGCCCCGAAACGTGCTGGACGCAGGCTTCGACAGAGCGCTACCAGTCCAGCCGGGGCGACGGCTATCCGCCGTACCGGTTGGACGAGTACGCGGCCAATCCGGGAGCAGCCGAGGTCGGGGAGCCGTCGCCATTGCAGTTGCCGAGCGGCCCAACACGAGGGGCGTGGTCGGCCACAAAGACATACAAGAAGAATGATTGGGTCACCGACGGCGGCAAGACCTACGGCGCGATCCAGACAATCGCAAAGAACCCGGCTAACACGCCGCCGGCGACAGACTCGACACTTTGGCAGCTCGTAACATCAATACGAACTGCGTGCGCCCTGGAGGGAAATGCACCCGTCCAGTACTGGGTCCCCTGGGACGCCGCCGACGGCCAGGTCTACGACGGTGGACCGCTTGGCTGTGCCGGGGAGCCGCCGGAGGCGAACGACGTGGCGGGCTCGGCGCTCCCGAGCAACGAGACGTTCGGCGTGACCGGCACCGGGGGGACAGGGAGCGCGGATTTCGACGTCTGGACGTCCGCCCAGAACCAGACGCTGGGATGCTCGGCGACAGTGCCCTGCGCGCTGGTCGCCGTGCCCATCATGGGGGTCAGCTGCAACCCCTCCCCAACGGCGGCCTCACCTGCCCCCACTGCCACCCAGGTCTCCCAGTGCGAGACGACAGGGATGTACACACCGGGAGCGGGCCTGACACCAAACCAGATACCGGGCACAGTCCGGGACGTCTCGGTCACCGGGGCCCTCTGGTGGAGCCCGTCGAATTGGCGCAACCGGATCACGGTGCCCCTTTCCTTCGCGCCCTCGCCTGACTTGTGCTCCGTCACGCAGTCCGCCGGCAACAACGTCGTCCAGGTGTTCGGCTCCGAGCTCATGATCCAGGCGACGACGCAGTGGGAGCCGCACTTCTGCACCAGCACCAGCGATCGCTTCTCCTTCGTCCACGTCCAGACCGGCGAGCCCGAGGCCCGAAACCTCCTGGCCACGGGCAACGTCGACGCCGCCTTCACCAGCTACGGCCAACCGGGCGGTTACGGCAAGCCCGTCGTCAACGCGCCCGTGGCGGCCACGGGCTTCGCCCTCTCCTACGCCATCGACGGTTCGAACGGCCTCCCTTACACCTCCCTCAAGCTCACACCGCTGCTGCTGGCCAAGCTGCTGACCGAGTCGTATCCGGGTGACTCTTTCGTCCAGCAGGAGGATCCCGCGCTGGCCCACAACCCGCTCAACATCACCCAGGACCCCCAGTTCATCGCCCTCAACCCGGGGATCCCGGAGATCAAGATCAGCGGCACGCTCTCGGAGGCAGCCGCCGAGCTTGTGGCGATGTCGAGTGACTCGGACGTGATGGAGGCGCTCACGACCTACATCAACGACGACCCGGCGGCGCGTGCCTGGCTCAACGGCACGCCCGACAGATGGGGCATGGTCGTCAACCCGGCCTATCAGGGAATCCAGCTCCCGGTCGACCAGTGGCCTCTGCTGTCGACGTTCGAGCCGACGACATACTACGACGCCGACGGCGGACAGCTGAACAACTGCCTGTACTCCGAGCCGGTGCCGTACCAGCCGCTGGTGGCGGCGCCGCTCGCCAACCTCGAGGACATCAGCCAGGCAGTCCAGTTCAACCAGCCCAATTCGACGACCACCTGCACACAGCCGATCCAGGGCTCCCCGGCCGGCGAGAAGCTGACTGCGGCCAAGCGGCAGTCGCCCGGGTTCCGCTTCCTCATCGGCATCACCCCGCTCGCCGACGCCCAGCGGTACCTGCTGCAGACGGCGGCGCTGGAGACGACGACAGGGACCTACGTCGCGCCGTCGACAACATCGCTCAAGGCAGCCACCTCGCTGCTCAAGCCCGATCCGACAACAGGGACCTGGCCGATCCCGTACAGCACATTCCAGACCACCGCCGGGGCC
>JBKQNY010000053.1:0-14789 GCA_052145775.1 Acidimicrobiales bacterium
CGTCGGCCCCCGCCGCCGGCGGCGGGGGCGCCGGCACGGAGCGGTAGGCGACCACCTCGTCGACCGCCCAGCCCCGGGCGGCCAATCCGTCGGGCAGGGCGCGCCGGGCCCCTTGCGCCCGGGGGAAGAGCACCCGGCCGCCGGCCGGCGCAGCGTCGAAGCCGGCCGCCAGCGCCTCGGCCCCCGCGGCCCCGTCGGTTCTCTCCGGCACGAGGTCCGCCACGAGGTTGTAGGCGGCCAGGGCCTCGGCGGTTGCGTCGCCCACCGCGGCCAGGCGCGCCGGGCCGAAGCCCCGGCTGTCGCGCAGCAGCGGCACGAACCGGTGGACGGCGTTGGCCGAGGTGAAGGCCACCCAGTCGTAGGAGGCGACCGCCTGCGCCGCCCGCCGCAGGGCGGCGCCCCCGTCGTCGGGGTCGGCGATCTCGACCACCGGGACCTCGACCACTCTCGCCCCCGCGGCCTGGAGGGCGTCGGTGAGCGGGGCCGCCTGGCCGCGTGCCCGGGTGACCACGACGGTCGTCCCGGCCAGGGGGCGGTCCGGGGCCCAGGTGAGGTCGAGGGCGGCCACCGGCCCCACCACCACCACCGCCGGGGCCCCGAGGGCGACGTCCGCCAGGCCGGCCAGGGTGGTGCGCACCGCCCGCTGTTGCGGGGTGGTCCCCCACTCGACCACGGCCACCGGGGTGTCCGCCGGCCGGCCGCCGGCGACCAGCCGGCGGGCGATCTCCGAACGGCTGGCCATGCCCATGAGCACGACCAGGGTGCCGTCGATCCGGGCCAGCGCCTCCCAGTCCACCCCGCTTCCGCCGGACCCCCCCACCCGGCCGGTCACCACGGTCACCGAGGTCGACAGCCCCCGGTGGGTCACCGGGACACCGGCGTAGGCCGGCACCGCGGTGGCCGAGGACACGCCGGGCACCACCTCCCAGGCCACCCCGGCCCGCGTCAGGGCCTCGGCCTCCTCGCCGCCGCGGCCGAACAGAAAGGGGTCGCCCCCCTTCAGGCGCACCACCGTGCGGCCCTGCACCCCGTGGAGGGCCAGCAGGGCGTCGATCTCTTCCTGGCGCCCGGTCCCGGCGGGCGACCCGCCGCCGGCCCGCCCCGCGTCGACCAGCATCGCCCCGGGCGGGGCCAGGGCCAGCAGCGCGGGGTCCACCAGCCGGTCGTAGACGACCACGTCGGCCCGGGCCAGCAGGTCTGCGCCCCGCCGGGTGAGCAGGCCCGGGTCGCCGGGGCCCGCGCCCACCAGGTAGACGGTCACAGGGGCGGCCGGCCGGGCGGCCGGCCCGCCTCCCACCCCTCGACGGAGCGGCCCCCGCAGCCCACCAGCAGGTGTTCGGCCATCTCCCTCCCCAGGGCCTCGGGGTCGGTGCCGGCGCGCTCGGCCCGGAGCACCACCCGGCCGTCCCCGCTGGCCACCATGGCCGTGAGACGCAGCCGGTCGCCGTCGCGCTCGGCCAGGCCCGCCACCGGCACCGCGCAGCTCCCGCCGGCGGCGGCGAGGAACGACCGCTCGGCGGCGAGGGCCCGGTGGCTCTCGGGGTCGTCGAGGGAGGCCAGGAGGGCGACGGCGGACTCGTCGTCGGCCCGGCACTCGAGGGCGAGAGCCCCCTGCCCCACCTGGGGCAGCATGAGCGAGGGGGCCAGCACCTCGGTGAGCCGCTCCCTCCAGCCCAGCCGCTCCAGGGCGGCCACGGCCACCACCACGGCGTGGACGGACCCGTCCTCGGCGCGCTCCATGCGCGTCCCCATGTTCCCCCGCAGCTCGACGAAGGTGAGGTCCGGGCGGGCGTTGGCCAGCTGGGCGCGCCGGCGGGCCGACCCCGTGGCTACCACGGCGCCGGGCGGGAGGTCGGCCAGGGCCGTGCCGACCAGGGCGTCGCGCGGGTCGGCCCGGGTCGGCACCGCCGCCAGCACCAGGCCGGGAGGGGACTGCGAGGGGAGGTCCTTGGCCGAGTGCACCGCCAGGTCGGCCCGGCCCTCGGCCACCGCCGCCTGGACCTCCTTGGCGAACACCCCCTGGCCGCCGATCCGGTCGAGGGCCACGTCAGCGTGCCGGTCGCCGGTCGTGCGCACCACCACGTTCTCGACGGTGACGCCCAGGTGGAACCTGGCCAGACCGTCGGCCACCAGCTCGGCCTGCCTGAGGGCGAGCGGTGACCCCCGGGTGGCCAGGCGGAGGCGGGCCACCGCCCCTAGAGGTCGAACAGCAGGCGGAGTGCCTCCACCAGCCGCTCGCCCCGGGGGGTGCCGGCGGTCTCCTTCAGCAGCACCGTCGGCTCGTGGACCAGCTTGGCCAGCACGGCCCGGGTGACGGCGTCCACCTGCGCCCAGTCGTCGTCGGAGAGGGAGGCGAACTGTCCCTTGCGCCGCTCGAGCTCCGCCGCGCGCACGTCCTCCAACCGGGTGCGCAGGGCGGCCACCACAGGGGCCGCGCCCCTGGCGCGGGTGGCGGCCCGGTAGCGGTCCACCTCCTCCCCCACGATCTCCGACGCCGCCTCGGCCTCCACCCGCCGCTCGGCCATGGCCTGGGCCACGGCCGAGCTCAGGTGGCCCATGTCCAGCAGGGTGACGCCGCGCAGGTCCCCGGCCGCCGGCTCGACGTTGCGGGGCATCCCGAGGTCCACGACCAGGAGTGGTCGGTCGCGCCGTGCGACCGGGGCCAGGTCGTCCGCCGTCACCACGTGCGCCTCGGCCTCGACCGCCGCCACCACGACGTCGGCCCCGGCCAGGGCGGTCGCCAGTTGGGCCATGCCGACGGTGCGCACCGTGACCCCCGAGGGCACGGCCTTGGCCAGGCTGGCGGCCCGGGCCGCCGTGCGGTTGGCCACCAGAACCTCGGCCGGACGCCGGGCGGGGGACAGCGACACCAGCGCCCCCAGCACCCCCGAGCCCATCTCCCCCGCCCCCACCACCACCACCGTCGAGCCGGCCAGCCCTCCCGGTTGGCGGGACTCGGCCAGCTCCACCGCGGCATGCGAGAACGAGGTGGTCCCGCGGGCGATGGCGGTCTCCGAGCGCACTCGCTTGCCGGTCCGCAGGGCGTGGCGGAAGAGCTCAGAGAGGACGGGTCCGGCCACCCGTTCGTCCTGGGCGCGCTCCCAGGACCTGCGCACCTGCCCCAGCACCTCTCCCTCGCCGAGCACCGCCGACTCCAACCCCGAGGCCACCGAGAACAGGTGGACCGCCACCGCGTCGTCGAACCGCACGCTGGCGTGCTCCTCCATCTCGCCCACCTCGACGCCCGCCTTCTCGGCCAGGATCTCGTGGATCTCGTGGACGGCGTCGTGGAACCGGTCGACCACCGCGTACACCTCGGTGCGCAGGCAGGTGGAGAGGACCACGGACTCCGAGAGGTTCGCCCGGTCGCGCAGCGTGCCCAGCACCTTGCCCAGCTCGGCGTCGCCCACGGTGACCCGTTCGAGCAGGTCCAGCGGGGTGCGCTCGTGCTCCAGCCCTACCACCACCACGGACAATGGGTCGGTCGCCTCCCCGGGCCGTACCGGTCGCCCGCGGCACCACGGGTGCCGGGTGCCGGGACGGGACCCGTGCGCCTGGGGCGGGCCCGATGCCCACCCGCTCGGTTCCAGCATGCCGGGCGGGGCGCGGCGACGCCAGTCGCCGGACCCCCGAACGGGCCTTAGCTGTACTCGGCCCCGAGGTCGATGGAGAGCCCGACCGAGTGCAGGGCGGGGCTGTCGGTTTCGGAGGGCAGCTCTCGCCGCGACTGGTAGAAGGTCAGCACCTGGAGCTCGATGGACAGGTCCACATAGCGCAGGAGGACGTCGTCGGGGACCGCCAGGATCCGGGGGGCGAAGTTGAGGATCGCCGTGACCCCCATGGCCACCAGCGCGTCGGCCACCTCCTGGGCCGCCGAGGCCGGGGTGGCCACCACCCCGATGACCGGTCGGTCCGGGCCCGCCAGGGCGGGCAGCTCGTCGGCGTGGCGCACCGTGACCGGGCCCACCCGCTTGCCGACGACGGCGGGGTCCACGTCGAAGAGGGCCGTCACCCTGAATCCCCGGGACGAGAACCCCTCGGAGTTGACAAGGGCCCGTCCCAGGTTGCCGATGCCCACCACCACCACCGGCCAGTCCCGGCCCATGCCGAGCGCCCGGTCGATCTGGGACAGGAGGAAGGAGACGTCGTAGCCGGTCCCCCGGGTGCCGAAGGAGCCCAGGAGGGAGAGGTCCTTGCGGACCTTGGCCGCGTTGACCCGGGCCAGGGCGGCCAGCTGGGCCGAGGAGACGGTCGCCGTCCCGCCGCGCTCCAGCTCGGCCAGGATCCGCTGGTAGATCGGGAGGCGCACCACCGTCGCCTCGGAGATCTTGCGGGAGTGGGGATCACCGCGCTCGTCGGCCACCGCCGCCGATCGTACCGAGGGGGGTTGCCCGCTCACCAGACGGCCTCCACCGGCATGCCCGCCGACAGGCCCAGCCCGGCCGACGCCGAACCCTCCCGGACCACCAGTGCGAGGCGCCCGTTGGCGTCCACGAGCACCCCCGCCTCCCCCGCGCCGAGGTCGGCGAAGGCCCGCACCCGCGGCAGCCGCCGGGGGGGCAATCCGGCCAGGTGGAGCGTCACCTCGCCGACTGTCGGAGGGAGCAGGTCGCCGCCGGCCGAGAGTTGGGCATTGCCGAACCGGTCCACCCAGGTCACCACGGACCGCAGCCGCCGGAGGCCACCGGTCTCTTCCACCAGTTCGGGAGCCGGCTCCTCGAGGTGGACGAGCGTCTCGGGATCCGCGGCGCGCCCGAAAGCACCGGGGGGCTCGCCCGCGCAGAGGGCGGCGACGGCCGGGGCGAGGACGTCGCGGCCATCGAAGGTGGCGGCGGCCCCGGCCGACGGTGCCGCCACCTCGGTCACCGACACCGCCCCGCCGGCTGCCTGGACGGCCGGCCAGACGAGCCCGTTGTCGGGTCCCACGAACCAACGCGGGCCGGGCCCGGCTCCCACCTCGACCACCACCGAGCGCCGCGGCCCGCCCACGCCCGGGTCGACCACCGCCAGGACGACCCCGGGGCCCAAGTGCGGCAGGGCTCGGGCGAGCACGCCGGCGCCGGCGGCCACCGAGAAGGGCGGCACGTCGTGGCAGAGGTCGATCACCGCGGCGCCTGGGGCGAGCCGCCGCAGGACGGCGTGGACGACGCCGACGAACTCGTCGGACCGGCCGTAGTCGGACAGGAAGAAGACGGTGTCGGCGCCCGCTCCGGGCGGCCCGGCTGCCGTCGGGGTCAACCTGCCCTGGTGTGGCGCTCGTCCAGGTAGCGGTCGAGCTCCCCCTCGCGCACCCGGAACGACCGGCCGATCCGAACGGCCGGCAGCTGCCCGGCGTTGATGAGCCGGTAGACGGTCATGGTGGACACCCGCAGGATGGCCGCGACCTCGCCGACGGTCATGAACCGGGTGCTGGTGTTGTCGAGTTGCTGAGTCATCTCCGCTGACTCCCTCCGCGCCCGACGAGACTACGCCCTGGCACGGGGCGGGGAAAGTGGGGGCGGCCGGGCCCGGGCGTGCGCCGATCAGCGGCCGAGGTTGCGGGAGCGCTCGCTGGCCGCGACCACGGCCTCGATGAACGCCGAACGCACGCCGCGCTGCTCGAGGGTGCGCACCCCGGCCGCGGTGGCCCCTCCCGGCGAGGTCACGGCCGCCCGCAGCGCCTCTGGCGTCTCGCCCGTCTGGACCAGCAGCCGGGCCGTCCCGAGCAGCGTCTCGGTCACCAGGGTCCGGCTCACGTCGCGGGCCAGTCCCACCGTCACCCCCGCCTCGATCATGGCCTCGGCCACCAAGAAGAGATAGGCCGGCCCGCAGGCCGACACCCCCGTCACGGCGTCGAGGTACCGCTCGGGGAGGCGCACCACCACACCCACCGCGGCCAGCACCGACTCGGCCCAGTCGAGGTCGGCCGCGGTCGCCCGCCCACCCCCCGCCATCACCGTCACCCCGGCTCCCACCAGGGCGGGGGTGTTGGGCATGGCCCGCACCACCACCGCGTCGTGGGGGAGGCAGGCCTCCAGGCGGTGGATGGCCATCCCGGCCACGATGGAGAGCACCCGGCTCACGCCGGCCGCGCCCAGCACCCGGCAGGCCGGCTCGGAAACCTCGGGCTTGACCGCCAGCAGGGCCCCGCTGTCGGCGTCGAACAGTCCCGCGTCGACGTGGTCCGGGGTCACCGCCTCGAAGAGCATGAGACCGGGGTACTCCTCGGCCAGCGCCCGCCGGCGGTGGGGGTCCGGTTCGGCCACCGCCAGCTCGGTGGGGGAGGCCCAACCCGAGGAGAGCAGGCCGCCCAACAGCGCCGTGCCCATCTTGCCGCCCCCGACGACCAGCAGCTTTATGCCCATCGGGCAAGGCTACCCGGCGGTCATCGCCGCCGGCGGCGGTAGAGGGAGGGGTGGGCCAGGGTCATGGCCGTCGGGTAGTGGTCGTCGACGTAGAGGATGGAGGAGCCGGCGATCCGGTCGAGCTCGTCGTCGTCCACCAGGCGGGCCGGCACCCGGCCGACCAGGTACACGGCGTCCTCGGGACCCAGACAGAAGGCCATGTCGAAGAGGTCGGCGTTGCGGCGCATGAGGTAGGCGAGGACCTCGGCCACGTGCTCGGTGGGGGCCGGCATGAACTGGGCCTCGTGGTGGAGGGTTCGCTGGTGCAGCGTCAGCCACACCGTGATGAAGTCCTTCTCCTCCCCCCGGAACCGCAGGTACCACCGGTGCGAGGCGGTGCGGTCCCCCACCAGCTGGCGCTCGGCGGCCACCAGCCCGAAGTTCCCGTCCTCGGACAGCTCGCGTGCCGTCCAGGCGTCGATGCGGGCCGCCACCTCGGCCATGACCTCGTCGTCGGGCAGGTCGACCAGCGGCACCGGCGGCGTCCCGGTCAGGAGCACTCGACGAGCCGGCCCTCCAGCAGCTCGTCGTGGACCGTCCGCAGCGTGGCCGCCGCCTGGCGCCAGGTGTAGCGGCGCGCCCGCAGCACTGAGGCCGTGGACAGCCGCTCGGCCAAGAGGGGCTCCGAGACGATCGCCCGTACGCAGTCGGCGTAGGCGCCCGGGTCGGGTTCCTCCACCAAGAAGCCGGTCCGCCCGTGGTCGACGAGGGTGGTGAGCCCGCCCACCGCCGAGGCCACCACCGGGGTGCCGCAGGCAGCCGCCTCCAGGGCCACCAGGCCGAAGGACTCCGAGCGGCTGGGCACCAGGCAGACGTCGGCGGCGCGGTACCAGGTGGAGAGCAGCTCGTGGGGCTGGGGCGGCACCAGCGTCACCCGGTCGCTCACCCCGAGCTCCTTGGCCCCGGTGACGAGCTCGCGGTAGGCCTCGTCGCCGTGGGGACCGCTCGGACCGCCCACCACGACGAGGCGGTAGTCGGCGCCGGGGTCCCGGGCCAGCTCGGCCAGAGTGCGCACCGCCAGGTCCGCGCACTTGAGGGGCTGGATGCGCCCGACGAAGAGCAGGAGGGTGCCGTCGGCCGGCAGCCCGAGGGCTCGCCGGGCCTGCGGGCGGTGCCCCGGTCCGAAGAAGGCGTGGTCGACCCCCGGCGCCACCACGGCGATCCGCGAGCGGTCGGCGCCGTAGAGGTCGGCGATCTGCTCGGCCTCCACCGTGCACGAGGCCAGCACGGCGTCTGAGCAGCGCACGATGGCCGACTCGGCCTCGGCGCGGCGGTGGGCGGTGTCGGCCTCCACCTCCTCGGGCCCGGCCTCGGCCTTCACCCGGTCGAGGGTGTGGAAGGTCGAGACGAGGGGCAGGTCGAGCTCGTGCTTGATGGCGTGGCCGGCCAGCCCCGAGAGCCAGTAGTTGGCGTGGACGGCCTCGAACGGGGGCGCCTCGTCCCCGGCGCTCCCAACGGGGCCTTGCCCGAGGGGCCCGGTCATGCGGGCCAGCACCCCGTCGGTGAATTCGTCGACCACCTCGGGCAGCCGCTCCTTGGCCAGGTGGCCGAGCGGCCCCGCCGGCACGTGGTGGATGCACAGGCCGGGCTCGACGTCCACCGTCGGCGGGAGATCGTCCGACCACGCCCGGGTGAAGACGTCACAGGCGGCACCGCTGCGGGCCAGCGCCGTGGCCAGCTCGCGCACGTAGACGTTCATGCCGCCACCGTCGCCGGTGCCCGGCTGGGCCAGGGGCGAGGTGTGCAACGAGAGGACGGCCAGCCGTCGCATGTCGCCGGAATCCTACCGGTGCGGGTCTTCGGCCCCCCCGGCCCACGCCTCGACCGGCGCCGGGACGCCTCCGGTCGCCTCGGCGGCGTCGGGCGGATCTTCCGCCCCGGCCCCGGACGCTCCCTCGAACTCGCGTCGGAAGGAGAGGTAGATGCGGACCAGCGCCTGCTTCTGCTCCTCGCTCAGGTGCGGGTCGGACAGGATCTGGCGGGCCAAGTCCGGGGAGCCGTCGGGCGGGTCGAGGATGCCGGCCTGGACGTAGAGCGTCTCGGCCGAGATCCGCAGCGCCTTGGCGATCTGCTGGAGGATCTCGGCCGAGGGTCGGCGCAGGCCGCGCTCGATCTGGCTCAGGTAGGGGTTGGAGATCCCCGCCAGCTCGGACAGGCGGCGCAGCGAGAGCCTGGCGGTGTTGCGCTGCTCGCGGATGAAGGCGCCCAGCTCGTTCCAGCGCTCCGCGGGGTCGTTGCCCATCAGACGAGCGTATCCGCCGGCCCCGGGCCGCCCGCCCGGCGGGTATCTAGCCGGCGGTCGCCGTCAGGTGCCGCTCACAGATGAGGGCGAGCGGTGTGGCCGCCAGCCGACCGTCGTCAATCGACGCCCCGCACAGCTCGCAGCGGCCGTAGGTGCCGGCGTCGAGCCGCTCGAGCGCCCCGTCCACGCCATCGAGCACCCGCTCGGCCTCGGCCAGCGCGGCGCCGTAGTCACGCTCCAGCGGCTCCACGCCGTCACGTTACCTGCCACCTCGACCCGTAGGCTGAGACGATGGCGGCGGGATCGGCGACGGCACCGGCGACCGGAGGCGCCGGGGGCGGTCACGGCCCGTTGGCAGCCCTGGTCGGGGCGGGACTGGAGGTCCCCTGCCTCGACGGGACGCCCCGCCCCTACCGCGACCTCGACTGCGCCGCCTCGACGCCGGCCATGGCGGTCGTGGCCGAGGAGGTCGACGCCTTCATCCCCTGGTACTCGAGCGTGCACCGCGGCGCCGGCTACAAGTCGCGCACGTCCACCGCCGCCTACGAGGGTGCCCGCCAACGGGTGCTCGAGTTCTGCGGGCGAGCGGGCGGCGACGACGTGGCCATCCTCTGCCGCAACACCACCGAGGCCCTCAATCACCTCGCCTACCGCCTCCGGCTCTCCCCCGGCGACGTGGTGGTGACCACGGTGGTCGAGCACCACGCCAACCTGCTGCCGTGGGCCCGGGTGGCCCAGCGGCGCTACGTCGAGTGCGACGGGGAGGGGACCTTCGCCGTCGACGACGTGGTCGCCGCCCTCGACGCCGCGCCGCGGCCGAAGCTGCTGGCGGTCACCGGGGGTTCCAACGTCACCGGCTGGCTCCCCCCGATCGACGAGATCTGCGAGGCGGCCCAAGCCAGGGGCGTACCGGTGGTCGTCGACGCGGCCCAGCTCGCGCCCCACCGGCCGCTCCCGACCTCGGCGGAGTTCGTGGCCTTCAGCGGCCACAAGCTCTACGCGCCCTTCGGCGCGGGCGCCCTGGTCGGGCCGTATGCCGCCTTCGCCGAGGGCGACCCCTTCCTGGCCGGCGGCGGAGCCGTCGACCTGGTCGACATCGACGAAGTGATCTGGACCGAACCGCCCGAGCGCGAGGAGGCCGGGTCTCCCAACGTGGTTGGGGCGGTGGCGTTCGCCGCGGCCATGGGCGAGCTCGGGCGGATCGGCTGGGAGGCCGTCGAGGCCCACGAGGCGGTGCTGGCCCGGCGCCTCAAGGACGGGTTGGCGGCCATCGACGGCGTACGGCTGCTCGGGCCCGGCGCGGACACGCCCACCCTGGCGGTCGCCACCTTCACCGTCGAGGGGCTCCACCACGCGCTGGTCGCCGCCCGCCTCAGCGCCGAGTGGGGGATCGGGGTCCGCCACGGCTGCTTCTGCGCCCACCCCTACCTGCTGCGGCTGCTCGGCCTCGGTCACGAGGACGTGGCCGCCGCCCGGCGCCAGGTGCTGGCCGGGGACCGCCGCCACATCCCCGGGGCGGTGCGCGCCAGCTGCGGCCTGGGCACCGCCGCCGACGACGTCGAGGTGCTGCTCGGTGCGCTGGCCGAGCTGGCCGGGGGCGCCCCCCCGCCGATCCCCTACACCCAGGACCCCGCCTCCGGCGACTTCTTCCCGGAGACGGACCTCCCCGGCTGGTCGGCGTCCGACCGGGCCGCCGGCTCGGCCTGCGCCCTGGGTTGAGGCCACGCGCCGGCGGGGCCGCTCAGCCGGCGGTGGCGTAGATCGCCCTGGCCCGGAACCGCAGCGGGCGCTCGGCGAGCTCCTCGAGGTAGTGGGCGGTCCAGCCGGCCACCCGGGCCACGGCGAAGATGGTGTGGCCGGCGTCGGCCGGCAGGTCGAGGGCCCACACCAGGGCCGCCAGTCCCAGGTCGACATTGGGCAGCGGGATCTCGTGGGCCGCGGCCAGCTCGACGACCGCACGCACGAGCCGCCGGCGGTCCGCTGTGGCCAGGTCGTCGAACCGCTCCAGGAGCACGCCCGCCCTGGGGTCCCCTTGCTGGTAGACGGTGTGGCCGAAGCCGGGGAGCATCCCCTGCCAGCGCAGGATCTCGTTCAGGGCGCGGTCCGGTCCGAGCCGCTCGGCGTCGACCAGCAACGAGTGGGCAAGCTGGCTGGCACCGCCGTGGAGCGGGCCGCCCAGGGTCCCCAGGCCCGCCGAGACGGCGTCGTAGAGGTCGGCCCGCGTCGAGGCGGCGACCCGCACGGCGACCGTCGAGGTGGCCAGCTCGTGGTCGGCCAAGAGCACCAGCGCGGCGTCGAGGGCGTCGGCCGCGCCCGGTGGGGCCGAGGCCGAGAGCCCGGCGGTGAGGCGGCCCGCCACCGACGTCCCGCCCCGCGGCGCGCCGCCGTCGGCGCGGCCCACCACCGACACCATCGATCCGATGAGCCGGCGGGCGGCGCGCATCACGGCTTCGGGGCGCAGATCGGCCCGGAGCGGGTCGCGCGCGCCGGCCATCACCACCGCCCAGCGGAGGCGGTCGGCGGTGGGCAGGTCCGGCACGGGCCCGAGCGGGGCCGGGCCCCAGTCCGCGTCGGCCGGGCTCCCGCCGGACGTCCAGAGCACCTCGGCCACCTGCTCGAAGGTGGACGTCCCGGCCAGGTCGGCAGCCGGGAGGCCGCGGTAGGCAGGCCCGTCCTCGCGGAGCTGGGTGATGGCGGTGGTGACCGTGGCGAGCCGGGACTCGACGCGCCGCCCTCCCCTCGATCGGCGTGCCATCCGCTCGATGTCGGCCACGTCGAAGAGCGAGCGGCGGCCGTCGGCCGAGCGGTGCGAAGCGAGCAGCCCCCGGCTGACGTAGGCGTAGAGCGTGTCCCTCTTCACTCCGAGACGGCGCGCCGCCTCCTCGGTCTCGAGCATCGGCGCCACGCCGGCACTGTAGGCGATCAACCTTGACTTGATCAATATTTACAACTCGCCCCTGGGGGCGCAGCATGGAGGTGCGCCACGACGAGAGGAGGGCCGGACCATGACCACCAGGGTGGAGGACGTGATGTCGTCGCCGGCGGTGACCTGCGACGCGGGGACGAGCCTGACCGGGGCGGCCCGACGGATGGACGAGGCCGGGACCGGCTCGGTCGTGGTCACCGAGGGAACGAAGGTGGCGGGGATCCTGACCGAGCGCGACCTGCTGCGGGCGGCGTCGGCCGCGGCCGACCCCGACTGCGAGCCGGTGCGGCTCTGGATGACCGCCGGTCCCGACGTGCTCTCGCCCGACGAGGAGGCCAGTGCGGCATGGGAGAGCCTCACCCACCGCCGCTACCGCCATCTGCCCGTGGTCGACCACGGCGAGCTCGTGGGGGTGGTCTCGATCCGCGACCTACTCGGCTCGGCCCTGCTGCGGCCGGCGGGCGAGCACGGCGCCGACGTCCCGCGGGGCCTCGAGGGCGTGGTGGTCGCCGAGACCTCCGTCGGGGACGTCCGCGGCGAGGAGGGCTTCTACCACTACCGCCAGTACCCGGCGGTGGAGCTGGCGGCGCGGCGCTCCTTCGAGGACGTCTGGCACCTGCTGGTCGAAGGGGAGCTCCCCGACCGGTTGGCCGGCGAGCGGTTCGCCCGCGGCGTCGCGGAACTGCGCGAGCTCCCCGGGGGACTGGCCTCCACGCTCCCGGACCTGGCCGCCCGCGGCGCGCCCCTCGACGTCCTGCGCACCGCGGTCTCAGAGATCGGGGCCGAGCTGGGGTGGGAGCCCACCCTCGACATCGACCGAGGCGCGCTGCGCCGGCAGGCGCTGCGCCTCGGTGCCGTCGTGCCGACCGTGCTCGCCGCCGCCCACCGCCTCCGCCGGGGGGAGCAGCCGGTCCCGCCCCGCACCGACCTCGGTCACGCCGCCAACTACCTGTGGATGCTGCGGGGCGCCGAGCCCGACCCGGCCGAGGCGCGGGCGGTCGAGCAGAACCTCATCTTGGTGCTCGACCACGGGTTCAACGCCTCCACCTTCACCGCCAGGGTGATCACCTCGACCGGGGCCGACCTGGCGGCGGCGGTCTGCGGCGCCGTCGGCGCCCTCTCGGGTCCCCTCCACGGGGGCGCCCCGAGCCGGGCGCTCGACATGCTCGACGCCATCGGCGACCAGCCGGAGGGGCGGCAAGACCGGGCCGAGGCATGGATCCGCGCCGCGGTCGAGCGGGGGGACCGCGTCATGGGCTTCGGGCACCGGGTCTACAAGACCGACGACCCGCGTTCACGCTTCCTGCGCGACGTGGCCCGTTCGCTCGGCGGCCCGATGTTCTCGTTCGCCACCGAGGTGGAGGCGGCCGCGGTCGGGGTGCTCGCCGAGCTCAAGCCCGGCCGCCGGCTCTACACCAACGTGGAGTTCTACGCGGGCGTCGTGCTCGACCGATGCGGCATCCCCCGCGAGATGTTCACGCCCACCTTCGCCGCCGCCCGCACCGTCGGCTGGACCACCCACGTGATGGAGCAGGCGGCCGAGAACCGGCTCATCCGTCCAGCGGCGCGCTACGTGGGTCCGCCACCGCCGGTGGCCGTGCCCGAGCCGTAGACGGCGGACCCGCGCGCCACCGCCCCGTCCCGGCGCCACTCGTGCCCTCGGTTCCGGACATTTTCTTGTAGCGTTTTCCCGATCCGGGCCGCTAGCTCATCGGGAAGAGCAGGGGACTTTTAATCCCAAGGTGCCGGGATCGAGACCCGGGCGGCCCACCAGTTCAGAGCAACTTTTCTCTGTCGCAAGTGTCCCTGATAGCCTCTGTCCCAACACTTGTCCCAACAATTTTGGGACGAGAGCGAGGGAGGAGCGAATGGCGGGCAGCATGCGTAAGCGCCCCGACAGGGGGCCCGACGCCTTCGAGTTGCGCATCTACTTGGGCCGCGACTCGACGGGGCGGGTGCGGCACAAGAGCACCCTGTTTCGGGGGACCAAGCGGGCGGCCGAGCGGGAGCTCGCCCGCCTCGTGGCCAACCAGACAGCTGCACCGTCGGTGGTGCCCGAGGCCCCCACCCGGGTGTGGGGGCCGTCCACGACCATCAACGAGGCCATCGACGGGTGGCGGCGCAACGGCTGGGACGATCTCAGCCCGAGCACCACCCAGCGCTACCGGTCGATGATCTCGAACCACATTGAACACTCGATCGGAAAGCGGGCCATCGCCTCGCTCTCCCCCTACGACGTCGAGATGTACCTGCGCGAGCTGAAGGCCAAAGGGCTCTCCGAAGCGAGCGTTCGCCAGACTCGGGCCGTGCTCCACCGAGCCTGCCGGCTGGCGCGTAAGTGGAGCGGCAACGTGCTCCCGAACCCGGTAGCCGACACCGAGCTCCCCGATTGGGCACTTCACGAACAAACCGAGGAAGTCCGGGCGCCGACGGTGGCAGAAGTCCGGAGCCTGCTTGCGGCGGCCCGCGCCCACGACGTCCGGGTCCATGCCTTCATCCTCCTGGTCGCCGCCACCGGCATGCGCCGAGGCGAGGCCTGCGCCATCCGCTGGGGCGACGTCGACCAGGAGGCACGGGTTGTCACCATCGACGAGTCCGTGGTTGCCGTGACCGGCGGCGTGGTCGTGAAGCAGCCGAAGTCCCGGGCCGGCGTCCGGCGGGTGAGCTTCGACGAGGGTACCGCTCGGGCCCTCCAAGGGGTGCGCCGAGAGACCGATCGGGTAGGCCGCCTCGCCGGTTTCGCTGTGCGCCCTGAGCAGTTCGTCTTCGCCATGGAGCTGCCTGGGACACAGCCCCCCCGTCCTGACACGTTCAGCCACGCCTTCTCCCGGGTACGCACGCTCGCCGGCGTCCCCGCCGACGTGCACCTCCACTCGCTGCGCCACTTCCAGGCGACCGCGCTGGACTCGGTGATCTCGGAACGCCAGAAGCAGGCCCGCCTCGGCTGGGCGACGGTCCACATGGCCCGCCACTACACCGATGGCATCGAGGAGGAGGACCAGCGGGCGGCCGAGCACATTGGGCGCCTCTTGGACGGCGATGCGAGCGCCGACCCGCAAGCCGCGCAGGTCCCGGTGGTCGGGGTGGAGGGTTGAGTCGATCCATTGTCATCGGCGCCCTGGTCGTGCCCTTCGATAAGCTGCTCGACGGCACGTCGAGGGATGCGCAGCCGGGCGTTGATGGTGACCACCGGCAGCGGGAAATCGCCCCGGTGGATGGAGCGATAAAGGGTGGCCCG
>JBKQNY010000054.1:0-38157 GCA_052145775.1 Acidimicrobiales bacterium
AAGGCGTTCTTCCAGGCGTGCATGGGGTCGGGGGTGCCGTAGGGGACGACCATCTCGGAGATGGCGGCCCGGTAGAGGACGGGGCGCACCCGCCCCTTGTCCTCGTAGCCGAGGGTGCGCAGCACCAACCCTTCGAGCGGGTCCATGGACACCCGGAACGACCACCGCTGCCAGCGCACGAGGTTCCCCTCGACGGTGAAGCTCGGCCCTGTGGGCTGGGTGATGGCCAGGGGCTTGAGGTCGGTGCGCGCCCCCACGTCCTCGGGGTAGTAGCTCCCCTTCTGCGGTGGGAGGGGCACCACGCCGTGGTCGACCACCTCGAGCACCTCGCCGCGTCCCATGTCGACGAAGCCGATGACACCCTCGACCGGACGGGCGTAGCCGTTGTCCCCGGGGCTCTCCCGGTAGTAGGAGAGGCACCTGGTGATCCTGCGGCCCTCCTCATGGTCGAGGCCGAAGGACCCCGCCGGCCACGGGTCGATCTGGACCTGGTCGACGTCGGTGATCCCCCGGCGAGCCATGGCCTCCCGCCAGCCGGGATCGGCCTTCAACACGGTGATGGCCTGCATCGACTCCTCGAAGGCCAGGGCCGGGCGGGCGGGGCGAACCACCTCGCAGCTGCGCACGGCGCCGTCGGGCACCGAGACCACGGCCTCGGTCACCTCGGACTCGGGGCCGCAGAGGGCGACCACCTTCACCCGGCGGTCGACCGGGTCACCGGGGAGGAACCGCCGGACGGCCTCCTTGTCCGGCTCGGCCAGCCCGACGTAGGCGATGAGCGCTTCCTCGCCCACCCGGCCGTCGGACCGCAGGGCGTCGACGGCCGCGGTGATCTCGTGGCGGGTGAGCGCGGCCAGGGGGTGGTCGGGCGACCCCGTCCCGGCCGGGGCCGCCACCTCGGTGCGCTCCATCGCTCCTCCGCCCTCCTCGCGGCGCCCACGGCGGGGCGCCCCGAGATCCTACGTGAGGCACATAACCTGGCCGCCATGCCGTCGACCACGCCCGGCGCCCGCGGCGCCGACCCCCTCGAGCAGGCCCGTCTGGCCGCCCGGGAGCTCAGCCGGCACGCCGGGGTCGACCACCACGACGCGGTGGTGGTGCTCGGCACCGGCCTGCTGGAGATGGCCGGGCTGCTGGGGGCGAACGACCGTCCCATCGACCTCACGGCCCTGCCCTGGTCCCCCCGGTTCACCGGCATCGGCCACCGCCCCGAGGCCTGGTCGATCGAGATCGGCCGGTCCCGGGTGCTGGTGGTGGGAGGACGCCTCCACCTCTACGAGGGCCGCACCCCGGCCGAGGTGGTCCACGTGGTGCGGACGGCCATGGCCACCGGCTGCCGCACCGTGGTGCTCACCTGCAGCGCCGGCGGGGTCCGCCCCAACCTCGAGGTGGGCCAGGTGGTGGCGGTCAGCGACCACCTCAACCTGACCGCGTCCTCCCCCCTGACCGGGGTCCCGCCCGACCACGCCGACGGCGTGCCCTTCGTCGACCTGACCGACACCTGGTCGGGGGCGCTCCGCCGCCTGGCCAAAAAGGTCGACCCGTCGCTCGCCGAGGGCGTCTACGCCCAGGTGACCGGTCCCCACTTCGAGACCCCGGCCGAGGTGCGGATGCTGGCCGGGATGGGGGCGGACCTGGTGGGCATGTCGATGGTGCCCGAGGCCATCGCCGCCCGCCACCTGGGAGGCCGGGTCCTCGGGCTGGCGGTGGTGACCAACCGCGCCGCGGGCACCGCCGACGAGCCGGTGCGGGTGGACGAACTGGTCGGGGCGGCCGCGGCCGCGGCCCCGACGGTGGCCGCCTTGGTCCGCGGTGTCCTGGAACGGGCGGCGTCCGGGGAGGACGGCGAAGGGACCGGGGTCACCTAGGCACGGAGCTCGCGGCCCGAGGGCCCCGGGCCCGCCGGGCCCTCGGCGGGCCGTCGGCGCCGCTCGCCGAGCGGCTCGAGCTCGAGCGCCCCGAGGGTCTCGGGCTCTCCGAGCATCTCGATGGCGACGACCCGGCCGGCGCTGACCGTGAAGGCGAAGACCACCTTCGGTCGGCCGCCGACCGACCACGCCGCCCCGGCCAGGCCGTCGACGAGGGTGAGCCGCGCCCCCTGGGCCCGGCCGGCGAACGTCTCGGCCACCCCAACCGGTCCGCGGACCTCGGCCGCCGCCCCGAAGCCGACGACCGTCGGGTCCGCCCGAAGCACTACCGTGGGGTCGAGGAGCCGCAGCAGCCCCTCGAAGTCGCCGTGGCGAGAGGCGGCCAGGAAGGCGGCGACCACCTCGCGCTGGGTGGTGGCCGAGACGTCGGGGACCTCGGGGTCCGCCTGCACCCGCTGCCGGGCCCGGCTGGCCAGCTGGCGGGCGGCGACCGGACTCCGCCCCACGATCGGGGCGATCTCGGTGAAGGGGACCCCGAACATGTCGTGGAGAACGAAGGCCAGCCGCTCGGCCGGGGAGAGGGTGTCTAGGACCACCAGCAGCGCCAGGCCGACCGAGTCGGCGAGCAACGCCTCGTCCTCGGGGGAGTCCGCGGCCACCGGCCCGAGGAGACCGTCGGCTCGGACCTCCCTGCGGGCCCGGGCCCGGAGCATGTCCAGGCAGACCCGGGCCACCACGGTGGTGAGCCACCCGCCCAGGTTGTCCACGGCGTCGGCGTCGGTGCGGTTGAGCCGGAGCCAGGCCTCCTGGACGGCGTCGTCCGCCTCGCCGCCCGACCCCAGCATCCGCAAAGCCACCGCCCGGAGGCGGTCCCGGTGCGCCTCGAAGCGCAAGGCCAGCAGGTCGTCGTCGGTCATTCGTCACATCCTCGGGTTCGGTGTCGTCATACGCTTGACGTACGAGACCGGGTCGATGTGACCCTCGAATCTAGGAGCGACCATGTCTGACGGATCCACTCAGGGAATCAAGACCGTGCTGCACCCCGTGTCCGACCTGGACGCGGCCAAGACCGTGTACACCGCCCTGCTCGGCATCCCCCCCCAGCACGACAGCGCCTACTACGTCGGCTACGACGTCGCCGGCCAGCACATCGGGCTCGTGCCGGGCGGGGGGGCGGAGGGCCCGGTGGCCTACTGGCAGGTGTCGGACATCGAGGGGAAGCTGGCCGAAGTGACCGCCGCGGGCGGAGCCGTGAAGGAGCCCGTGCGCGAGGTGGGCCCCGGCCGGGTGGTGGCCACGTTCACCGACCCCGACGGCAACGTTCTCGGGCTGCTCGAGGACCGGTGACGGACGCGGCGTCGGCACGGACGGTGCGAGTCTCGGTCACACCGATGTGTGGGCTCGGCGGCTCGCCCGACGCGTAAGCCGCGCGCCCCGGTGCGTCCTGTGGCCACACGGGTCTAGGGCAGCGACGAGAGGAGGCCGCCGGCGGTATGACCCGGCGCCGAGGTCGTCGACCCGCCTGTCGCGCTCGGCACGGCGACGCCGAGCAGCGATGGGTTCCCCGAGACGAGATCACCCGCCGCGCTGAGCGCAGAACCGACGGGCTCCAACACCGACGAGGTGACGCTCTCCGCCAGGTCTGTCACCGCTTGTGTCGTGGCCGACGCCACGACGCCGGGCGCCGGCGCGAGCCCGGGGGTGAGACCGCTCACCGCGCTGACCGCTGGATCGAGGGTCTCGGGGGTGGCGATCCCCGCCGTGCTGGTCGCGCTCGCGCCTTGCGGCGGGGGCGTCCCCGGGACGCTCACCCCGGGCCGCGGGGTCGCCGACGGGACGGCGCCGCCCCCAGGTACGCCCGGGAGCTGCGGCGTCGCGACAGATGTCGAGCCGGGGCTCTCGGCCGGCGCCACCGCCGTGGGCGGGGCGGCGGCCCTTGCGCCCACGGCGGGAGCGGCCGGGGCCGCGAGCGCCCCGGTGGCCACAGCGGCCGGCCATGCCGGACGCGTTCGCGTCCCGGCCGGCAGGAAGGCGACGGTGACCACCGCGGCGGAGGTAAGCGCGACGGCCAAGGAGCCCGACACGCCGCCTCCCCGGCCCACCGGCAGCATGGCCACACGACGGGCAAGGCGGCCGGTCAGTCTGCGCACGGTCCCTGCCGCCAGCACCAGTGCGACCGGAGTGCCGCCCGACAGCGCGGCGTACTCGCGCTTGAGCGCCTGGCGCGCCCGCCACAGGAGGGACTCGACCGTGCTGATCTCGACGCCCTCGTGGGTGGCGATCTCTTGGTAGCTCAAGCCAGAGCCTTTTCGCAGGGTGAGGACGCGCCGATGCCGGTCCGACAGCCTGCCCAGCGCACTGACGACGAGTTCCCCGTCCACCGCGGCCATGACCGAGTCTTCGGTGCTCTCGGTGGCCGCCGGCTCGTGGTCCCGGGGTCCAGGCGGTCGATCTCGTCGGTGGGTTGGCTCCGGGCCCGCTTGCGCAAGCAGTCGGTGCAGAGATTGCCGGCGATCACCGTCAGCCAGGGGTAGAAGCGGCGCTCGCCGGCGAAGGCGGGCAGGGCGCGCCAGGCGCGGGTGAACGCCTCCTGGGCCACGTCCGCCGCCTCCTCGCCGTCGCGCAGGCGGCGGTAGCAGAACCGCTGGAGGCGGTCGTGGTAGCAGGTGGAGAGCTCGGCGAAGGCCGAGCCGTCGCCGGCCTGGCTGCGGGCGACGAGGATCCGGTCACGGTCCAGATCCACCTCGCCAGGGACTGTGGCCAGCTCGTCCCGTGGGGCCATGCCGTGGTCGCCTTCCCGACGCAGCGTGTGCGGTTGCCCGCGCTCTCGGCGCGGACACCGAGTGGCACAAGGGTCAACTCCCCTCTTCCCAACTTCGGGGACGATCTAAACCTTCGAGCCCTGTGGCGAGGCAGCCCGTCGGCCGCCGCCACCAGCCGTCAGGGGTCAGCACCCGAGGTGGCGTGTGCCGGCGCCACCCACCCAAGGGTGGGACGGCGGCGGCGTTCCTCCGACAGGCGAGGCGGGACCGAGCCGCGGGGGCGCCCGCTCCACGTCTTGTCGGCTCCTCCCGGCAAGGAGCCGGGACCGAGCCCCCGGGGCTGGGTCCCGGTGTCGCCCGCCCTAGCCGGGCAGGACGTCGACGAGCTTGCGGTCCTTGCGCTTGCCGAACTTGACCACCCCGTCGGCCAGGGCGAAGAGGGTGTCGTCCCCGCCCCGCCCCACGTTGACGCCGGGGTGGAAGTGGGTGCCGCGCTGGCGCACCAGGATCGACCCGGCGGTCACGGCCGTGCCGTCGAAGGTCTTCACCCCCAGGCGCTGCGCGTTGGAGTCCCGGCCGTTGCGGGTCGAACCGCCGCCCTTGGTCTTCGACATCGTGCCTCCTCGGGGTCAGCCGGCAACGATGGAGGTGATCTCCACCGTGGCGTAGCGCTGACGGTGCCCCCACCGGCGGCGCTGGTTGGACTTGGGCTTGTAGGTCATGGCGTTGATCTTGGGGCCCTGCTCCTCGCCGACCACCTGGGCCGTCACCACCACGCCGGCCAGCTGGGCCGGGGTGGCCAGCACGGTCCCCTCGTCGACGACGAGGACCGGCTCCAAGGTCACCTGCGAGCCCACGGGCTCGCCGAGCAGCTCGACCCGGAGCCGCTGGCCCTCGGCCACCCGCTCCTGCTTGCCTCCGCTCCTGATCACGGCGTACATAAGGGGAAGATCCTATCGCGTCGGGGAGGCGGTCACAGTATCGAGGCGTCGAGGACGATCCCCCGCCCCTTGCAAACCTCGCAGACGGTGGAGAGCGACTCGATCAGCCCCTCGGAGATCCGCTTGCGGGTCATCTCCACCAGCCCCAGCTCGGAGATGTCGAACACCTGGGTACGGGTCTTGTCCCTGGCCAGGGCGTTGCGCAGGGCCTGGGCCACCTTGTCGCGGTTCTCGCGGATCTCCATGTCGATGAAGTCGATCACGATGATCCCCCCGATGTCGCGCAGCCGGAGCTGGCGGGCGACCTCCTCGGCCGCTTCGAGGTTGTTGCGGAAGACGGTCTCTTCGAGGTTGGTCTTGCCGACGTTCTTGCCGGTGTTCACGTCGATGACGGTGAGCGCCTCGGTGCGCTCGATGATGAGCGACCCCCCCGACGGGAGCCAGACCTTGCGGTCCAGGGCCTTGTGGAGCTGCTCGTGGACGTGGTAGCGGTCGAAGATCGGCTGCCCCTCGGCCGCGGTGTCGTAGTACTCCACCCGCTCGGCCAGGTCCGGGCTGACCGTGGCCACGTAGTCGCGGACCTGCTCGTAGAGGGCGGCGTCGTCGATGATCACCCCGCGGTACTCGCCGTTGAGCTCCTCGCGCAGGATGCGCACGGCCAGGTCGGGCTCGCGGTAGAGGAGGCCGGGGGCGTTGGAACGGGCCGATTCGACCTCGATCGCCTTCCACTGCTCCAAGAGCCCGGCCACGTCCCGGCGCAGCTCGTCCTCGGAGGCCCCCTCGGCGGCGGTCCGCAGGATCAGCCCGTGGCCGGGGGGCTTCACGTCGTCGATGATCCGCCGCAGCCGCCGGCGCTCGTTGTCGCCCAGCCGCTTGGAGATGCCGAAGGCGCTCGAGTTGGGGACCAGAACGGCGAACCGCCCGGGCAGGGAGACCTCCTGGGTGAGGCGGGCCCCCTTGGCCCCGATCGGGTTCTTCGTCACCTGGCAGAGGATTGTCTGGCCCGGGCGCAGGACCTCTTCGATACGGGGCTGTGACCCCTGGCTGGTGCCGCCCTCCACGTCGTCGCGGTCGTAGCGGACGTCGCCCCGGTAGAGGACGGCGTTCTTGGGGATCCCGATGTCGACGAAGGCCGCCTCCATCCCCGGCAGGACGTTCTGGACCCGACCCCGGTAGATGTTGCCGTCGATCTGGGTGGTGGCGTCCGCCGCCCGCGAGACGTAGTGCTCGACCAGGGAGCGGCCCTCCAACATGGCGATCTGGGTGGCGTGGGGCAGGACGTGCACGCAGACCAGGTAGCGGCCGACCGAGCGGCTCTTCTTGTCCCGGCCGGACCGCCGGCGTCCCCGGGACCGCCGGGCGCCCTCGGCGGCGGGCTCCGGCGCGTTCTGCTCCTGGGCGGCCGACCGGCTGCCTCCCTGGCGCGGGCTCTGATCCCGGCGGGCCGCGGGCTCGGTGACCGGGGGCTCGGTGACCGGGGGCTGGGTGACCGGGGGCTGGGAGACCACCTGGGGGCGGATGGACGGCGGAGCCGGCCGGGTGTCGCCGATGCGCGGGCGCGACGACGGCGCAGCCACCGCCGCGGGCCTAGCGGCCTCGGCGCCCTCCCGGACAGCTGCCTGGGGCGCTTCCCCCTCGGGGGAGGCGCCGGTTGGAGCCGGCCCGGTGGTGGGCAGGCCGTTGTCGGACTCGGACATGAGGGAGGTCCCTCCTTCGAAGGTTCACGATGCACGCTCCGAGGCGTGCGGCGCGACCGACCCCGGCGGCTGGCCACTCGTGGTGAGCGGCTCCCACCGGGCGCCGTCGCGCTCGATCCATTGGTGCGTCCTGCAGGCTCGGGCCAGCACGAGATCGGCCCCGAGCCCCTCCAGCAATTCTCCCGGTCGGACCCCACGGGGCTGGGTCGCCAGCTCGGCCCGGAGACGGCAAGCGCCGTCCCGAGTGGCCGTGCCGACCGCCCCCGCCTCGATGGTGGCGAGCGTCCGAACCGCCGGGCGGAGGTCGTCGTCGACGGGTCGACCCTTGCGTTCCCGCCGGATGACGACGCTGGACGAGCCGAGCAAGCGCTCGACCCTCTCCGTCATCTCCGCTGCGGTCACGCCGAGTACCTCCAAATCCCAGGCACACGATGCTACATCCTGCTGGAGCGACCCGGCGGCACCGCCGATGACCCCCACCGCCTGGACGACCAGGCCCTCTGGCATGCACTCGTCCAGGGTCCCGACCAAGGCCCCGGACCCGGGTCCGGCGGCCTCGGCGACGCGTTCTTCCTGTTCGAGGCGGACATCGAGGAACTCGCCCAGCGACTCGGCCCCGGTGGGGAGGGCCAGGCCGAAGCTGAGCAGCGGCCGGGGGGAGAACCCCCCTGACCAGCCCACCGGCAGCCCGCTGCGCCGCAGGGCCCGCTCCCACAGCCGGGCCACGTCCCGGTGGCTGGTGAAGCGGACCCTGCCCGTCTTGGTGTAGCGGAACCGGAGCCGGTCCCCCCCTCCGGGGGGACCGGGGGGCGGCTCGCTCCCCACCGTCAGCCGGTCCCGCCGGCGGCCGCTTCGGCCAGGCGGGCCGGGCCGGGCGTGAACTGCACCGGGACCCGGTCGCCGCGGGCCAGGTCCTGGCCGGTGCCCTGGCTGCCCCCCGCCGGGGGAACCGCCGAGGCGACGACGTGCTCGAGGCCGAAGCCGGTGCAGGCGCCGCAGTCGTAGCAGGGGGTCCACCGGCAGTCCTCCAGCCCCGCCTCGTCCAGCGCATCCTCCCACTGCTCGTAGAGGAAGTCGCGGTGCAGGCCGGCGGAGATGTGGTCCCAGGGCAGGGCCTCGTCGCGGCCGCGCTGGCGGTGGACCACCTCGTCGAGGGTCAGCCCCTCGGCGGCCAGCGCCTCCTCCCACAGCCCGAGGTCGAACCGCTCGGACCACTCCTGGAAAGTGCCCCCGGCCCGCCACACCCGCTCGATGACTGCGCCCACCCGGCGGTCGCCCCGACTGGCGATGCCCTCGACCACCGAGGCCTCGGGGTCGTGCCAACGCACGGTCAGGCCCCGGGCGGGCCGGGCCGCGTCGCGCAGGAGGTTTACCTTGCGGCGCAGCTCGGCCACCGTGTCCTGGCCGAACCACTGGAACGGCGTGTGGGGCTTGGGCACGAACCCCCCGACCGAGGCCACCACGGTCACCGAGCGCTGGTGGCGGCGCCCGATCTCCACGCAACGCGCCCCGAGCTCGGCGATGGCCACCACGTCCTCGTCGCGCTCGGTGGGCAGCCCGATCAGGAAGTTCAGCTTCACCCGGCGCCAACCCTGGCTGAAGGCGGCGTCCACCGCGCCGTAGAGGTCCTCTTCGGTGATGAGCTTGTTGATGACCCGGCGCATCCGCCAGGTCCCCCCCTCGGGGGCGAAGGTGAGGCCGGTGCGGCGCACCTGCTGGATCTGGGCGGCCGTGCCCACGGTGAAGGCGTCAACCCGGAGGCTGGGCAGGCTCACCGCCACCCGCCCGCCGTGGCGCGGGTCCTCGACGATCTCGGTCACGGTCTGCTCGATCCCCGAGAAGTCGGCCGTCGACAACGACGTGAGCGACACCTCGTCGTAGCCGGTCCAGGCCAGGCCGTCGCGCACCATCTGGCGGACCTGGTCGGCCGGCCGCTCTCGGACGGGGCGGGTGATCATGCCGGCCTGGCAGAACCGGCACCCCCGGGTGCAGCCCCGGAAGACCTCGACGTTCAGTCGGTCGTGGACCACCTCGGTCAAAGGGACCAGCTGGCGGCGGGGGTAGGGCCAGTCGGCCAGGTCGGCCACGGTGCGCTTCTCCACCTGCGCCGGGGCGGGACCGGTGGGCTCGGTGGCCACCAGCGTGCCCCCCTCGTAGCGGGGGGCGTAGAGAGCGGGGACGTAGACCCCCTCCACCCGGGCCAGCGCCTCGAGGACGGCCCGACGGTCGCGCCGCTCGGGGTCCTCGGCCAGCCAGGGGGCGACCGCCTCGTTCATCTCGCCCACCACCTCCTCGCCGTCGCCCATCACGAAGGCGTCGACGAAGTCGGCCAGCGGCTCGGGGTTGAAGGCGCAGTGGCCGCCCGCCACCACCAGGGGGTCGGACGCCCCCCTTTCGGCCGAGCGCACGGCCACCCCGGCCAGGTCCACCAGGTTGAGCAGGTTGGTGTAGACGAGCTCGGCCGAGAGGTTGAAGGCCAGCAGGTCGAAGGCGGCGGCCGGCAGGTGGTTCTCCACCGAGAAGAGCGGGACGCCCGCTCCCCGCATGGCCGCTTCCATGTCGACCCAGGGCGCGTAGGCCCGCTCGGCCAGGGCGTCCTCCCGCTCGTTGAGCAGCTCGTAGAGGATCTGCAGCCCC
Organism: Acidimicrobiales bacterium; assembly: GCA_052145775.1. Taxonomy (GTDB): domain Bacteria; phylum Actinomycetota; class Acidimicrobiia; order Acidimicrobiales; family RAAP-2; genus CAVYPR01. The sequence continues at coordinate 9,906 of JBKQNY010000054.1, forward strand.
TGGTTGGGCAGGCCGATCTCGTAGGTGTCGGGGTAGATGAGGAGCCAGGCCACCCGGCCCGCCCCGTGCTCGGGGCGCTGGGCGCCGAGCTCACCGCCGATGTAGCGGGCGGGCTTCTCCACCCCCATGAGCAGCGGCTCGATCCGGGGCCAGAGTGACTCCATGGACGCCGATACTACGGCGGCCGCCCCTGGTCACCCTCCGGCGGGGCTGGAGGTGGGCCCGGGAGGGGCGCTGCCGGCCGCCGGGATGGTGGTCGGGGCGGCTGTGGAGGCGGGGTGGGCGGCCGTGGGGGTGGCGACCGCTGTGGCCACCGGGTTGGCGTAGAGGTAGTTGAAGACGCTGGCCACTGCGGGGGCGGCGGCGTTGGCGCCGTAGCCGCCCTGCCCCACCACGACCGCCACCACGTACTGGTGTGTGGTGTTGGTGGGGCCGAACCCGACGAACCAGGAGTTGGGCTCCTTGGCTGTGTTGGCTGTGAGGTCTGCGGTGCCCGTCTTGCCGGCGATGGGGAAGCTGGCCAGTGTGAACTTGGCGACGGCCTTGAAGGTGTTGTACGCCGTGCCCTTCGGTGTGTTCACCACGCCCTTGAACCCGTCGAGGATGGCTGTGTAGTCGGTGATGTTCACGTGGCCGGTGACCGTGGGGGCGAAGGTCTTGATGACCTTGCCGTCGGGGTCCACCACCTGGGCCGCCACCTCGGGCTGATAGCGCGTGCCGTGGTCGGCGAAGGTGGCGTAGGCCTGCGCCTCTTCGATTGGGGTGACCACGGTGGCGCCCTGGCCGAAGGCCATCTCGATGTTTGTGCCGACGCTCCATGTGCCGTTGGGGTATGTCTTGGGGTACTGCTCGTGCTCGTGCTTGGTCTGGGCCGGGGTGGCCACCGAGCCCTGCACCTCGTCGGGCAGGTCGATCCCGGTCAGCTCGCCGAAGCCGTAGGCGTTGGCCGTGTCCTGGATCGGGGTCTGGCCCACCTTGTCCCCTGTGGTGAGCCACGCCGACCAGAACCGGTAGCCCATGTCGTAGAAGAAGTAGTCGTCCGAGCGCACCAGGGCCGAGGTCACGTTGACCTCGCCGGCGTCGGCCGCTGTGGCGTCGTGGAAGGTGCAGCCCTCGGTGCAGTTGGGCACGTTGAAGATGCCGGTGTCGTCCACGTACGTGGTCGGACCGATGATGCCCGAGTTGAGGGCGGCCGTGGCCGTGGCCAGCTTGAAGGTGGAGCCCGGGGTGTAGACGCCCTGGATGGCGTTGTTGTTGAGCGGGCAGGCGCCCGACTGCGGCGGCGTGCACGTGGCCGAGAGCTTCTGGTAGTCGGCCGTTGAGATCCCCCCGATCCATGTTGTGAGGGAATAGGTGGGCGAGGAGGCCAGGGCCAGGACCGCCCCGGTCTCGGCGTCGAGGACCACCAGCGCCCCGTCTGTGGCCTTGGGGGTGCGCCCCGCTGTGACCCGCTGGCGGTCGGCCGCCATGTCGGCTGTGAGCGCCTGCTGGGCGTACTGCTGGAGGCCGAGTGTGAGGTTGAGCACCACCGTGTCGCCCTGGGTGGCCCGCGTGGTGGACGCCGTGCCCACCACGTTTCCCTGCGCGTTCACCTCGAGGTCCTGGATGCCGGGGGTCCCCCGCAGGTACTGCTCGTACTCCTCTTCGACCCCGGTCTTGCCGATCTGGCTCTCCTGGGAGTACCCCTGGCCGGCGTGGGCCTTCAGCTCTGTGCCGGTGATGGAACCCACGTAGCCCAGCACGTAGGCCCCCGTCGACCCGCCCTGGGGGTACTGGCGCTCGGTCACCTGCTCCACCGAGACCCCGGGGAACTCGGCGGGGTTGTTCTCGAGGTACTGCACCGTGGAGGCGGGGGCTGTGCGCAGGATCGGCACCGGCTCGTACGGGCTGTACTGCACGTCTGTGATGGCCGCCTGGACCTGCGCCGGGGTCTCTGTGACCAGCGCCGCCACCTGGCCGATGACCGCGGGGTGCTGGGCCGCCTCCACCCTTGACAGCACGATCTCGTTCTCCGACCGGTTCCCGGCGAGCACCGTGGCCCTGCGGTCGACGATCAGGCCACGGGGGGCCGGCAGGGCCACGGAGCGGATCTGGTTGGCGTTCACCGCCCGGGTGTATGTCTTGGTGTGGATGACCTGGAGGCTCCACAGCCGCAGGACCAGCACGGCGAAGAGGACCAGCACCACCAACCCCACGATGCGCAGCCGCAGAAGCGGGCGGGACGGGGTCTCCTCGGGCGAGGCCACCAGCGCGGCCACGTTCACCCCCCGGCGGGGACGGATCCTCGGGCCCCGCAGGCGCGCCTGTCGGCGGAGGGCCTCGAAACGCGCCGCGGTGCGCGAGCTCGGCGGCGCCGTGTAGTGGCGGTCCCCGCGGATGGGATGGCGGAGGGTGTGCCGTCTCACCGCCGGGCCCCGGTGGCCGGGGTCCGGCTGCCGTCGACCTGGGTCTCGGCGAGGACCCAGCCGAAGAGCCGGACCGCCGGTGCGGCCAGGACGGCGTTGGCGACCCCCACCACGGCCACCACGGCCAGCAGGTCCGCCTTGAAGAACTGTTCCTCGCCCAGCACCGCCCCGAGCACGGCGTACAGCATGACGCCCGCGGCGCTCGCCGCCAGCGCGGCCAGCGCCGAGAGCCACCACTCGTCCCGGGTGGTCGAGCCGGCGGCGTAGCCCACGGCGTACCCGACCAGGCAGCCCACCAGGGCCGACAGGCCGAAGGGGGTGGGCAGCAGCAGGTCGGCGGCCATCCCCGAGATGAACCCGACGATGGCCCCGTCGGCCGGGCCCCCGACCACCCCGGCGGCGATCGGCAGCAGGAGCATGAGATCGGGGTGGGCCCCGGCCACCGACACATCGAGGCCCAGGGTGAACTGGACCACCAGGGTCACCGCCACCACCGCCACCACTCGGCCGAGCGTGCGCAGGGTCACGGCGAGGGGCTCCACTGGACCACCAGCACGTAGGCCAGTGTCGAGAGGTCGGCCAGGGGCCGCATGCGCACGGTCTTTTCGGCGGCGCCCGGGAGCGTGCGGGCCGAGGTCACCTGGGCCACCGGGATCCCCTTGGGGTAGGCCGCCCCGGCCAGACCGTTGGTGTACATCTCCTCGCCCACGTGCACCGGGGTGTCCGGCGAGATGTACTCCCCCGACAGCAGCTTCCCCGCCCCCTGGCCGGCGGCCACCGCGTACTGGGGCGGGTTGCCGAATGTGACACCGACCTCGGACTGGCCGGCGGTGATCAGCAGGACTGTGGCGGTGTCGTGGCTGGCCTGGACGACCTTGCCCACCAGTCCGCCGCCGCCGATCACGGGGTCTGTCACCGCCACCCCCTGGGAGCGCCCCTTGTCGATGGTGATGGTGGCTGTGAAGTCCGAGGGGCTCTTGGCGATGGTCTGGGCGGGGACCGTCGACAGCGAGGCCACTGTGGGCAGCTGGGCCTCGTGCAGGAGCTGCTGGAGCTGGCGCTGCTGGCGGCTCTGGAAGGGGGCCTCGGCCGCCTGTTGGCGCAGCGCCCCGATCTCGGCCCGCAGCTTCTGGTTCTCCTGCTGGAGCGACCCGTAGTTGACGGCGCCGGCGAAGAGGTCGCCCACCGGGCGCAGCACGGCGTCGACGCCGGAGCGCACCGGCGAGAAGGCGTCTGTGGCCAACGACTTGACCCCCGAGGTGAGGCCGTGGGTCCGGCCGCTCTCGTCAAGGCTGATCACCGTGATCGAGACCAGCACCAGCACCAGCAGGATGGTCAGGGTCCGCCTGGACCGCCGTGCCGCCCGCCGGGGGGACCGGCGACGCTTGGCCACCGCGACCGCCCTCGCCCGGTCAGCGTGAGCTGGAGGTGATGAGCACCCGCTTCAGGGCCTCGAACTCCTCGAGGCACTGGCCGCTGCCGATGGCCACGCAGTTGAGCGGGTCGCGGGCCACCACGATGGGCATCCCGGTCTCGTGCTGGAGGCGGTTGTCCAGGCCGTGGAGGAGGGCGCCCCCGCCCGTGAGGACGATCCCCTGCTCCATGATGTCGGCCGCCAGTTCGGGCGGGGTGCGGTCCAAGGTGACCTTCACGGCGTCGATGATGGCCGACACCGGCTCGTCGATGGCGTGGCGGATCTCCTCGGTCGACACCACCACCGTCTTGGGCAGCCCCGTCACCAGGTCGCGACCGCGGATCTCGGCGTGGAGCTCCTCCTCCAAGGGGAAGGCCGAGCCCAGGGCGATCTTGATCTCCTCGGCGGTGCGCTCCCCGAGGGCCAGGCTGAACTCCTTCTTCACGAAGGAGACGATGGCCTCGTCGAGCTCGTCACCGCCGATGCGGACCGACTGGCTGGTGACGATGCCGCCCAGCGAGATCACGGCCACCTCGGTGGTCCCGCCACCGATGTCGACGACCATGTTGCCGGTCGGCTCGTGCACCGGGAGACCGGCGCCGATGGCCGCCGCCATGGGCTCCTCGATGATGTAGGCCTTGCGGGCGCCGGCATACTCGGCCGCCTCCATCACCGCCCGCTGCTCCACCCCGGTGATCCCCGAGGGGACGCAGATGACCATGCGCGGCTTGGCGAACCGGCGCTGGTGGACCCGGTGGATGAAGTAGCGCAGCATCTTCTCGCAGATCTCGAAGTCGGCGATGACCCCGTCCTTGAGCGGCCGGATGGCCTGAATGTTGCTGGGCGTGCGCCCGATCATCCGCTTGGCCTCCGCCCCCACCGCCAGCGGACGGCCGTCCTTCACGTCGACCGCCACCACCGATGGCTCGTTCAGCACGATCCCGCGCCCTCGCACGTAGACGAGGGTGTTGGCCGTGCCCAGGTCGACCGCCATGTCGCGGCCCAGCAGATTCAAACGGTTGTCGGCCATGCAGTTGGGGTTCCTCTCGCAAGATGAGGGGGCGTCAGCGGGCCGCACATGCGCCCGCAGGGCTCCCACTGCCTGGCCTCATGCTATGGGACCAGGGGGTCCCACACAACTCACCCCGGCGTCAGCCCAGGTCAGGAAAGAAGATGCCGATCTCCCTCACCGCCGAATCCACCGAGTCCGAGCCGTGCACCAGGTTCTCGGTCATCTCGATGGCCAGGTCGCCGCGGATGGTCCCCGGCGCCGCCTCCTTGGGGTCGGTCGAGCCCATCAGCGTGCGCACCACGGCGAAGGTCCGCTCGTCGGGGCCCTCGACGACGGCCACCAGCGACGGTGACCGGGTGATGAAGGCCACCAGGTCGCCGTAGAAGGGCTTCCCCTCGTGCTCGGCGTAGTGACGTCCCGCCGTCTCGGCCGAGATCGTCCGCAGGTCGACGGTCACCAGCCGGAGCCCCTTGCGCTCCAGGCGGCCGAGGATCTCGCCGGCGAGACCTCGCTCGACGCCGTCGGGCTTCACGATGACCAAGGTGCGGTTCACGAGCGCAGGACCCTACCAGGGTGGGGCCGGCGGCGGTCAGCCCCGGGTCGCCGCCTCGAGCAGCAGGGCGCGGGCGTCGGCCACCACGTAGAGCGAGCCGGTCACGAGCAGCAGGCCGTCGTCGGTCACCAGGCGGCGGCCCTCCTCCACCGCCTCGGCCACCGAGTCGGCCACGCGGACCACCAGCCCGAGCGACCGGGCCGCCTCGGCGACCATCTCCGCCGGCATCGCCCGGGGGGACGCCGGGGCACAGGCCACCACGGTGCCGACGCCGGCGGCGAGGAGCGGGGCCAGCATGGCCGAGGGGTCCCGGCCGCCCAGCATCCCCACCACGGCCACCGCGCCGCCCCCGGGGCCGCCGGCCGCCGGCGAGAAGCCCTCGGCGATCGCCCGGCCCAGCGCCTCGGTCCCGGCCACGTTGTGGGCCCCGTCCACCAGGCACAGGGGACGCCGCCCCACGACCTCCATGCGCCCGGGCACCTTGACGGCCGCCAGACCGTCGGCCACCACCTCCTCGTCGAGCGGCCGGCCGAAGAAAGCCTCGACGGCGGCCACGGCGCACGCCGCGTTGAGCCCCTGGTGGGGGCCGTGCAGCGGTAGCAGCAGCTCGTGGTAGGCGGCGCCGGGGGTCCGCAGGTCGACCAGCCGCCCGCCCACGGCCAGCAGGTTGGCGGTGCAGTCGAACTCCTCGCCCCGGACCCAGAACTCCCCCGCCCCCGCCGCCTCGGCCACCTCGCGCACGATCGAGACGAGCCCGGGGTCGGTCTCGCCCAGGACGACGGTGCCGGCGGCCTTGATGATGCCCGCCTTGTCGCGGGCGATCCCCTCGAGCGTGGGACCGAGGACCTCGGTGTGGTCGAAGCTCACGTTGGTGAGGACCGACACCACCCCGTCGACGACGTTGGTGCAGTCCCAGGTCCCGCCGAGGCCGACCTCGATCACCGCGGCGTCGACCGCCTCGTCGGCGAACCAGCGAAGGGCGGCGCCGGTCAGCAGCTCGAAGCGGGTGGGCCGCTCGGACAAGAGCGGCTCGAGGGCGGCCAGCGAGGAGAGCAGCTCGGTCAGCCCGGCGTCGTCGATGGGCCGGCCGTCCTTGGCCAGCCGCTCGTTCACCCGGGTCAGGTTGGGGCTGGTGTAGGTGCCCACACCCAGCCCCATTGCCGACAGCAGCGAGGTGACCATGGCCGCGGTGGAGCCCTTGCCGTTGGTTCCGGTCAGGTGGATCGACGGGTAGGCCCGCTCCGGCTCGTCCATGAGGGCCACGAGCTCGCGCATGCGCTCGAGCGTCGGCAGCGAGCGCCGGTTGAAGGTGGTCGACTCGTAGTCGGTGTGGCCGTCGAGCCAGGCCAGTGCCTCCTCGATGCCCGCGAAGCCGGCGGTCGCCACCGGCTGGGTCAGGAGGCGGCCCGGCGGCTCCGGCTCGACTTGGCCGGAGGGGCGCCCACGGGCACCAGGGTCGGGTTGACCCGGTCGAGCACCACCGCCCGGTCGACCACGCACTTGCCGACGTCGGTCCGGCTCGGGAGGTCGTACATCACGTCGAGCAGCACCTCTTCGAGGATGGCCCGCAGCCCGCGGGCGCCGGTGCCCCGCAGAAGGGCCTGCTCGGCCACCGCGTCGAGGGCGTCCTCGGTGAACTCGAGCTCGACGTTGTCGAGGGCGAAGACCCGCTGGTACTGGCGGGTGAGGGCGGTCTTCGGCTCGACGAGGATCCGGATCAGGGCGTCCTTGTAGAGCTGGCTGACCGCGCTGACCACCGGCAGGCGCCCGATGAACTCGGGGATCAGCCCGAACTTCATGAGGTCCTCGGGCAGGACGTGACGGAGCACCTCGGCGTCGCCGCGCTCGGCCTGTTGGCGCACCTCGGCCCGGAAGCCGATGCCCTTACGACCGATCCGGCTGTCGATGATCTTGTCGAGCCCGGCGAAAGCGCCTCCGCAGACGAACAGGATGTTCGTGGTGTCGATCTGGATGAACTCCTGATGGGGGTGCTTGCGGCCCCCCTGGGGCGGGACCGAGGCGGTCGTCCCCTCGAGGATCTTGAGCAGCGCCTGCTGCACGCCCTCGCCGGACACGTCGCGGGTGATGGAAGGGTTCTCGCTCTTGCGGGCGATCTTGTCGATCTCGTCGATGTAGATGATCCCGGTCTCGGCCCGTTTCACGTCGTAGTCGGCGGCCTGGATGAGCTTGAGGAGGATGTTCTCCACGTCCTCGCCCACGTACCCGGCCTCGGTGAGGGCGGTGGCGTCGGCGATGGCGAAGGGGACGTTCAACATCCGGGCCAGCGTCTGGGCCAGCAGCGTCTTGCCGCAGCCGGTCGGACCGAGCAGGAGGATGTTCGACTTGGTGAGCTCGACGCCCTCCTCGTCGGCGGCCGGACCGGCCTGCACCCGCTTGTAGTGGTTGTAGACGGCCACCGACAGGATTTTCTTGGCGTACTCCTGGCCGACCACGTAGTCGTTCAGGAACTCGAAGATCTCACGGGGCTTGGGGAGGTCCTCGAAGCTCAGCTCGGCGGTCTCGGTGAGCTCCTCGGCGATGATGTCGTTGCACAGGTCGATGCACTCGTCGCAGATGTAGACGCCCGGCCCCGCGATCAGCTTCTTGACCTGCTTCTGGGACTTGCCGCAGAAGCTGCACTTGACCAGATCCCCGCCCTCTCCGAACTTCGCCACCGGCCCGCCCTCCGCTGGACCTACGCGGCGCCGACCGCTTCGAGCGGCGCCACGTCTCGGGTGGAGATGACCTCGTCGATCACGCCGTAGGCCACCGCCTCCTCGGCCGTCATGACGAAGTCGCGGTCGGTGTCCTTGGCGACCTTCTCGTGCGACTGCCCGGTGTCGGCGGAGAGCATCCCGGTCAGCAGATCGCGCATACGCAGGATCTCCTTGGCCTGCAGCTCGATGTCGCTGGCCTGGCCCTCCACGCCACCGAACGGCTGGTGCAACAGGATGCGGGCGTGGGGCAGGGCGAAGCGCTTCTGTCGTGCCCCTGCGGCCAGCAGGACGGCCGCCGCCGAGGCAGCCTGGCCGAAGCAGAAGGTCGACACGTCGGCCTTGATGAACTTCATCGTGTCGTAGATGGCGAACAGCGCCGTGATGTCGCCGCCGGGCGAGTTGATGTAGAGGTGGATGTCCTTGTCGGGCTCCTCGGACTCCAAGAAAAGGAGCTGGGCGCAGACCAGGTTGGCCACCGTGTCGTCGATCGGCGTGCCGAGGAAGATGATCCGCTCCTTCAAAAGGCGCGAGTAAAGGTCGTAGGCGCGCTCACCGCGGTTCGAGGACTCGACGACGGTCGGCACCAGATAGCCGCTGGCTCTGAATCGGTCCTCTCGCATGTTCATTGCTTGGCACCCTCGGTCTTTCGTGCTGTCGATTCCTCGTCCGCTTCCCCGCCTGCCGTCGCGTCACCGGCGGCACTCCCGCCACCCGCCGCGTCGTCCACTTGGAGCAGTGTGTCGGTCAGGGCGACCATCTCGTCGTGGGAGACCTCGTTGCCCTCCTCGTCGACCATCGCCACATGGTCCATCAACCACGTGAGTGCCTTGGACTTGCGTTGCTCCGAGCGTACCGCGCCGCTCCTGCCGGCGTGGTCAAGCTGGCGCCGGAGCTCGGCCGGGTCGGTTCCCATGCGCTCGGCCATGGCGTCGAGCTCGGCGTCCATCTCGGCGTCGTCGACCTCGAGGGCCTCGGCGTCGGCCAGGGCCCGCAGGGCGAGGTCGGCCTTGACGGCCCGGAAGGCCTCGCCCCTGACCTGGGCCACCAGGTCGTCGCCGGTGCGCCCGGTGGCCGCCAGGAACTCCTCGATGCCCATCTTCTGCTCGGCCAGGCGGTGGCTGAGGTCGTGGACCCGCTGGCGGACCTCCTCGTCGACCAGGACCTCGGGCACCTCGTCGTCGTCCACCAGCTCGACCAGCGCGTCCAGGGCGGCCTCACGCTGGGAGAGCCGGGCCTGCAGGGCCTTCACCCGCCCGATCCGGGCCCGCAAATCGTCGCGTAGCTCGACCACCGTTGAAAACTCCGAGCTCTCCACCGCCCACTCGTCGGTGAGGGCCGGCAGCTTCTTCTCCTTCACGTCCTTGACCAGCACCCGGAAGGCCACCTCGCCGGCGTCGCCGGCCGGCGCGCTGAACGAGAGCACGTCGCCCACCTTGGCCCCGCGCAGCTGGTCGTCGAGGGCCTCCACCACCCGGCCGCTGCCCACCTCGTAGAGGTAGTCCGACACGTTGACGGCCTCGGAGCCGTCGGTCCCGGTGCCCACCAGGTCGATGGTGACGTTGTCACGGTCGATCGCCGGGCGCCCCACCTCGACCAGCTCGGCATCGGTCTCGCGCAGCCGGTCGACCTGCTCGTTGACCTCGTCCTCGCTCACCGCCGGCGAAGGAACGGTGATCTGCAGCCCGGCGTAACCGATGATGGCGACGGTGGGCCGCACCTGGACCAGCGCGTCGAAGGCGAGGGGCCCGTGCTCCTCGCCCGAAGTGATGTCGATCTCCGGAGGGGCGATCGGATCCACCTCGGCGTCGGCCACCGCCTGCGCGTAGAAGTCGGGCAGCGCCTCGCGCAGCGCCTCGGCCCGCAGGGCCACCGCCCCGCCCATGCGCGCCTCGAGCACCTGGCGGGGCACCTTGCCCGGTCGGAAGCCCGGGATGCGCACCTGGCGGGAGAGGGTCCGCACCGTCTCGTCGAGCACCCGGTCGACCTCGGGCTCGTCGACCTCCACCGAGAGGCGGATGGTGTTGCCCTCCACTGGTTCGGCGGTGGCTCGCATACGAAGCAATCACTCTACCGGTCCCCACGCACCGCCCCGAACGGCGCGCCGCGAGCCCGCGCCGAACCGTGTCCACCTGGCCCGACGACCGTCCGCCGCGCCGGCGGACCGGCGCCGCGTCGGCGGGTGGCGCCGGGTCAGCGGCCGATCTCGACCCTCACCCATCGCGAAACCCTCGGGCGGTACCATCGGTCGGAAGCGCCCGCGCCGAGCTACCTGGAGGTCGTTGCTTGAGCAGCAACGTGAAGAAGCGAGCGCCCGCCAAGCGGGACGTCTCGGGGGTGATCACCGGCGTCGCCCTGCGCTACGTGCGGGAGAAGGCCGGTGACGAGGGAGTGGCCGCAGTGCTGTCGGCCGCCCGCGAGGAGCGCACGGCCGCCGACCTCGAGGACCCCACGGCCTGGAGCACCGACGCGGCGACGGTGGCCCTGCTCGGCGCGGCCGGCCGAGTGCTGGGCGACCCCGAGATCAGCCGGCACGTGGGCGCGGCCATCGTGCGCCAATACGACAGGACCGACGACGGCGAGCGCATGCGCTCGGCCGGGACCCCGGCCGAACTGCTCGGTCAACTGTCGGCCGAGAGTGCCGGCGTCATGCCCATCGCCCCGATGGTGCTGGTCGAGGGCGGCGACGACCGGGTGGTGGTCGAGGTGTCCACCCGGCGCGGCGCGGCGCGGCGCCCGGCGCTGTGCGCCCTCACCAAGGGCCTCCTCTGCGAGGTCCCCGCCGTCCTGGGACTCGGACGCGGCGCGGTCGTCGAGGAGCAGTGCCAGGCCCGGGGGGCGAAGAGCTGCCGCTACCGGCTGGTCTGGGGCGAGCGCCCGGGCTTCCCCTCCGACGGCGCCGCCTCACGTCCGGATTCGATGGCGACCCGCGCCGAGGAGGGCGGGCCGTCGATCGAGTCCCTGCAGGACGAGCTCCGGCGGGCCGCCGAGCGGTTGGAGGAGGTCTACTCCACCGCCGCCGAGCTGATCTCGGGTGAGGACCTGCGCCAGTTACTGGCCAGCATCACCCGGCGGGCCGCCGGTGCGGTCCAGGCCACCCGCTACCTCCTCGTCGTGCGCACCTCGCCCGACGAGGAGCTCCAGCTCCACCACCACGGCTTCGACGAGGAGGAGGCCAGGGCCCTGGCCGAGGAGCTGCGCCATCCCGAGATCGCCGAGTCGGACACCTCGCGCCTCGTCGTCGACGTCGCCTCCTCCCGGCGCCACTACGGCCGCCTCGCCGCCGTGTTCCCGCCGGGCACGGGCTTCTTGGAGCGCGAGCGCAAGCTCTTCTCCCTCTACGCCACCTACGCGGCGACGGCCCTGGATCTGGTCACCGCGCTGGCCGACTCCCGAACCTCGAACGACACGGCGCGGGCCCTGCTCGACTTCTCCCGGGCCCTTTCCCGGGTGGGGACGACCGAGGAGGTGTGCCGGATCCTGGCCGAGACCGTGCCGGCCGTGGTCCACTGCGGGCGATGCTCGGTCTTCTTGTGGGACCCGGTCGACGAGCAGCTGGTCCTGAAGGCCCTCATGGGCCCGGGGGTCCGGGCGAACGCCGCCCAGCCCCGGCCCGACGGCAAGCCCGCGTTCGTGGTCTCGGCCACCGACACCCCGGTCGTCGAGACCCTCATGCGGTCAAAGGGCACCGTCGTGGTGGAGCGCGGCACCGAGGACCCGTTCTTAGCGGAGCTGCTGGAGCGCAGCGGGGTCGCCTACAGCGTGCTGTGCCCCCTCTTCTCCGACGACGAGTTCCTGGGAATGGTGGGCGGCGACTTCCTCGACGACTGGGCCGCCGACCCCCGGGCCGACCGCGGGCTCCAAGAGCGGCTCCGGGCCCTGGCCGACCAGGCGGTCACCGCCTTCCAGAACGCCAGGCTGCTCGAGCAGGTCGGACGGCTGGCGTGGCACGACGCGCTGACCGGCCTGCCCAACCGCCGCGCCCTCGAGGACCGGCTCCGCAGGGAGATCGAGCGGGCCGGCCGGGCCGACGACCGCTCCACCGTCTTCTTCGTCGACCTCGACCGGTTCAAGCGCGTCAACGACAGCTGCGGCCATGCCGCCGGGGACGAGCTCCTCTGCCAGGTGGCCCAGCGCCTTCGGGCGGTGGTCCGGCGCCAGGACACGGTGGCGCGGCTGGGCGGCGACGAGTTCGCCGTCGTGCTCCCGGGGCTCTCGGACATGACGGCCGTCCACCACCTGGCCCGCAGGATGCTCGAGTCCCTGCACCTCCCCTACGACATCGCCGGGACCGAGGTCCTCTCGTCGGCCAGCATCGGCATCGCCGCCTTCCCCGATCACGGGACGAGCTACGACGAGCTGCTGAGCCACGCCGACGAGGCCATGTACCGCTCGAAGGCCATGGGTCGCAACACCTTCAGCGTCTTCGAGGGCTACCCCGAGCGCCAGGATCCCCTCGACGCCACCCTCGACGCCGAGCTGCGCCGGGCGCTCGTGGCCAACGAGCTGTTCGTGCTCTACCAGCCCTACGTCGACCTCCACACCGGGCAGGTCCTCGGGGTCGAGGCGCTGATCCGCTGGCACCACCCCACCCGGGGCGTGCTCGAGGCCGGCTCCTTCGTGCCCCAGGCCGAGCGCAGCGGCCTGGTTGTCCAGATCGACCGCCTCGTGGTCGAAGAGGCCGTACGTCAGCTGCGGGAGTGGACCGACCAAGGGCTCCCCCCCCTTCGCATGTCGGTGAACGTCTCCCGCCAGGACCTCGAGCTGCCGGACTTCTTGGACACGGTGATGGGTGCCCTTCACCGCTACGACGTGGCGCCCGGCCGCCTCGAGCTCGATGTGGGGGGGCGGGCCCTGGCTGAGGGCGACGTACTTCTCCACCAGACCATCGACGCGCTCCGGCAGGAGGGGGTCCGCCTGGCCATCGACGACTTCGACGCCGGCAGCTCCTCGCTGGCCCAACTGGCGACGTTCCCGATCAACACGGTCAAGATCAATCGCTCGTTCCTCCAGCTCCTTGGCCCCACCGACGAGCTCCACCTCCTGATCTCGGCGATCGTGGCCATGGCGCAAGGCCTCGGCCTCGAGTGCGTGGTCGGAGGGGTCGAGACCTCGCACCAGAGCCGCGTGCTGCTCCAGCGGGGCGCCTCGACGGCCCAGGGCTTCTACTTCAGCCCTCCGCTCGCCGCGGGCGCCGTCCACCAGATGATCGACGCCCTGGCGGCCGCCGGCGCGGGGAGCCTCGGTCCGACCCAGCTCGCCGGCTGACCCGCCGGGGGCGGTGGCAGCCACCATCCCCCTGCCCGCCGGGGGCGGGCAGTAGCGTCGTCCCATCTCAGATCGGGGCCACGCCCCGTCTGACGTGGGACCACGAGCTGAGAGGAGCCGTCATGGCGGAGTACGAGGGGTACTGCGTGAAGTGCCGTGAGAAGCGAACCTTCGACGGCCAAGAGGTCGAGCTGGCCAACGGGCGCCGCGCGGCCCAGGGCACCTGCCCGACCTGCGGCACCAAGATGAACCGCATCCTAGGAAAGAAGTCCTAGCCCGAGGCGGGTCTTCCGCCACCCCCGGCGTCCGCGGAGGAGGGCCGATGTGCGCCCCGGGTGGGCCTCAGGCCCTACGCTGGGCAATCGGGCCGCGAGCCCGGGACCGGGGAGTAGCGCAGCCTGGCAGCGCACGTGCTTTGGGTGCACGAGGTCGGGGGTTCAAATCCCCCCTCCCCGACCACTAGACGTTGGAGCCGCCCGCCGGGGCGGCACGACCGGCCCCGACCCGAGGGGCCATTCGACCACCGGCAGTTGACCGCCGATCAGCGCCCAGCGGGGCGGTGGCGGCGCATCTCGGCCTCGATGTCGGCTTCGGTCATCGGGCGGCGCACGAAGGCCTTCCAGGCATGCAGCACCAAGAAGGCGCCCCACACGAGCAGGACCCACGCCGGCCAGAAGTACCCGGCGCCGCTGACTGCCCAGATGACGATCAACACGGCGTTGATCACCACGTAGGCGACCGCGTCGGAGCTGAACTCCCTACGGTCGTGGACGCGCCGACGTGCCGCCTCCCGCTCGTCGACCACCACGTCGGTCTCCACCGGATCGGATTTCTCGGCGTGCCTGGCCATCTTCACCCTCCTCTTCCCCAAGGCCAGCATGCGCCCGGCCGACTGGGTTCGGAAGGGTCCTCCGACACGTTGTGCCGCCACCCACCCGTGGCACGGTCCCGTGCGGCCGCCGACCCGACCGTCGGTGGTCCGCTCCCGGGGGCTGGGGGTTACCCGTCCTCGAGCTCCGCCCCTGAGAGGCTGACCCTCCGGGTGGCGGCCGGGGCGGCGGCCACGGAGCGCCGGCGGATGCGAGCCCGCCAGAAGATGGTGAAGAGGTCGAGCAGCATGCGGGTGGCCGTGCCCAGCGACACCGTGCTCGAACCCCGGCGGTTGACCGCGACCGGCACCTCGCGCATGTCTTTGTAGCCGAGCCCCCAGGCGGCGACGAGGAGCTCGAGGTCGAAGGCGAAGCCGTCGAGCGCGGTCCTGGGCAGTGCGTCGCGCAGGACGTCGTCCCGAAAGAGCTTCACGCCGGTCTGGGAGTCCAACGAGAGCCCGAACATCGCCCGCACCAAGTGCCGCCAGGCCGAGGAGCCGACCCACCTCGACCACGGAGTCCCATCCCGGGCGCCGGCACCCTTGGCGCCCAGCACGGCGTGGGGTTGGCCTTCGGCGGCGACGCGTGACAGGTCGACCATGGCGCCCGCCGGGATGTCACCGTCGCCGTCGATAAACCCCACGTATCGCCCCCGCCCCAGTCGCATCCCGGCCCGGAGCGCCGCCCCCTTCCCGCGGTTGGTGTCCAGGGCCTCGATGCGCAGTTGTGGCACGTCGAGGCCGGCGACGACCTCGGGAGCCGGGTCGGTGCTCCCGTCGGAGACGGCGATGATCTCGAACGTCATCCCCTCGGTGGAGAGGGCGGCCGCCAGCCCCTCGATCGTCCGGGCCAGCTCCGCTCCAGGGTTGTAGAAGGGGACGACCACCGTGATGTCGACACCGTCAGGCGAGAGCCGGCTCACGGGCTGGGCTGCGTCATCGCCCACGGCAGCACCTTGGCGCTCCGCGCGGCATTGTCGATCGGGTACGAGGTCCCCTTCTCCACTTCGACCACCACCGTGCGACCTTAGGGCATGACCATTCCATCGGCGGGCCGCGCGAGCCGTCGGGATTCGCATCGGAATTCGGTGTCCGGCGTTCGTAGGGCGGCCATCACCAGGCCGTACCAGCGATGGCCGCGGCGACCAACGCGTTCTGGACCCTCGACGCCCGGTCCTGGGCGCCGGTTCGGCGCCGGGTTCGGCTGCTTGGGGCGCGCCGATCCCGGCCTCGTCAGCCCTCGGGGTGGAAACGGGGGCGCGGCGCGGCGCCAGGGAGACCTCACCGCCCGTCGTCACGGGTGCAGCCTTCCGACGGCCCGCCGTCGGTCCGGGACGCCCGGGGCTCCCGACCGGGCGGCTGGCGCCGCGTGCTGGTCCTACCACAGTGCCCCGTGTACCGTGCTCGGATGGTCCGGGTCACCGGCGTCGCCCAGAAGGAGGCCTGGGACCTCAATGTCCTGCCGCCGGTCGAGCGGGTGCGCCCGGGGCTGTGGTCGGTGCCGGTCCCCATCCCCGACAACCCGCTGCGCTACGTCCTCGTCTACCTGCTCGAGCTCGATGACGGCGTGGCCATGGTCGACGCCGGGTGGAACACCGACGTCGCCTGGGAAGCCCTCCTCGACGGCCTCGCGCTGGCCGGCGGCAGCATGTCCGACGTCCAGGCGGTGGTGGTGACCCACATCCACCCGGACCACTACGGCCTGGCCGGGCGGGTCCGCGAGGCCTCGGGGGCCTGGGTGGGCCTCCACCCGGCCGACGCCGCCCTCCTGCAGGGTCGCTACGTCGACACCGACGACCTCGTCGAGCGGATGGTGCGCCTCCTGGCCGAATCGGGTGTGCCCGAGGACAAGCGGCCGGACCTGGCCCGCGCCTCGATGGAGATCCGCTCCCTGGTCTCGATGGCCGAGCCCGACATCCTCTTGGAGGACGACCAGAAGCTCGAGCTGGCCGGCTGGGACCTGCGCACGATCTGGACGCCCGGCCACTCCCCCGGCCACATCTGCCTCTACAGCGACCACCACCGGCTCCTCCTCTCCGGCGACCACGTCCTGCCCCGCATCACCCCGAACATCTCCTTCCACAGCCAGCAGGAGGCCAACCCCCTCGGCGACTATCTCGATTCGCTGGCCCGCATGCGCGCCTTCGACCCCGAAGAGGTCCTGCCGGCCCACGAGTACCGCTTCGCCGACCTCGAGGCCCGTCTGGAGGAGATCGAGCGCCACCATGCCGAGCGCCTCGACGGCATCGAGCAGGCCCTGGCCGACCGTCCGGGCGTCTCGGCCTGGGACCTGACCCTCGGACTCGAGTGGTCGCGGCCCTGGGACGAGATCCCGGGCTTCATGCAGCGGGCCGCCAACGGCGAGACCCTGGCCCACCTCGTCCTGCTCGAGGCCCGGGGACGGGTCCGCCGGGAGGCCGGGATCCCGGTCCGCTTCTACCTGGCCGACGGCGGCTGAGCCACCGCGCTCACGGGGCCAGGGGCCCGGGGTAGGCGGCCTCGGCCACCTCGACCAAGGAACTCATCTTGCGGCGGACGAGCACGACGGCGACCGCGATGACCACGACGGCCGCCGCGGCCAGGGCCACGTCCAGGGGGGTGGAGACGGACTTGAGCGCTGTGCCGGCCAGGTAGAAGCCGAAGGCGTAGACCGCCGCCCACACCACCGCGCCGGCGGCGTTGGCGATCTCGAACGTACGGAACCCCATGCGCACGGTGCCGGCCAGGAAGGAGGCGTAGGCGCGCAGCACCGAGACGAAGCGGCCGAAGAAGATCACCTTGGCCCCGTGGCGGTCGAAGAGGTAGCGGGCCACCTTGATCTTGGGCTCGTCGAAGTGGATCGCCGGGCCGAATCTGCGCAGCAGGTGGTAGCCGCCCTTGTCGCCGACGATGTACCCGGCCGTCCCCCCCAAGATGGCGGCGGCCGCGGCCACAAGGAAGATCACCCAGACCGAGAGGCGGTGGGTGGCCCCGGCGTAGGTGGCCGCGGCGATCAGCGCGGTCTCGCCGGGGATCGGCACCCCGAAGCTCTCGGCCACCACCAGCGTGAAGACCGCCAGGTACCCGTAGGTGGTGATGTAGTGGTGGATGCTCACGGCGTCAGGGACGGCGGATGGTGACCCCGGCCCACACCCTCCGCCGGCACGCCGGGCAGGTCATGCGGTGGTCGAACCTCCCCCGCGGCAGCCAGTAGCCCAGGGGCAGCTGGTAGATGACGAAGTCGAGGACGCCGATGCGGCTCTGCGCGCCGCAGGACGCGCACGTCACCACGATGGGGCCCCGGCCGATCCCGGGACGCTCGGCGTCGTCCGCCGCCTCTGGCCCGGGACGCGTCGAGAACAGGGCCCGCTTGCCCAGCGGGTCCCTCCCCTGGTCCCGCTCGCCGGCCACCTGGTCCCCGGGATCGTGGCCCTCGGCCACCGGCAGCCAGAAAAGGGCGCGCCGGCCGAGCGGGTCCGGGGCCCTCTTGGCCCGGGAGCGCCCTTCCTCCGGCGGACCCTCGGTCCGCCCGTCGTCGCCGGTCACGCCCCTACCCTGCGGACAGCAGGTTCCAGAGCGCGGCGGCCAGCTGGCGGTAGGCGTCGGCGCCGGTCGAGGCCGGCGCGTACTGCAGGATCGACATGCCGTGCTCGGGCGACTCGGCGAACCGCACCGACTTGGGCACCGGCGGGTCCAGCAGTCTCAGGCCGTAGCGGGACTCGACCTCGGCCAGCACGTGGCGGGCGTGACGGGTGCGCCCGTCGTACATGGTGGCGACCACCCCCACCACCTCGAGCCCGGGGTTGGCGAACAGCCGGACGTCCTCGATGGTCTCGAGCAGCTGGCCCACGCCGCGGTGGCTGAGCGCCTCGCACTGCAGCGGCACCAGCACCCGCTCGGCGGCGGTCAGGCCGTTGATGGTGAGCACGCCGAGCGACGGGGGGCAGTCGATGAGGACGACGTCGTGCGTCGCCAGCTCGGGCTGGAGGGCCCGGGCCAGCACGTGCTCGCGCCCGGTCTTGGCCAGCAGGTGCACCTCGGCGCCGGCCAGGTCGATGGTGGCCGGGGCGAGCGAGAGCCCGTCCACCCCCTCGACCGGGCGCACCACGTCGGCCACCTTGGCCCGCCGCACCAGGACGTCGTGGAGGGAGGAGTCGAGGGAGTCGGGGTCAAAGCCGAAGGAGTAGGTGAGGCAGGCCTGGGGGTCGAGGTCGACCACGAGGGTGCGCCGGCCGGCCTGGGCCAGCGCCACGCCGAGCGACTGGACCGTGGTGGTCTTGGCCACGCCGCCCTTCTGGTTGGCCACGGCCACCACCTTCGCCATGGCGGGAGTCTACGACCGACCGGCGTCGCGGTCTGTGGGGACCGGGGACGGCGAACCCCCCCCGAACGGCCAGCGGGGCCCCTTCCGCAGAAGGGACCCCGTTGCTGCCGGCCTTGTTTCCCCGCACACGCCCCCACTCACTCCCCTTGTCGCCGGTCTGGGGAGCCGCGTGACTGCAGAATTTTCCGTGACGTAAGCGCGCGACTCAACACCTGTGATCGCGCGCCCGGTACGCTGACCCGGTGCCGGCCACCGTGGCCATCGTCGACGACAACCTGTGGGTCCGCCATGGGCGGGCCGCCGCCCTCGGCGAGCACGGGGGCTTCGACGTCGTCGAGCTCGAGCACCGGCGGGCCACCGAGCTCGGGGCGGGCTGGGCCGCGGTCGACGTCGCCCTGGTCGACGCGCACGACGATTCCGAGCCCTTCGACCGCTTCCCCGGGGTGGGCGTGGTCGAGGCCATCCGCGCCGCCGGCCGCCCCACAACGGCGGTGGTCGTGGTCAGCCGCCTGGTGGACAACCCGTACCTGCGGCTCCGGCTGGCCGAGGCCGGGGCCGACTACTGCTACCACCACGAGGAGGTGTCCGACCCCGAGGCACTCGTGGCCGTGGTCACCGCTCCCTCGCCCGACCACAAGGTGGTCTGGCCGGAACGGGCCGCCCTGGCCGACCTGGGCCTCGGTGCGGCGGCACGGCCCAACGCCACGCTCCACTTCCTCGCGGCGGAGGGGCTCGAGGAGGCGTTCGAGGTGGGCGTGCCCCAGAAGTCCCTCGAGCTCTCCCGGCGGACCATCATGCGCGTCCGGCGCGAGGTCGGTCGGCTGACCGGCCTGCGTGCGCCCCTCGGCTCGGGCCGCGGCCTCGACGCGCCCGACTGGCGCACGGTCGTCGACTTCGTGAACCGGGCTCGCGGCGTCGAGCTCCGCCACCCGCTCCGGAACGCCCCCGACGACTGAGAGCCGCCCTACAGCTGCCGGGGCATCACCTGGGGCCGGGGGATCGGGTACAAGGGCTGGTCTGTGCCGACCTCGTAGAAGTTGGCGCCGGAGCACCCGGCCCCCAGCGCCGCCTGCTCGGTGTCGCCGCTGGTCGACGGCAGCCGCGGTCGGCTCGTGTCGGCCGAGCCCAGGCGCAGGGCCCCGGTCAGGTCCGAGACCGTCTTGCGGCGCCAGTGCGAGACGTTGGGGGCACGCACCCCGAACCGCTCCTCCAAGAAGCGTAGCTGCGAGGTGTGGTCGGAGACCTGGGAGAAGACCCGTCCGCCCCGGCTGAAGGGGGAGACCACGAACATGGGCACCCGGAAGCCGAGGCCGATGGGTCCGGCGATGCCCCCGGCGGTCGAGGGGAGGGGGTGGACCGTGACGTACTCGCCTGGGGTGCCCGGGGGCGCCACCGGGGGCGCAACGTGGTCGAAGAAGCCGTCGTTCTCGTCGTACATGACGAACAGGACGGTCTTCGCCCAGACCTCGGGGTTATCGAGCAACGCCCGGAGCACCGAGTCGATCGTGGTGGCCCCGAGGCTGGACGGGGCCGGGGGGTGCTCGTCGTGGCCGACCATGGGGATCAGCCACGACACCTTGGGCAAGGTGCCGTTTCGAACGTCGGCCGTGAAGTCGTCGGGGAAGGTGTAGTTGAAGGCCTTGTCGTAGAGGGTCGAGCCGGGGCTCGAGAACTGCTTGAAGTAGGCCATCACCGAGTCGGTGACGGCCAGGACGCTCGGCAGACTCACGTCGTAGAGGGGGCCGGGTGGGTTGTAGACCTTCCAGCTCACGCCGGCGTCCTCGAGCACCTCGGGCATCGTCGGCCAGTCGACCGAGAACCTGGCCGACGGCGACGGGTTGGTGATGAGCACCGGCCCGCCGTGGAGGCCCGCCGGGTCCAGCGTCCCCGAGACGGCCATGAGGCGGTTGGGGTGGGTGGGTCCCATCACCGAGCAGTGGTAGTTGTCGCAGAGGGTGAAGGCGTCGGCCAGCGCGTAGTGGTACGGGACGTCCTTGCGGCGGTAGTAGCCCATGGTCAGGGGCCCGTACCCGGGCCCCTCGTACTCGTCCATGGTGTGCACCTTCACGAAGTCAGCCATGCTGCCCCGGTCCCAGCAGAGGTGCTGGGGGGCCCAGCTGTGGGTGAGGTCGTGGGTACAGCTGGCCTGGCCCGACGAGATGTCGAGGTGGAACGGGAGGAGGACCCCCCCGGGAACCGCCGACGCCCGCTGGGCGAACACGCCGTCGCTCCCCTGCGGGTGGTCGTCGAACCCCCGCACGCCCGGGTACACGCCGAAGTAGTGGTCGAAGGAGCGGTTCTCCTGCATCAAGAACACCACGTGCTCGACCGCGCCCAGGTCGGATCCGGCGGGCGGGGTGGCGGCGGCCCGGCGCACGTTGGCGGCGTGTCCGGCCCGCCCGGCCAGCACCACCCCGGCCGAGCCCGCCAGGGCCAGCTCGAGCAGGTGGCGCCGGGAGAGCACCCGCTGGACGAGGTCCTCGTCCCTGCGGTCCGAACTGCGGTACGCGGCCATGGCTCTCCTCCCCCGGGCCAGTAGCCCCGGACCCTACTCCGAGGGCCCGGACGGTGCGGGGCGGGCCGGCGGTACGCTCGCCGAGGGGCGCCCCGTGTCACCGCCGCCCCGCCGCCCACCGAGAGGACCCCCGCCATGACGGTCACCCGCTTCGGACTGCAGATCCCGAGCTTCACCTACGCCGGCGTCGACGACGGCGAGCTGTTCGAGAAGGTGGCCGAGATCGCGGTCACCGCCGAGGAGTCGGGGTTCGACTCGCTGTGGGTGATGGACCACTTCTACCAGATCGCCATGGTCGGTCCCCGCACGGACCCCATGCTGGAGGCCTACACCCTGCTCGGCGGCCTCGCCGGTCGGACTCGCAAGGCCCGCCTCGGCGCACTGGTGACCGGCGTCACCTACCGCAACCCGGCCCTCCTGGCCAAGGAGGTGACCACCCTCGACGTGGTCTCGGCGGGACGGGCGATCCTCGGCATCGGCGCGGCCTGGAACGACGACGAGCACGCCGGCTACGGCTTCGACTTCCCCGCGGCCTCCGAGCGGTTCGAGCGGCTCGAGGAGGCCCTCACCATCTGCCGGGCCATGTTCGACGGCAACGAGCCGACCTATTCGGGCCGCCACTACCGCGTCGAGGGGGCACTCAACATCCCGCGGCCGGTGCAGGCCGGGGGGATCCCGATCCTGGTGGGCGGGAGCGGCGAGCGCAAGACCCTGCGGCTGGTGGCCAAGTACGCCGACGCCTGCAACCTCTTCGGCGACCTGGAGACCGTCCGCCACAAGCTCGAGGTGCTCGACCGCCACTGCGCCGACGTCGGGCGCGACCCGGCCGAGATCACCAAGACCCGTCTGGGCGGCCTGGTCGTGGCCGGGACCGCGGACGAGGCGGAGCGCAAGGTCCGCCGGATCGCCGAGTCCAGGGGCGTCGACCCCGCCTTCTACGCCGGCTATGCCATGGCCGGGGACCCCGACGCGGTCTGCGAGCAGGTGGCCGCCTACCTCGACGCCGGGCTCGACGGCCTCATCTTCAACATGGACGACGCCCAGGACATCGAGCCGGTGCGACTGGCTGGCAAGACGCTGAGCGCCGCCTTCGGCTGAGCGCGCCCGCCGGAGGCCCCGTCAGGACGTCATCCCGCCCAGGCCGACCAGTCCGCGGGCGAGCTCGATCTCGCCCATGTGGCGCAGGCCGTGCTGGTAGATCCAGCACTCTGCGGCGTCGAGGAGGGTGACGCCCTCGGGGCCGGCCACCCGCGCGCTGAAGGTGGAGGCGACCTGGGCGGGGAACGGGCGCGAGACCACCACCCGAGTGAGTTCGGCCGGGTCGAGTGCGGCCAGCCACTCCTCGGTCCGGTCGAACACGGCGTGCAGGTACTCCTTGAACGCCTCGTAGTCGCCGATCCGCTGGTGGACCATCTCGGCCACGGTGCGGTGCTTGCCGTGGTCGGCGATGGCCGGGCGGACCCGTGCCGCCCAGCCGTCGTCCCAGATCGGCGGGGTCCCGGTCATCACCAGGAAGGAGGCGTCGATCATGTTGGCGATGTGGAAAAGGCTGAAGGCGATGGGCAGCACCCCCTCGCGTTCGAAGTGGTTGACCTGCTCGGGGCCCATCGAGTCGAGGGCGTCGGTGTAGACCGAGTGCAGGGCGCCCATCCGGCGCTGCAGGGAGTCGAGGACCAGTTCGGTGGGCACGGTGCGCCTCCTGGGTCTGGCGGCCACACCCGGAGGGCCGAGGCCGCCGCGTCGGTCGCCGCCCGGTACGCGATCACTTGTCAGCAGTTGTGTCAAGAAATACGGTGGGCCGATGGGCACGGGCAGCCCGGTCGATCGGCCGGCCTCCGTCGACTTCCACTTCGACCTCATGTGCCCGTTCGCCTACCTGACCTCCCTGTGGATCCGCGAGGTGCGCGCCCTGACCGGGACCGAGGTCAACTGGCGGTTCTTCAGCCTCGAGGAGGTCAACCGCCCCGAGGGCAAGAAGCACCCATGGGAGCGCGAGTGGTCCTACGGATGGTCGATGATGCGGGTCGGCGCCGCCCTCCGTCGCCAGGACATGGCGCTGCTCGACGCTTGGTACCTTGCGGCCGGCCGGGCCCTGCACGCCGAGGGGCGCAAGCCCCACCGTCCCGAGGTGGCCCGCGAGATCCTCTCGGCCCTCGATCTCGACCCGGAGATCGTCGACCACGCCATCGCCGACCCCACCACCGGCGACGAGGTGACGGCCGAGCACCGCCGGGTCATCGACGCCGGGGGGTTCGGGGTGCCCACCCTCTTCTTCCCAGACGGGCAGTGCCTCTTCGGCCCGGTCGTCATCGACCCCCCGACCGGGGACGCGGCCCTGCGGTTGTGGGATGCGGTGCTGGCCTGGACCGAATTCCCCCACCTCTACGAGCTCCAGCGGCCGAAGTCGGCCGCCGACCAGCGCGACATCGTCGAGGCCCTCAGCCCCTACCTGGCCGGTCGGGACTGGGCGAGCGTCGACCGCGGCAGGGTGATCGACCTCGAGCTCATGGGACAGCGGTCCGCCGCGGAGGGATCGGGTGGCTGAGCACCCCGGCGGGGACGCAGGCGGCCGGGAGGCCGGCAAGGAACGCTTGGTGGAGCTGCTCGGCCGCGAGTGGGGCACCATCTCCTCACTGGCGGCCTCCCTCCCCGAGGCCGCGTGGTCGCGCCCCGCCCTGCCCGGCTGGGACGTCCACGACGTGCTGGCCCACCTGGTGGGGGGAGAGCGCATGCTGGCCGGGGCGCCGGCGCCGCCCGACGACCTCGGCAGGGCCGAGCACGTCCGCAACCCGATGGCCCGGCTGAACGAGGCCTGGATCGTGGCCCTGCGCCCCCTGTCGCCGGCCGAGCTGCTGGCGGAGTTCCAGGCGGTCACCGCCGAGCGGTTGGATGCGCTGGACGCCATGTCGGTCGAGGAGTTCGACGCCCCGTCGTGGACGCCGGTGGGCGACGGCACCTACGGCCGGTTCATTGAGATCCGGCTCTTCGACGCCTGGATGCACGAGCAGGACATCCGCCACGCCGCCGGCGTCCCGGGCAACGAGGACGGCCCGGCGGCCGAGCTGGCCGTCGACGAGGTGGCGGGGGCCCTCGGCTACATCGTGGGCAAGCTGGGCGGTGCGCCCGACGGGTCCACGGTGTGCATCGAGCTGAACGGACCGGTCCATCGCCGGCTGTGCGTGGTCGTCGACGGGCGGGCCACCGTCGTCCCCTCGCTAGAAGCCGAGCCCACCGTCAACCTCGTGCTGTCCTCCTCGCTCTTCCTCCGCCTGGCCGGGGGACGCGTCGACCCCGAGTCCTCCCTGGGAGGGGTCGAGCTCCACGGCGACGCGGCACTCGGCCGTCGCCTGGCCACTCACCTGGCCTACACGATATGACCGCCCGGGCCACTCCCCCGTTGCCGGGACCCGTGCCGGTCGACCACGGGGAGCCCAGGACCGACGGGAGGCGTCGTCGGCGCGACCGGAACCGCCTGGCGGTGGTCGACGCGCTGCTCGGCCTCTACGCCGACGGGAACCTGCGCCCGAGCTCGGCCGAGATCGCCGAGCGGGCCGGCCTCTCCCCACGCTCGTTGTTCCGGTACTTCGACGATGTGGACGACCTCTGCCGGGCCGCCATCGATCGGCAGCAACAACTGGCCCGTCCTCTCTTCCCCGTCAGGGTGGCGCAGGACGCGCCCTTGGAAGAGCGGGTGGAGGCCCTGGTCGACCAGCGCCTCCGACTCTTCGCCGCCGTCGGCTCGGCGGCCACGGTCGTGCGTCTGGGGGCCCCGTTCCAGCAACCCCTCCAGGCACAGCTCACGCGGAGCCGGGCCTTGCTGAGGGGCCAGGTCGGCCAGGTCCTCGCCCCCGAGCTGACCGGGCTCGGCAAACGCGGGCCGGACGCCCTGGCCGCCGTCGACGTCCTCTTGTCCTTCGAGTCGCTCCAGCTGCTCCGGCACGACCAGGGGCTCTCGGTCGCGTCGCTGCGCAGGGTGCTGTCGGGCGCCGTGAGCGCGCTGCTGGGCAATGCCGGGCCGCCGGGGTGAGGATGGACGGCCGTGCCGGCCCCGCCAGGTGCCGGCCCCCCGGCGACGCCGACGACCGGTGAGCCGTCCACGCCTCCTTGGCTCGCCGACCTGGTCGCGCCCGGCGGCCGTCGAGCCCCGAACGCACGCCCAAGAAGAGCCCGTCACCGCTCGCAGATCGACGACTGCCGTGTCCTCGAACGGGGGTTAGCCCCAGGTCACGACGCCGGGTGACGGCATTCTCTCGCAGGCCCGGGGTCGGTACCCTTGGGATGAGCCGTCAACGACGGCCTTCATCGGGCCAGTTCGGGAGCACGACATGCGCGAGCAAGACGATGACACCGAAGAGTTCACAGCTCTGATCCCGAGCGACGACGTGGCGTTCGCCGAACGGCACCCAGAACGACCGACCACGGGGCCCGGAGTCCCCCGGGAGGTCCTGCTCGCTCGGGTGCGCGCCGTCGCCCGGTGGGCGGCTCCGGCGCCCGCCCACCAGCGCCCTCCCACCCCACCGGAGTACGACGGCACAGCCGAACCACCGGCCGCCGCAGACGGTTACTTCGACCTCGGATGAAGGTCGAGAACGAGTATCCCGGTGTCCGCGTGCAGCTGCGCCTCGGGGGAAGGGACAGGGAGATCGTGATCTCCGAAGACCGGGTGGAGCAGGCCCGCGGGATCGTCCGCGCCGTTCTGCGCGAGCCGTTCACTAAGAGGCCCTGGCGTGAGCTCCTCTTCTTCGTCATCAGTGGGTTGCTGGCGGCGGTCGGCATCGCCTTCATCGTGGCAACCATGGCCATCGGACTCGTCCTCTTCATCACCTTCATCGGGGCGGTGGTCATGGCCGCCTCGCTGCGCGGCGCCAGGGGGATCGGTCACTTTCAACGGGCCCTGGCTCGAGACCTGCTGGCCGAGCCGATCGAGGACCCCGAGCCGTTCGAAGCACGGCCAGGATTCTTCGGCTGGCTCCAGTCGGCATTACGCGACCGCGTGGCGTGGAGGGCCGTCGCCTATTCGCTGCTCAAGGTGCCGCTGGTCATCCTCGGTGTCTGGTTCGCGCTCAGCGTGTGGATCGACGCCCTCCTCTGTCTCACCTTCCCGGTCCTGGGGTCGCGGAACGGCCAGCCAAAGGAGTTCGGGGTCTTCTTCAACCTGTTCCATCCGGGGTACCTCTCGGTCGGCCCCAACGGGGTCGTGCACGCCTTCTTCATCTTCCTCACCGGCGTCCTGCTGTTCTTCGTCGCCCCCTGGACCATGCGGGCCGTGGTCTCGGTCGATCGCACGCTCGCACGCCTCCTCCTCTCTCCCGACCCCACGACGACGCGGCTGCGCTCGCTCGAGCACGCCCGGGCCCAGACGGTCGACGCCTCCGCCGCCACCCTCCGCCGCATCGAACGCGACCTGCACGACGGCACCCAGGCGCAGCTCGTCGCCATCGCCATGCGGCTCGGACAGGCCAAGGAGAAGCTGGCCCGCGACGGCGAGATCGACCTCGACCCGGTGCGCCAGTTGGTGAGCGAGGCCCACCAGGGCGCCAAGGACGTGATCGTCGAGCTCCGCGACCTGGCACGCGGCATCCATCCCCCCGTGCTCGACACGGGCCTCGAGGGGGCGCTCTCGACCCTGGCCGCCCGCAGCCCGCTGCCGACCGAGCTCGCCGTCGACGTGCGCGACCGTCCGACGCCCTCCATCGAGGCCATCGCCTACTTCTGTGTCGCCGAGCTCCTCGCCAACGTCGCCCAGCACGCCCAGGCCTCCAGGGCCGGCATCGCCTGCACCCAGCACGGGCGATGGCTGCGACTGGTGGTGCGCGACGACGGGCAAGGCGGAGCCCAGCTCACCACGCAGGGCTCGAGCTCGAGCGGGTTGGCCGGCCTGGTCGATCGCGTGCGTGCCGTCGACGGCCACCTGGAGATCGCCAGCCCCGACGGCGGCCCGACGGTAGTCACCGTCGACTTGCCCCTCGAACCATGAGGACCGACACCATCCGCGTCGCCGTCGCCGAGGACTCGGCGATCTTGCGCGACGGCCTGGTGCAGCTCCTCATCGACCGTGGTTTTCTGATCACCGAGGCGGTGAGTGAGGCAGGGGCCCTGCGGGTCTCGGTCGACCGAGACTGCCCGGACGTGGCCGTGATCGACATCAGGATGCCACCGACCTTCACCGACGAGGGGTTGAAGGCCGCCCTCAAGCTCCGTCGCCTCCACCCCAGGCTCGGCATCCTCCTGTTCTCCCAGTACATCGAGACCCGGTACGCCGCCGAGCTGCTGGCCGACGACGCGGCGGGCATCGGCTACCTCTTGAAGGACCGGGTGGCGGACGTGAGCGACTTCGTCGAGGCACTGGTGCGGGTGGCCTCCGGCGGCACCGCCCTCGATCCCGAGGTCGTCACGCAGCTCGTCGGCGCCTCCCGGCAGACCGACTCGTTGTCCCACCTGAGCGGACGCGAGCGCGAGGTGCTCACGCTCATGGCCGAGGGCCGCTCCAACGCCGCCATCGCCACCGCGCTCGTCATCTCCGAAGGCGCGGTCGAGAAGCACGTCGCCAACATCTTCACCAAGCTCGACCTCCCGGTCTCACAGACCGACCACCGCAGGGTCCTGGCCGTCCTGCGGTTCCTCAAGTCCTGAGCCTCCAGCGAGAACGCGGACGGTGACGGCTCCCGTACATCTACGCGGCTGGCACGCGCCATGCGCAGGCGTCTTCCTGGTGGACCGCCACGACCCGGTGTCCTCGGACGAACCGTGTCCACGCGCTGGTCGAACGGGGCGCGCCGACGGCGGGAGGCGGAGGACTCCGCCAAGCAGGACGCGCGGCTCGTCGGCGCGGACCGGATCGCTACCCGGTCGTGGGCACCGCTCCTACCACGTCGCTGACGTGGACCCCCACGCCCGGCAGCGACCCCACGAACCCGGCGTCGCCGAAGGCAAAGATCCCGCCGTCGGCCCCGATGAGCCAGTAGCCCCCTGTGTCGGCGGTGTGGACGATGCCGATGACCGGGAGCGCCGGTGAGACTCCGAGGGACGGCAGTGTGCCGAAGCTCTTGGCGTCACCGAAGGCGCGCACCGAGCCGTTCTTGGTCACGATCCAGTAGCCGCCCCCATCGGGGGTCCCGGCGATGGCTGTGACCGGCGAGGAGGTGCCCGTGGCCGAGCCCAGGGTCTGAGCGGCCCCGAAGCCGTAGACGGTGCCGTCTT
>JBKQNY010000055.1:0-24858 GCA_052145775.1 Acidimicrobiales bacterium
GGCACTGGTGATCTTCGGAGCCTGGTCGACGGTCAGGGTGAAGTGCTGGGTCGCCCCTGTGCCCACGCCGTTGGTGGCCGTGAACGTGATCGAGTACTCGCCACCGGTTGTGGCGGCCGGCTTGCCCGACAGTGCCCCGCTGGCCGCTGTGAAGGCCACGCCTGTGGGCAGGGTCCCTGTCTCGGCGAGCGTGGCCGCCGGGTAGCCGGAGGCCGTCACTTGGATGCTGCCCGTCGATCCCGCGGTGAACGTCGTCGAGGTGGCACTGGTGATCTTCGGAGCCTGGTCGACGGTCAGGGTGAAGTGCTGGGTCGCCCCTGTTCCCACGCCGTTGGTGGCCGTGAACGTGATCGGGTACTCGCCCCCGGTTGTGGCGGCCGGCTTGCCCGACAGTGCACCGCTGGCCGCTGTGAAAGCCACGCCTGTGGGCAGGATCCCTGTCTCGGCGAGCGTGGGCTTGGGTGTGCCGGCAACCACGACCGAGAAGGTGCCGGTGATACCTGCAGTGAAGGTTGCGGAGGCGGCAGATGTGAAGCGGGGCTTGGGTGTGCTCGACTCGACGGAGGTGGTGACCTGGGCGGTGGTTGGTGTTGGACCGGAGGTGCCGACGTGGTTGGTGGCCTGGGCGGCGAAACCGTAGGTGTGGCCCTTGGTGGTCGGATAGTCGGCCGAGGTGGCGGTGGTGTCTGCCTTCCACAGGGTGAGTGTGCCGCCGTCGTCCGAGACATAGACGTTGTAGGTGGCGACGCCCGATCCGTCTCCGTCGCTGCCCGACCACGAGACCGGAAGTGTGCCGGCCGCCGTCGTAGCCGGCAGCGCTGCGACATGGGCCGTCGGAACGTTGGCGTCGATGGTGTTCTTCCACATGCTGGTGGACAGGGGCGCATTGCGGTCGAAGGTGATTGTGGCCTGCGTGGCGACCGTTGTCCCCGTGGTCAACCCCGGCAGCATGGTGGCGCTGAATGAGACGTAGCCCTCGCCCTTGCCCGCTGTTGTATCGGGCAGCAGGAACCCGGCTGTGGCCGCACTGTCCACGTCGCCGGTCTTGGGGTTGACCGCCTCGAACAGCCACGTGATGGCCGAGGCGGATGGGTCGAAGCTGCCAGTGACCCGTACCACGTCACCGTTCGGCGCGGCGTGGGGGAGTGTCTTAGTGAACGACTGCTTGTGGCCGGCCAACGAGACGTGGACTGTGCCGAAGCCGAAGCCGAACCCGGTGAGCGAGACCGATGTCGGATTGATCCCGGCCGGCAGCGGCTCGACCACCTTCACCTCGGCGACGTCGGTCTTGGCTGTCGGCACGTTCTGGAAGTGGACCTCGTAGTCAAGAGGCTTGGAAGGCGCCAGCCATTGCGGTGTGCCGTAGCCGCTCGGGCCTGTAATCCCGTTCGGGTCACGACCGTTGAAGCTGTTGATTGTTGTTGTCGGGCCCTTGGGCTTGGGCTTCTTTGTCTGCGGTGTTGTCTTGGGTGGGCAGTTTGTCTTGGTCTTGAGGTTGCTGAAGGCGGACGAAATCGCCTTTGCCTTGGCCAGGACGGCCTGTACGGCCCGGAGGTAGGTCTGCTGGGCAGTGACCACCGGGCCTATGAGTGCATTGGCGCCTTTGATGATGTCCTGCAAATGCCCGAACGCAGCCTTTTCGTTCTGCCCGACCTGCACGAGGTTCTGGAAGATTGTTGCCAGCGCGCCGAAGGCGGCTGTCTTGACGAAATTCGACGCGATCGAGATGAAGTTCGTGAGGACGCTGATGAGGTTTGTCAGGGTGGCCAAGTTCTGCACTGTGGCTCCCTGTGTGTAGGCAGTGGAGAACAGCGTCGACATGGATGTCTCGAATGCGCCGAAGAGTGACGTGAACTCTTTCAACTCTGTCGAATTGGACGCAATCTTGCTGATCAGCGATTCGGCTTTGGCGGCTTCGGGGGCCATGACCGTGGTCACGACGCTTGCGATGTTGACCAGGGTCTTCATGGCGTCGGTGACGATCAGGCCGAAGTTGATCCAACCGTTGGTGTGGAAGCTTGTGTACGCCTGGACCCACGCTTGCCACGCTTGCTCCTTGGCTGCGTTCAGTCTCCGGAGCTGTGTCTGCAGGCTGGCGATCCCGTCTGTGGTCGTACAAGCCGGTATGGTGCGACTCAACTCGTATGTGACGATGTTCTGAAGCGTCCCCATGTCGATTGTTGTCCGCTTGGGGACCGGGGCGTTGTGGAACCATGCATTGACCAGATTGCTGTACGTCAGCTGTGTTTGCGGTTTTGTGATCGCTGGCGCCGGACTGCCGTGCCCGGACCCTGATGGGGAATCCGCGACGCCGTCTGCGGACACCTGGTGATCGGTCAGAGGCTCACTTGTCCCGAGGCTCGCGCTGGTCGACACCAGAGCGGACTCCGATGTGGAATCGGAACCCGGAGCCTCGCTCATCGGCGGCGCAACTTGCAGCGTGGTGGTCGAAGGGACATTGAAGGCAGTCGTCGTGGTGCCTCTTCCCGGTCCGGTGACCGCCAGCGTGTACGTCCCGCCGTCCAGGGGTCCGACGGTCGTGGTGGGCGCCGACGATGTGCCCCCGAAACCAGGGCCGACGACCGCCTGGTCGATCGGCCAGCCTGTGGCGTCGAGGACCTGGAGTTCGAGTGCGGGGTATCCGGACGACCCGTCGGCGCTCTCGGTCACGGTCACGGTGGATCCGGTGGTCGAAAGGACCGGTTCGAACGTGGACGTCTGGGTGGATGTGATGTTGATCCCGGATTGGATGAGGGGCGCATCGCCCGGGGCGCTGACGGACGCGGTGTATGTCCCCGGGGCCAACCCGGTCAGGGTGTATGCGCCGCCTGTCCCTGACACCGTGGTCGCACTGTCTGTTCCCGAGACCACGTGGATGATGGCTCCGGCCACTGGGCCGTTGGCATCGCTCACCGTGCCGGCGAGCACTCCGCCGGTGGCCAAGGTGATCGACGCTGAGGTCGGGCCCGTGGAGACGGCCACATGCTTGCGGAACGGGATGTCACCGGCCGAGAGCACCAGCAATGTGTATGTGCCGGGGACGAGTGTGGCGAAGCGGGCAGAGCCTGTTGCGGTCGTTGAGGTCGTCGCCGGTCCCGCCTTCTCTGTGCCCGAGCCGGCTGAGAGTTCAGCCCTTGCGCCCGCAACCGGACCGTCGGGTCCTGTCACGTTGAGGGCCAATGAGGCGGTTCCGCCCACGAATGTGACCGTGGTCGTTGTACCGAGCGACACCGCGACCCCGGGCTGCACAGCCGGACCGAAGCCGGCTCCCGATGCCGTGATGGTGAATGTTCCAGCCGCGGTGAGGTGAAGGGTGTATTTTCCGCTGGCGTTGGTCCGCGTGGTCTCGACCGCGCCGTTCGGATCGTCAGCACTGATGAACACCCCCGCCTGCGGCGCCGCATCGGCATCGATCACCGTACCGGTCACGGTCGCCACGGGCACTGTCAACACCACGCTGGCTGCCAGATGTGTGGGGGTCACGGTCACGGCCTCGCTGACTGTGGTGCCGTTCACCAGGACGGTGTAGTCCCCCGGTACCAGTGTGGTGAACTGGATGACCCCTGTTGCGTTGACCGTTTTGTTCACGTTGCGCACGATGCTCAGCCGTGTCTGCAGCGAGGGTGTGGGGACCAGCACCACCGATGCTGT
The DNA here is from genome assembly GCA_052145775.1 of Acidimicrobiales bacterium. GTDB lineage: Bacteria > Actinomycetota > Acidimicrobiia > Acidimicrobiales > RAAP-2 > CAVYPR01. Next base: position 3,652 of record JBKQNY010000055.1, read on the forward strand.
CGTAAGGGCTGCGCGTGTCGGCCGGAGAGCGGTCACGGTGATCGATCCCCACCCCGACAGGGCGACGTTTTGCGTGACTGTGGCGCCCGCGGCCGGGTCAATAGCGACAGCAGCAGGCAGCTCGGATGCTCCGGGAGGCGACACCGACAGTGTCTGAGGTCCTGGGGCCACCCTGGTCAGGGTGTATGTCCCAGCAGCTCCGGTCGACGCCACCTGCGACTGGCCCAGCCCATGGGACTGAACCGCGGCGCCCACCACTGGATCGCCCGTGGTGGCATCGGTCACCGTGCCATGGACGGTGGCGCCGAGTCCCAGCGTCAGCGAGACGCCGCCGGTGGTCCCAGAGCCAGAGACCACGATGCCGCCCTGGTCGTCGATCAGTGTCCCGCTGCCCCCGGCCACCACCGCGTAGGTGCCAGCCGGAAGGCCGCTGATGGTGAATGTGCCTGCAGGGCTCACCGTTCCGGCGAAGCCCGAGACGCGCGTGCCTTGTCCGGATGCGGCCACCGTGGTGCCGGGCGGTGGAGCCCCGTTGCCCGAGACGTGAATCGTACCGGTGATCGACCCGCCAGCCGACAGCGAGAAGTCGTCAGTGACCGTAGCGGCTGTCGAGACGGTGAGTGTCGCTGGTGTCGACGTGACGACTCCGGGACCACCTGCGGTGACCGAGACGGTACCCGGCACGATTCCGGTGAGCGTGTACGCGCCGTCACTGCCGGTCGGCTGGCTGGAAATCGTCCCGTCGGCGTCCGTGGCCTGCACTATCGCTCCGGTAACCGGATCGGAGGTTGTGGCGTTGGTGACCGTACCGGTCACGGTGGCGCCCGGGGACACACTGACCTGCAGTCCATTCGAGGTGTGGGGGGTTGTGTATATGAACAGTGTGGTGACGCTCACTGTCTCAGCACGCGGGAGGTAACCGGGAACCTCCAGCTTGTACTTGCCTGCCGGCACACCCCAGACGTCGAATGTGCCGTTGTACCAGGACGTCGTGGTGTACACCCCTGATCCGCTCGCGGCGACCAGCTCGATCCCCGTCTGAGGAAGTGGCTTCCCTGTTCCCTTCAGGGAGAGCAGTCCCGACGCGTTGGCCCCGTACCCTTCGGCGATCTGTTCCTCGACGGCATAGTCGATGATCTGGCTCTCGTTGGCCAACGTGATGCCGTAGACCGCCGCTGTCTGGACGAGGGAGGTCACCTGATTGGCGAACGAGCCTTCGGTTGTCCCCAGGCTTCCCTGGATGTCGTAGAGGATCTGTTGCCATGTGTTGGCGCCAAAACCGGACGGCTCGAGTCCCGAGATCAGTGTCTTCCAATCCATCGGCGCGGTCTCGGTGCTGTTGAAGTCTGTGACCCCTACGTTGATCTTGGCCCCTGTCACCTTCGACGTGGACAGGACGCTGAATGTCAGGGTGCCCGAGGCACCGGGGGGAAGGACACCCGTCGGGAACGGGATTGTCCGGGACGCCGAGAGACTCGGGTCGACCAGGGTGATCGATGTCTGGAAGTCGGTGCTGCCTGCGGGGGCGATCATCCCGTTGGTGGCCGAGAACTGCACGATCGGCACAGCAATGTTCGAGCCGCTGGTGTTGGTGAAGGTCACGGAGACCGTGCCCGTCCACCCGAAGCGCAGGTTCTTGGGGCTGCCAATTGTCACCTTCAGTCCGCCCCCCTTGCTGGCGTCGGTGACCGTGAATCCCTTCTTCACAGAGGTCTGGTGACCGCCGGTGGTGACGAAAAGTGTGTAGGCGACTGGTTGGGCGCCATGAAGGTTGAAAGTGACGTAGGCCAGGGTCGAGCTAACCACGTCAAACGATGTCGCTGTGACCCGATACGTGCTTGTGGTGTCCTCGAGGGCTGCCGAGAAGCTGGAACTGAATCCTGAACCCCGCAGGGTCACCGTCACCGGGCCGTCCGCGGGGGCGGTGGCCGGGTAGATCGAGGTGACGGCCAACCCGGCCACTGTGGCCGAGATGGTGACGGAAACGCCGCCGCCGGCCGGGTCCCCGCCGCGGACCTCGATGTACCAGGAACCGGCTGTGTTGCGCGACAACGTCACCGACGGTGTCTTGGCCCCCCCCGCACTGGCGATGGCCGATGTTGTCGGGCTGGGGACGGTCTTGAACGATCCGTAGATCGTGGCGTCGCCCTTGCCGGGGGTTGTCACGTGAACGGTGATGTCGCTTGTGCCCGGGACTGTGACCCGGTAGTAGCGGGTCTGTCCGGCCGCCAGACTGGTGGACACCGATGTTCCGGGCTTGAGGACCGGGATGGCGCCGATGGGGAACGGCGGGGAAGCGGCCTGGGTGTCGAATGTCACCCCTGCCACCAGATCGGCACTGTCGGGCACGGCGATCAGGTGGTAGCTCCCGGCATTGACCGCCGGGATGACGGCCGAGACTGTGTTGGTGTACGAGGCTCCCGGGGCAAGCACTGTGTCGTGCGGGATCCGCTCGAGCAGCTGGTCCCCCGGGGCGTACGCGGTACCGGTCCCCAGGTAGATCGAGTCCTCCCAGCCGCCTGTGGCGGGCGAGACCCCGGTATTGGTCACGGTGTACTTCGAGGAGATGGTGGAGCCAGGCACCAGCCCCGATTGCGGAGGCTTGACCACTGTGGAGGCGGTGAGCGACTCGGCAACGGCGGAACTGACGACCTTGAGGGACAGGTTCGTTGCCGTGTATGTGGGCGTGTAGGCGACTGTGCCGTTGACGATGGCGCCGTTGATCTTGGAGAACGTCCCCTTCCTGGGGAGTGTCTGGTCTCGCAGAATGAAGAACCGGCTGCCGACCTTCGGCAGTGTGGTGGTGGTCAGGTCCAAGGTGCCGTTCAATGTGGACGCACCGTAGGAGTAGATCGACCCGGAGTTGGTGCCGCTCACGCCGATATTGAGGGTGCCGTCGGCGTTCTGGGTGTAGCCCTCCGGTTCGAGATCGCCGCGGGGGGCGATGGTCACCGTCCCCGTGTTGGCAAAGGGGGTGTCGCGCCCTTCGAGGTCGCCCCCCTTGATTGTGACGGTGCCCGTATTGCTGAAGGACGTGATTGTTGTGATGCTGAACTCGCTTGTCACCACGAAGGTGCCCTGGTTGATGAAGCTCCCGGCGTCCAACATGGATCCGAAGCCGCCCGCGTCCAGGGTGCCGTCGTTCTCAGCGCCCTTGGCGAGAGTGATGGTCCGACCGATCGAGTCGTTGACGGTCCAGCCCGCGGGGATCGTGTCGGAGAGGGTGGCGCCTGTCCTCTTGATAGCCAGCGTGTCTCCCGCCCCACCGGAGCCGGCGGGGAGCCCCGCGGCGAAGTGGATTGTGACCTTCGAGATCGGTGTGATGAGCACCGGACCGGCGCTGGTGACGTCCCCTCCGAGGATTGTCAGCTTTCCGCACTGCACGAAGAATGTGCCGTGGCTGGAGATGGTCGACCCGCTGCCCTGGACGAACGTCTCACCCGTCGCGCAGCTTTCGGGCCCGACGACGAGCTTGGCGCCCGCTGAGAGTGTGAAGGTTCCGGTGTTGTCGATGACCCCCGCCGTGGTGGGATTGTCGTAGGAGAATGTCAAGGTCGATCCGCCCAGTGCCGAGACCGTCCCAGAATTGTCGAACACGGGCACTGTTACCTTGGCGGCAGCCCCGGCTCCCGCGTCCAAGGTGCCGCTGTTCGTGAAGGTTCCCGATCCGGCGAGCTTGCCCCCGCTGGCCAGTGTGATGGTCCCGGCATTGGAGGTGGCCGGCGCCACCGTCACCACCCTGTCGGTCTCGAAGGTCCAACCGGTCGGGATTGCCCCTTGGAGGGTGGCGCCCGCGGCGAGCACCGAGATCGTGTCGGCGCCACCGCTGGCCCCGGGAATCGCCTCGCCGCTGAAGTCGACCGTTACCTTTGACAAGGGCCGCACCGTCACCGGGCCTGTGGCGCCCACGGTGCCCCCTGAAACTGTCAGCTCGCCGCATTGCAGCACGAATGTGCCGTGGTTCGAAATCGTGGAGTTCTGTGCGAGCTCGAACTTCTCACCGCTCTTGCAAGACTGGGAGCCGACGGTCACCGTCGCCTTTGTCGCCAGCGAGAAGGACCCGGTGTTATCGATGACGCCGGGGACCGTGGGGTTGTCGTAAATGAACTGGAGCGTCGATTTGGTGAGGGCCGACACGGTTCCCGAGTTGTCGAATGTGGGGACTGTCACAGCTGCAGAGGCTGTGACGCTGGCCGCGAGCGTTCCGGAGTTGGTGAATTTCCCCGCATCGACGATCTTGCCGCCGTATGTGAGATTGAAGTGGCCGGCGTTGGAGGCTCCCGCCACGACGTTGAGGGTGACATCGCTGCTCACCGTCCACCCTGCCGGGATCGCCCCTGCGAGGGTGGCGTTGTTGCCGCGGATGGCGACGGTGTCGGCGTTGCCGCCGGTCCCGGTCCCGGCGGCTGTGGTGAAGTCGACGGAGACCTTCCCGATCGGCTGCACGGTGAGCGGTCCGGCGGTCGAAACGGACCCGCCCGCAAGTGTGAGCGAGCCGCAACGGACGGTGAATGATCCTCCATTCTCAATGGTGGAGCCGGGATTGAGTTTGAGGCTCTCACCGCTCTTGCAATTCTCGGTTCCGATCGTGGCTTGCGTCTTTGTGGCCAGGTCGATGGTCCCTGTGTTCTGGATGATCCCCGGCGTCGTTGTGTTGTCGTAGGTGAAGGAGACTGTCGAGCCGGTAAGCCCCGACAGCGTTCCCGAGTTGACGAACTTCGGCGCGCTCACACCGAGGTTGTCGGTCGTTTCCAGGGTTCCGGCGTTGGTGAACGTGCCCGAGTCGGTCAGGTTGCCGTCGGCGATGATGAGGGTGCCGTCGTTGCCGGCGCCGTCAGTGACCGGCAGGTTGCCGTTGGGATTGTCAACCGTGAATTCCCGCGGGATGGTGCCTTCCAGGGTCGTTCCCGAACCGACCAGGTCGATGGTCCCGCTCGATGTTGCCGACGGCGACTGGCCGAAATTGAGCGAGAGCCCGGCGGGGACCGGGAACATCTTTATCGAACCGGGCGAAGGGCCGTCGACAATGGATCCGCCTTCGACCACCAGACCGCCGCATCCAATCTGGAAAGAGCCCTGGTTGTCTATGGTTGCCCCTGTCTCCTGCGTGAAGACCGTTCCCTTGGTGCAGTCGTTCACTGTGCCCCCGTGGACTGTCACCGTCCCACCCCCCCCGACGTCGACCGATCCGAAGTTCTGCAACGACGCTGCCGCGCCGGCGTTCGCGGTGGTGAAATTCAGGGTGTAGCCGGGAGGAGCTGTGATGGTGCCGGTGTTGACAAGTGTGCCGAACTCGAATGTGAAACCGCCGGCCGGGCAGTTGGCCCCGGCTCCAACGGTGAGGGTCCCCTGGTTGGTGAAGGTACTGGCCGTCAATGGCGTCGCATAGCACTGCTGGGTGAATGTGTCGTGCTCGGACGACAGCGTCAGCGTCCCGGCATTACCGGCCCCCGACAGACCGACCGGAACCAGTGAGACGTCGACCTTCCAACCGCTGGGAATGACACCGGAGAGCGCGCACGAGACGGTGTCGTCGAATGTGGCTGTTGGCGGGAGGCGGAGGTCCGGTGGGGTGCCTGGGTCGAGACCGATCGAGCCCGCGCTCCCTGTGGGCAGTGTCAGCAGAAAGGTTGGAATGATCTCGTGTTGGCCGTGGATAGTGACTGTGCCTGTGCACGTGACCACTCCTCCCTGGGTCAAGGCTGCCGGGCTCTGCACTTGTGGCGTTGCGGCAGGGGTGCTGGCCGAGGCGCTCGGAGCGGTCGGAATGCCGATGGCCAGCACCGTTACCGCCAACACCGCCACGGCCAAGGTGCGGCCCATCATGAGCGACCGGGGCCAGATCCGCAGTCGCCTGACCGGCCCGGCCACCATCCGGGAATGGTTGTTGACGCTCGGAAGCTTCGGCGTCGATCCCCTTCGGGATCCTCGCATCCCGAGCGTGCAAGGCAGCCACCGGCTACGCCAAGATGGCCTCTCTCCCGGACTCATTCCGCCCACAAGTCCTGCACCTCCCCGCTCCCCGAATAGTAGTGCCTGTCGGCCCGCAAATCTCATGGTGGGGCGGACAGGGTGGAAGGAGGCAATCCGGTGACGGCGAGGGGCGCCTGGTTCGCGCCGTCACGATAGGGCCGACCGAGATCACCTGCGGGATCACGGTGGCTTCCCCACGCTCCACGCCATCACTGTCGAACTCGCTGTTCGGCCGGGTCTTCAGTGCACCACGAAGGGTCAGTCATGGCCGCCCGGGACAGATTCGCGCGCGCTTTGTGACTGCATCAGCACAGGGTGGACCGGAGCGGCGGTGCTTGAGGATCTGGAGGCGCTCACGCACGTCGTCGACATTCGAGGAGAAATGACTGCGGTCCACGACTCGTGCAGCAATCCACCGGTCGTGCGCTTCCACGTGATGAACTTCTTCACTCGCGGCGTCGGAGGGAAGGCAGAGTGAGAGCCGTCATCGGCGAGGTCCTGGCCCTGGCATTGGTGGTCACCTTGTCGCCGCTCAACATCATCCCGGCCATCCTGCTGCTGTTCACCAAGAAACCACTGGCTGCTGCCCTGAGCTTTCTGGCCGGCTTCATCATCGGGGTGGGCGCTGTGCTCGGCGCCCTCATCGTCTCCGCGAACGCGGTCGACCTGCACCCGGACACCGGTCACTCAACCTGGGTCGGGGTCCTGAAGCTTGCCCTGGGCGCGTACCTCGTCGTGGCCGCGCTGCGGAAATTCCGGGGGCGGCCCAGAGCCGGCGATGAAGGGACGATGCCGGCCTGGATGGACGGGATCGCTGAGTACACGCCCGTCAAGTCCCTGGGCCTGGGAGGTGCCCTCGGCGCCGTCAATCCTAAGAACATCGTCGTGGGCCTCGCTGCCGCGGCCACCATCGCCTCGGCCGACTTGCCTCTCGGACAGCAGGTTGGCGCCGCTGCTGTCTACGTCGCCGTCGCCGTGCTCGGCGTCGCCGCACCGATCGCGGTCATGCTGTTCCTCGGCGACCGGGCCCCGGCGGTACTGCGGGACTGGCGAGCTTGGCTTGGGCACAACGGCGCGACCGTCATGGCCGTGCTCTTCTTGGTCTTCGGTGTCGTCCTGATCGGCCAGGGCATCGGGGGGGTCTGAGCGGCGTTCGGCAATCCGGCGAACCTCGCACACCGGCAATTCGGGGCTGGCCGGTAAGGGGCGGAATGACCAGACGCACCCGACTGGGACCGATGGCACTCGGCAGCCGGCAATTACCGAAGCGGGCCGAGCCCGGGCCCTCGCCCTACCGAGCGGTCAAGGAATGGACGCGCCGGACGGCAGGGTCTCGATGGTCGCCCCGGCCGGCGGTGTGAAAGCGGAACTCGGCACTGTCTTGGAGAAGCTTGTCATCACGACGTGTCCAGAAGGCGTGCTCACGTAGTCGAGGATCCCCGAGGTGGTCACGCAGTCCTCACCGGTCTTCCCCTGGCCGGTATAGGTGACACAGCGGGACGGCTGGCCGGCGTAGGTGGCTGTGGAGAACGACAGGCTGTACCCCGCCTCCTTGGCGGCGACCTGGGACTCCGCATCCTTGATGAAGGTCGCGGCCGATGTGGGGCTGAAGAGGTTCTCGATGGCGGAGAACGGGTTGGCCGTGGCCGACTCCGCGACGCAGGTGTTGGCGCCACTCGATGACGAGCAGAAGAGGAGCTGGGTGCCGGTCTCGATGACCGACCCCGAGCTGGTCTGCAGCAGCGACTTGGGAGGTGCCTGCTCGTAGGTGAAGGACTCGTCCTTGCCGATGGTGACCGAGTACACCGCCTTGAAGGGCTCTCCCTTGCTGCCGGTCACCTTGGTGGACAGCGCCTTCAGTTCCTTCTCGATCTGCTTTGCAGTCAGTTTTGTCTTCTTGGCCGTGTGCTTGCTTGTCCCGTGCCCCCAGGCGGCCGACGATCCGATCGGCCCGGCCGCCAGCACGACAATGACAGCTACTGCCGGTGCGGCGACTCGGTTGAAGCGGCTAGCTCGAACCTTCATGGGAACCCTCGCACTTCCGCTCGCCCGCCAGCCGGACCGCCTCGAGAGCAAGTATACGCACGGGCTCTCTGCGCAGAATGGTCTGCGCACGCCGGTCGACGCCGTCCAACGCCTCTCGACGACGTCCGTCGGAACAGCCGGAACGCCAAGGTCCTCTGGGCGGTGGCAACGTGGGAGGACCAAGTGCGGGGGCACAGTGGGATGCGCCGGCCGGCGGCACGTGCGGCGGTGCGCATCGGGTGCCCGACCGGCGGCCAGGTGAGCCCAGCGAACGTTCAGCTGGCCGCGCTGCCCATCTCACGCGGCAGTGAGGCGCCCGGCGCCGGGGTGCCGAGTCCGTTGCACCCGGCTTCGGCGGCGATCAGTTCGACGAGGTCGGCCGCAGGCATCTCGCGCACCCGGCCGACGCTCTGACCTGCCCACAAGGAGAGGAGGCCGGCATCCCCGCGGTCTGCCGACGCTTGGCGCAGGTCTCTCGTCAGCGCGTTCATGATCGGATAGGGCGGCAGATCGTCCACGCCGAGGAGGTCGAGAGCGAATCTATTGACGAGCCCACGGGCGCGACGGCCCGAGAAGGCGCTGGTCACGATGGTGTCCTCCGAGCGGGCGTTGCGCACGGCCTCCCGGTACGGCAGGGAGGTGCCGGCCTCGGGGCACAGGAGGAACGCCGTTCCGAGTTGCGCCGCGCAGGCGCCGAGGTCCAAAGCGGCCCGGACCCCCCGCCCGTCGACAATGCCGCCGGCCGCCACCACCGGCAGGCCCGTGGCGTCGGCCACCTGGGGCACGAGGCTCGCCATGCCGATGAGATCTTCCCCGTCGGTCACGAGAAACGATCCGCGGTGGCCGCCGGCCTCGGAGCCCTGGGCGACGACGAAGTCGACGCCCGTCGCCGCGCACGCCGTTGCCTCCGACGGCGTGGTGGCGGTCGCGCCGACCAAGGTGCCGGCCCGCTGGAATCGTTCTACGAGGTCCGGGGCGAGCGTTCCGAAGGTCACGGAGAAGACGGGCACACCCTCCTCGAGCACCGCGGCGACCTGGTCGTCGAAGCTCTGGGCGAACGACGTCGGCACCTCCTGCCTGGGGAGTCCGAGCTCCTCTCGGTACGGGGCGAGGAGGGCGACGGCAGCCTCGATCCGTGAAGGATCCACCACGAACGGCCCAGGGACGAAAAGGTTGACGCCGAAGGCCCGGTCGGTCGCCGCCCTCACCGCACGGATGTCGTCTCGAATGCGATCAGGTGCCGTGTAACCCGCGCCGAGGAACCCGAGACCCCCAGCACCGCTGACGTCGGCCACGAGTTCGGGCGTGGAGGGTCCGCCCGACATCGGGCCGGCGATAAGCGGGAGGTCGAGGTCGAGGGGCATCCTGCCGGCTTCACGTCGATGCATCGAAGTGCTCCTCTGCGTCCCGTCTGTGGAGCGAGCGTGGTCGCCGGCGAGGATCACACGTCGGCCAGGTCAAGAGAAGCGGCAGCCGCCCGAGCGTGTGCTGTGCCTCGACCCGTCCCCTCAGGTCTGGGGGAGGTCCCTCGTCAGGGTGCAGAGCTGGCCGATGGTTCGAGCGTGCAGGGCGGAGTCGAGCCTCGCATCGAGCTCCTCGCGGGTCAGACATCCGACCGCGAAATGCTGGCGCAGCTCCTGGACCACGCTGTCGCGATCCTGGTCCGACGCCAGCACGTCGGCGGGAGGGCCGTGGCGCAGGTCGTGCAGCTGGCGCTGGCTGTGGAATGTGGTCGCCTCGGCCATCTTCAGCCGAGGGCGAATGGAGGCCAGGTACACGATGCTGGTCACCACGCCGATGAAATTGACGAACACGGTGAGCAGACTCAGGGCGACAATCCATCGGGTCTTGTGGCTGCCGATCCGCTGAAACGAGGCGTCTGAGTGCCGTGCCGCGTTCACGATGGCCCACGCGGGGATGCCGATGGCGATCGCCAGGCCGAGGACGACGAAGGTCGACCCGAGCAAGATGGCGGTGTGCACAAACAACGCGGTCGTCACCTCCCGATCGGCTGGCCCCTCCGACCCTCGAATTCTGCTCACGAGCCGGCATCGCCGCAAGCGCGGGCGTGGCCGCCCTCCGGGGCCATCCTCCCGCCGAGCGAGACCTGGTCAGGAGCACCTTTGTTGTGTGGACGTCGAGCCGGTGGCCGACACCACGGACCGGCAGGTCACCGTAGGTTGTCGCGGCACGGAAGGCTCTTCCCGCGGTCCTCTGGGCGATCGGCCTGAACGCTCAGGCCGGCACCGGAGCCATCGACTCGCGCTCGTCGAGGAAGCACCACCAGGCCTCGGCCCCCGAGACGGCGGCGGAGCGGACCTGCAAGGGGTCGGGGGCGAGCAGGGCCAACGCCTCGACGGCCCAGTCGGCGTGGTCGAGCTCCATCTGGGCGTGGACATCCCAGAATCTGGTGCCGTCGCGGTCCACGCCGTAGTGGTCGGTGAGGCTGGCGGACTTGGTGGCGGCGATCGCCGCGGCCTGCGCCTCGTAGCTCGCCACCATGGCCAGCGCCGTCACAGGGTCGGTGACGGCGGCCGACAGCTCGAGCTCGACCAGGTCCGACACCGCCGGACCGGCAGGGGCGTCGCTGCGGGCGGAGACGGCGGAGGCGAATGATTCGAAGAGTGCTACGTGGGGCTCGGGCACCGACTGCTCGTCGGCCAGGTTGGCCGCCACGAGATCGGCGGCCGCACCCTCGGGCAGACCGTCGACCACAGCGGTCAGGACCGCGGGCAAGGCACGCTCGGCGTACCGGTACTGCTCGGCATAGGCGGCGAGCTCGCCCTCGGCGAGGGCGCCCGCCTCCCAGCGTCGATAGAAGGGGTGTTCCAGCAAGCGCCGGCCTTCAAGCGCTCCGGCGATAACGTCACGTAGCTGATCGGAGTCCATGGCGCAGCGTAGCGCGGCGTGCCGGCACGTCCACTGACCCCGCAGGCGAGCCGGGGGAGGTCCGCCGCAGCACCGAAGGCACGCTCAGGCCGTCATCCGGCGACCTTCTCCACCAGCTGGGGACCGTCGTTACGGACGCTCCCCACGTCTTGGCCGACGACCCAGTGGCGGAGGGTGCCCGGGGTGGTGGCGAGCATCGCCTCGAGCTCGTCTCGGTCCTCGAGCTCGGGGTCGAGCCACCGCTCCCAGCGGTCGGGATCGAGCACCACCGGCTGGCGGTCGTGGATCCCCTCGAGGTCGGGTCCGGCCGCCGTGGTGACGACCGTGGCGCTCAGGATCTCCCGGTCGTCTGCCTTCCAGTACTCCCACAGGCCGGCGAGCACGAGCACGTCCCCGTCGGCCCGCGTGAAGAAGTGGGGCGTCTTGCGCGTCGCGCCGGCCACCGACTGCCACTCGTAGAAGCCGTCCACGGGGACCAGGAGGCGCCGGTGGCGGAAGGCCGAGCGGAAAGTCGGCTTGGTGGCCACCGTCTCTCCCCGCGCGTTGAAGCACCGGGCCCCGCTGGCCGGGTCCTTGGCCCAGCCGGGCACGAGCCCCCACCGAAACCGGCCCATCCGTCGGCCGTCGTCGGTCGCACGCACCCCCAGGATCTGGGCCATCGGACCGATGTTCCACGACGGTCGCCAGCCGTCGGTGTCGAAGAGGGCCTCGAGGCGCCGCGCGAAGTCGCTCGGCTCACTCTGGGCGATCCGGCCGCACACGAGCCGAGCCTACGCCGCCCCGGCGCCCGATCGGCCGGCCTTGCCTGGGCCGAGACCGGGTGCCAGCCTTTGGCCGGAGGTCGATGGGTCGTGGGCGTGTGGTGGCAGCGGGTCGGTGGCCCGTCGAAGAGGGGATCGTGGCGTGCCTGAGCAGGGCGAGGCGCCGGCGGTGCGGGTGCGCGGGCTCGAGAAGTCCTACGGCGAAGTCCGGGCGCTCGACGGGATCGACCTTGAGATCCACCGGGGGGAGGTGTTCGGCCTCCTCGGACCCAACGGCGCCGGCAAGACCACCACCGTCGAGATCCTCGAGGGCTACCGTTCGCGTGACGGGGGCGAGGTCTCGGTCCTCGGCCTCGACCCGGGCCGCCAGCGGAACCAGCTCAAACCCCTGATGGGGATCGTGCTGCAGTCGACCGGCATCGAGCCGTACCTGACCGTGGCCGAGACGGTCGCCCTCTACGCCCGCCTCTACCCCCACCCCCGGCCGGTCGACGAGGTCATCGAGCTGGTGGAGCTGACCTCGAAGCGCAACCAGCGGGTGAAGCGGCTCTCCGGCGGCCAGCAGCGGCGACTCGAGATGGCCATCGCCCTGGCCGGAGATCCCGAGCTCCTCTTCCTCGACGAGCCGACGACCGGCTTCGACCCGTCGGCCCGCCGTGAGGCGTGGGACATCGTGAGGAACCTGGCGTCGTTGGGGAAGACCGTCCTGCTCACCACCCACTTCATGGACGAGGCCGAGTACCTGGCCGACCGGGTGGCGGTGATCGCCGGCGGCCGGCTGGTGGCCGAGGGCCGGCCGGCCACACTGGGTCGTCGGGACCGGGCAAACGTCCGGGTCCGCTTCCGCCTCCCCAACGGGGTGGCGCTCCCGGCGGAGCTGGCCGGGCCGACCGGGTCGGACGGGTTCACCGAGGTCACCTTCGACGACGCCCTGCACGGGGTGCACCGGCTGACCGGGTGGGCCATCGACCTGGGGGTCGACCTCGATGGCCTCGAGGTCCTGCGGCCGACGCTCGAGGACGTCTACCTCGAGCTCACCGAGCCGGCCGAGGCCGGTGACGCCGTGCCGCAGAGCGGAGGTGCGGGGGGATGAGCGCCTTCTCCCTCACCTTCTCCCAGCTCCGCTTCGTCAACAAGTCCTACTGGCGCAATCCGGCGCTGGCCTTCTTCACCTTCGTCTTCCCCCTCATGTTCCTGGTCATCTTCACCGCCCTGCTCGGCAACGGCACCGTCCACCTCGGGAGCATGGACGTCCACCTGTCCACCTACTACGTGGCGGCCATGGCGGCCTTCGCCGTCATCACCTCCTGCTACACGAACCTGGCGGTCGCCCTGAGCTTCCAGCGCGACGCCGGCATCCTGAAGCGCATCGACGGCTCACCGCTCCCGCGCACGTCGTTCATGGCGGCGAGGATCCTGCACGCCATCGGGATCGCCGTGCTGCTGGTCGTGCTCACCGCCGCCTTCGGCCGCGCCTTCTACTCGGCCGACATCCCGAGCGGCGTCACCCTGTTGCGCTTCGCCGTGATGCTGGCCGTCGGGGCGGCCAGTTTCTGCGCGCTCGGCCTGGCCATGACGGCGCTGGTTCCCAACGCCGACGCCGCCGGGGCCATGGTGAACGCCAGCATCCTCCCCCTCCTTTTCCTCTCGGGGATCTTCATCCCCCTGGGCAACAACTCCCCGGCGTGGATCCTCTGGGTGGCCCGGATCTTCCCGGTCCGCCACTTCGGAGAGGGCATGTTGGCCGGGTTCGTGGGGACGCCGTTCCACTGGAGCGACGTGGTCGTGGTGGCCGCCTGGGGCGCGGCCGGCCTGGTGCTGGCGACCCGCTACTTCAGCTGGGAGCCGCGCACGTAGCGGACGCGCCGCAAGGAGCGCTCTGCGCCGCGTGAATTCCCTAGGGTCAAAGGATGCGCGAGCGGGGGACGAGGGTGGCCGGACCGAGGCAGCCACCCGCCCTGGCCCTGGTGGCGACGGCCGCCGTCTCGGTGCAGTGCGGGGCGGCCTTGGCCACCCACCTGTTCGACTCGGTGGGGCCGACCGGGGCGGTGACGCTGCGGCTGGTGCTGGCCGCCGCGCTCATGGCCGGCCTCCTCCGGCCCCGCCACCTGTCGGTGCCCCGCGCCGACGTCGGGGTGGCCGTGGTCTTCGGGCTGACGCTGGCCGCCATGAACCTCACCTTCTACGAGGCCATCGCCCGCATCCCCCTCGGGGTGGCGGTGACGGTCGAGTTCGCCGGCCCGCTGGCCGTCACCATCATCGGGTCCCGGCGTCCGGTCGACCTGGTGTGGGCCGTCCTGGCCGGGACCGGGGTGGCCCTGCTCACCACCGGCGGCGTCCACCACCTCGACCTGGTGGGTGTGGGGATGGCCCTTCTGGCCGGCGCCTGCTGGGCCGGCTACATCGTGCTCAGCAAGGAGACCGGGCGCCGCTTCCCCGGCCCCTCGGGGCTGGCCCTGGCCATGGTCGTGGCGGCCCTGGTCGTCCTGCCGGTGGGCCTCGCCACCGCCGGGAGGTCCATGCTGCGGCCGGGTGCGGTCGGGATCGGCGTCGCCGTGGCCCTGCTCTCCTCGGTCCTGCCTTACTCGCTGGAGCTGATCGCCCTGCGCAAGGTCACCCATCGGGCCTTCGGGGTGCTGCTCTCCCTCGACCCGGCTGTGGCCGCCCTGGTGGGCCTGGTCGCCCTCGGGCAGCGCCTCACCTGGCGCGAGCTGGCGGCCCTCGTGCTGGTGGTGGCGGCCAATGCCGGCAGCGTGCTGGCAGGGGAGGGGGACGCCGTCGCCGCCACCGGGGTCGTGCCCGATTGACACCGAGACGGTCGTTCATCCAGTTGTCAGGCGCGGTCCGTACGCTGGGGCGGCGATGCACTCCTCGCTCGACCGGCAGCCTTCGCACACCGAAGCGGGCCCCGTCTCCCGAACGCTGGCCTTCGCCCGCGTCGACTTCTCCCCGGTCCGGCGGCCGCCCCGCATGGCGGCCGTCGTCGTGGCCACGGTGGTGGCCCTCGCCGGCTCGCTGGCGGCGGACGCGGCCCTGGTGGCCCTGGGCACGGCGATCTTCCCCTCGACGCGGGGGTACGTGCACTTCGCCTTCGGTGACTACGCCAAGCTCACCGTCATCGGGGTGCTCGTGGCCTGTGCCGCCTGGCCGGTGGTGACCCGGATCACGTCGGCCCCGAGGTGGCTCTTCCTCCGCCTGGCCGTCGCCGTCACCCTGGTGCTCTTTCTCCCCGACGTCTGGATCCTCCTGCACGGGGCGCCGCTTGACGCGGTGGCGGTGCTCATGGCCATGCACGTGGCGATCGCCGTCGTGACCTACAACTCGCTGGTGCACCTGGCGCCGCTGCGCCGCCGCCCGCCCTCGGCGGACTGAGGGTCTGCGGCCGGTGGCCGGCCCGCCGCACTACTGGGGCGGGGGCTGGTCGGCGGCCCAGCCCTGGCCCCGTGCCGGATCGTCGTGGAGGGGCTCCCCGGCCCCGGCGGGCTGCTGGATGTCGGTGCGGCTGACCGCGAGGTAGGCCACCAGGAGCACGATGGGCACGGTCATCGCCACGGCGATGAGCCCGTCGCCGAAGTTGGCACCGCTCAGCTCGTGCGGCTTGGAGAGGTAGTCGGCGACCGACGCGCCCAGCGGGCGGGTGACCACGTAGGCGAACCAGAAGGCCACCACCTCGTTGAGGCGGAAGAACTTCCAGGCGACGGCCGGGATCAGGATCACCGCCGCGAAGAAGAAGGTCGAGGCCAGGTAGCCGAGCCCCAGCGCGGTGGCCGTGAAGTCGCCGAGCGCGGTTCCCAGCGCGAAGGTGGCGAAGACCGTCGCCCAGTAGAAGAGCTCGCGCCGGCGCGTCGTGATGCTGTGGATGGAGAGCGTGCGCTCGCTGCGGTACCAGGTCACGAAGACGGCGGCCAGCACCACCGCCCAGAGCACGGTGGTGCCGGCGTAGGGGATCTTGAACTCCTTGTGCAGGACGTCGGCGGCGCCGGTCCCGAAGATGGCGATGGCCAGGGCGAGGAACCAGTAGGGCGGAGCGAAGTAGCGGCGGGTGTGCATCTGCCACCAGAAGGCGACTACCACCACCAGCACCTCGATTGCCCCGCCGACCACCACGCGGTGGAGCGAGAGGTAGTCCGACGTGGCCTCGCCGGCCGCCGTGGTCAGGAGCTTGATCACCCAGAACACGATCGTGATCTCGGGCACCTTGGCGGCCAGGGGCTGTGGGCCGATCCATCGGTCGAGCGTGCGCACGGCTTGCCTCCGGTTGGCGGGCACGGGGACCCGGCTGAGATTAGACGCGCCCCACCGGGCCGGCTTGGCTTCGAAGGACACCCAGGTCGCTTCGCTGCGTCGGGCCCCGCCCAGGCCTCCGGGGCCGGGCCGTCCCGGCCGAAGAGCCGACTCGCTCGGGGCTCACACCGCCCCGGCGGGTCGCGGGTCGACGCGCATGCGGCTCGCCGTGGCCACCAGCTGGCGGTAGCGGCGGCGCACGTCGTCGAGGTCGTTGGGCTCGTCGAGATCGGCCTCGGCCCCCCGGAGGATCATCTCCGCCTGGCGGAGGAGCACCGCCCGCTGCCCGGGGTCGACCGTGTACTCGGTGATGTGGGCGAGCGCGTCGAGTAGGCGGATGATGACGGCCGGCATGCCGCGGCCGGCCTGGCGGATCTTGTCGAAGGCCCGGTTCACCATCCTGGGGTAGCTCGGGTCGTGCTCGATGAGGCGGATGCGGCCCTGCTGGTCGCGGAAGACGCCTTCGCTCAGCTCCCGGCCGGAGACCTGGGCCAGTCCGGCCGACAGCCAGTCGATGCAGGTGAGGGCGGTAAAGGTGTCGTTCACCGCCGGCGACAGGGCGCGGATGGCGATCTCCACCAGCTGGTCGATGGCGAACACCGGGTCCTGGCTCAAGGTGCGGTGCGGGCCGGTGAGGTGCGCCGTGGTCATGGCCTGTCGGAGCTGGGTAGCCGCCCCGGCCGGCCACACCGTGGCCAGGGGACGGCCGGCCACCACGAAGTGGCCGGGTCGCAGGGAGAGCCGGATGACGCAGTCGAGCTTGGCAGCGATGGCCACGAGGCGCGAGAAGGCCACGTACTGCAGGTAGCCGTTGGCGGCCGCCGGCACCGGCGCCCCGCGCTCGTCGAGCAGCTTGGTCAGATCGCCCAGGCTGCGCCCGGACGGGTCGGCGGCGGCGGCGGCTGTGGCGTCCGATGCGGGGAACTCGCTGTCGATGGCGAGCAGGAGGTCGTCGGCGATCTGGGCGATGACCTCGGGCAGCTGGATCGACTTGGAGATGTGGTGGATGAAGTAGATGAGCACCCCGAGGTCGACGATGAGCAACGCCTCGGCGACGGTGATCGAGAGGTGGGGGACGAAGTTCACGTCCCTCGAGGTGGTGATGAACCCGAGCGTCAGCACGCAGTACACGAAGGTGCCCACGAAGATCCCGAGGGTCATCTGGTTGCCCAGGTCGCGCACGAAGTTGCGCATCATGCGGGGTCCGAACTGCTGGGAGGCCAGGGTGAGGGCGAGGATGGTGATCGAGAAGACCACGCCGATGACCGTGATGATGGCGGCGGCGATGGCGATGAGGACCTGGCGCCCGCTTGTGGCCCTCCATGCCCTGATCCAGAACGGGAGGGTCACGTGGTGGTGGAATGTCGACAGGTCGACGGCGATGGTGACGGCGAAGACCACCACCGCCACCACGACCATCAAGGTGGGGACGAGCCAGAAGCCGGTCCGGAGCTCCTCGGCCCGCCACCCGGGTAGCTTGCGCCGCCGCGCCCGTACCGAGGCGACCTTGGGCTCTAACTGTGGCAGGGGTGACTCGGTCACGGGCTCTCCGACTCTGGCTCCATGCCGACCAGTCTTCCCGGCGCTCCGCGACGAGCTTACCGCCGGAACCCCGCACTCCGGGGAACCGCGCTCGAGTGCTTGGTCACCACGGGGCCGCCGCGCGCGCACCGCGGTCGGGAGGGGAGCGTGGTGCGCGTCGTCTGGGCGCGCGGGCGACCGACGGTGGCAGCGATCACTCCGTGCCGGGTTCCGGTGTGGCCAGGTCGGTCGGACCGGCGAGCGGGAGCCAGATCACCATACGCGTCCCCGCTCCCGATTCGAGGGGTGACTCGGCCCGGGCGCCCCCGCCCATCGCCGTCGCCAGCTCGGCCACGATGGCCAGGCCCAGCCCGGTGCCGGCTCGGCGGACCCCGGCGCGGTCGGAGGTGAAGTGGGGGGTGAAGACCCGCTCCATGTCCCCCGGCGAGATGCCCGGCCCGTCGTCGTCCACCCACAACAGGACCCGGCCGTCCTCCCGCCGTGCGCCGACGGCGATCCGCGAGCGGGCGAACCGCAGAGCGTTTTCCATGAGGTTCGACAGGACCTGGTCGAGGCGGTCGGGGTCGGTGATCACGGGCAGCGCGCCGGGTTCGGGCGTGCTGAGGGAGAGCTCCACTTCAGCCGACGCAGCCTCGGGTCGCATGCGTTCGACGGCCCGACTGGCCACCTCGACGGCGTCGACCGGGCCGGCTCGCAGGCTGAACCGCCGGGCGTCGAGTCGGGCCAGGTCGAGCAGGTCCTGGACGAGGCGCTCGAGGCGGCGGGCCTCGGTGCCGATGATCTCCACCGCCCCGGCCACGTCGTCGGTGGCCCCCTCGGTGATGGCGTCGGCGTAGCCGCGGATGGAGGTGAGGGGCGTCCGCAGCTCGTGGGAGACCGACAGCAGGAACTGGCGCTGCTGCTGGCGCGCCTCGCGGAGCCGGTCGCCCATGGCGTTGATGGCGACGGCCAGCGAGGCGAACTCGGCCATGTCGCGGGGCGAGCGGGCCATGCGGGCGTCGAGGTCGCCGCCGGCGATCCGCCCGGTGGTCTCGGCCGCGGTGACGAGGGGGCGGGAGAACCGGCTGGCCAGCCAGTAGGCGACGGCGCCGGCCACCAGCAGGCAGCCCAGGCCGAGCACGATGAAGTAGACGATGCCGCCGGTCACCGGCGTGAAGGAGCGGGTGGCGACGAGCACCGCCGTGTCGGTGGGGGGGACGGGTGGCGCAAGGCGCTTCTTCTGGGCCGTGCCGAGGTCGAGGGGGATGAGGACGTAGACCTCGCTCGAGGTGTGGCCGCCCACCGAGTCCCCTTCCGACAGGGCCGTGGTGTCGAGGTAACGCCCGTCGGTGACGGCGGGGAGGGGGCCGGTGAGGTGGCCCGCGGCGTCGAGGCCGACCACCGTAAGGGTGTCGTACTGGCCGATGTACTTGACCGCCCCCAGCTTGTCGAAGACCACCTGGGGGTGCTGGTATTCGGCGAGGGCCTTGGCCTGGGTGTAGAGCTGCTGCTCGGCGGTGTTGGCCGAGGCCCGGCGGATGAGGACGAACCCGCCGGCGCCGGCCAGCAGCAGCGTCCCGGCTACCAGGAGCAGGATGGCCACCACGAGCCGCCGGCGCACGCGGGGCCCCGCTATCCGAGCCGGTAGCCGACGCCCCACACCGTGGTCAGGGGCAGGGCGTCGCCGAGCTTCTTGCGCAGCTGGCGGACATGCACGTCGACCGTGCGCTCGTCGCCGTACCAGCCCTCGCCCCACACCCCGTCCAGCAGCTGGCGCCGGGAGAGGGCCAGCCCACGGTTGGCGGCGAGGTAGGCGAGCAGGTCGAACTCCCGGGTGGTGAGGGCGACCGGTCCCGCTGGCGTGCGCACCTCCCGACGGCCGGTGTCGACCTCGACGTCCCCCACGCCGAGCACCGGCGCCGGGGACGGGGCCGACGTCCCGGCGCTCCGGCGGAGGATGGCGTGGACCCTGGCCACCAGCTCGCGGGCGGAGAACGGCTTGGTGACGTAGTCGTCGGCCCCGAGCTCGAGCCCGAGCACCCGGTCGACCTCGTCGTCGCGGGCGGTCAGCATCACCACGGGCACGCCGCCCTGCTGGCGCAGCCGGCGGCAGACCTCGAAGCCGTCCATCTCGCCTGGGAGGCCGACGTCGACGATGACCAGTCGGGCACGTTCGCGCTCGGCGTGGGCCAGCCCCGCGGCCCCGTCGTCGGACTGCAGGACCCGGAACCCGTCGCGCCGCAGGTACAGGGCGACGAGATCCGAGATGTGGTGGTCGTCCTCGATCACCACCACCGTGCCGTTGGCCCCGCCGGTGCCGCCGCTGTCGCCGCCTTCTGCGCCCACGCGACCAGCCTGCCACCAGCCGGGCCCGTCGTCGGGGCAACGGCCGGCCGGGCGGGCGGACGGGCCGGGGCTCCGACGGCCCCGCCGCTACGCTGGGTCGGCCATGCCCACCTACCTGGCCGAGATCGTCGCCGCCCACCGGGCGGCGGCGCGAGGGGACCGCCGCGACGTCGACGAGCTCACCGAGCGGGCCCTCGCCTGCGCTTGGGAACTGCGCCCCTTCGCCGCGGCCCTCGCGGCGCGCGCCGTCGACGGCCTGGCCGTGGTGGCCGAGGTGAAGCGCCGGTCGCCGTCCAAGGGCGACCTCGACGCCGGCCTCGACCCCGCCGCGGTGGCCGCCTCCTACGCCGCCGGCGGGGCGACCTGCCTCTCGGTCCTCACCGATGGCGACTTCTTCGGCGGTTCCCCCGACGACCTGGCCGCGGCCCGGGCCGCGGTCGGCCTCCCGGTCCTGCGCAAGGACTTCACCGTCTCCTTGGCCGACGTCTGCGACGCCCGGCTGATGGGGGCCGACGCCGTGCTGCTCATCGTCGCCGCCCTCTCCGACACCGAGCTGGCCGAGCTCTGGGGCCTGGCCGGCCGTCTCGGCCTCGACGCCCTGGTCGAGGTGCACGACCGCGACGAGGTGGCCCGGGCCCTCGACGCCGGGGCGCGACTGTTGGGGGTGAACCAGCGCGACCTGTCCACCTTCGAGGTCGACGGGGAGCGGGCCGTGCGCCTGGCGGCCGAGATCCCCGAGGACGTGGTGGCGGTGGCCGAGTCGGGGATCGGCGGTCCGGCCGACGCCGGGCGGCTGGCGGCCGCCGGCTACCAGGCGGTGCTGGTGGGGGAGTCACTCGTCCGGGCGGGCGACCGGTCGGCGGCGGTGGCCGCCCTGGCCGGCCTCCCCGTCGGGCGGCGCGCCCAGCGGGCCCGTCCCGCGGGGACGCCGCAGGCCGGGGATCGCCGGTCGTGAGCCCCGCCGGAACGCCCGACGGCGGCGAGGTGGGCGGCGCCGATCTCATGGTCAAGATCTGCGGGCTCACCAACGAGGCCGACGCGCTGCTGGCCGTGGGCCTCGGGGCCGACGCCGTCGGATTCGTGTTCGCCCCCTCGCCTCGCCAGGTCGCCCCGGCCACGGTGGCCGACATCGTCAAGCGCCTTCCTCACGGCGTGCTCTCGGTCGGGGTCTTCCGGGACGAGGCGCCGGGACGGGTGGTGGACATCGCCAACCACATCGGCCTCGGTGCCGTCCAGCTCCACGGCCACGAGACGGCCGAGGAGTCGCGATGGGTGCGCCAACGGGTGCCCCGCACCATCAAGGCCTTCCCGGCCGGCGACCGGACCATCGGGCGCTTCGCCGACTTCGGGGCCGACTACATCCTCATCGACGGGGAGAACCCCGGGTCGGGGGAGGTCTTCGACTGGC
>JBKQNY010000056.1:0-3361 GCA_052145775.1 Acidimicrobiales bacterium
TTCTCCATGCTGGCCCTGGCGGTGCCCCTGGTGGCCTTCTACTTCGCGGCCATCGGGATCGGGAAGCTGCTCGGCCGTTGACCGACCGCGCCGCGCCGCCCCGCGGCGGCGAGGCGTCGGTCCGCCGCCGCTTCCTCGCCGACCTCCCCTTCCCGCCCGACGAGTTCCAGCTGGCGGCGGTCGACTCGCTCGACGCCGGCCACTCGGTCCTGGTGTCGGCGCCGACCGGCTCGGGCAAGACCCTGGTCGCCGCCTACGGCGTCCGCCGGGCCCTGGCCCAGGGGGGGAAGGCCTTCTACACGACCCCCCTGAAGGCCCTCTCCAACCAGAAGTTCGCCGAGCTGGTGGCCGAGCACGGGGCCGGCCGGGTGGGGCTGCTCACCGGGGACACGGCGGTGCGGCCCGGGGCGCCGGTGGTGGTCATGACCACCGAGGTCCTGCGCAACATGCTGCTGGCGGGCTCGGACCTGCTCGCCGGCCTGCGCACGGTCGTCCTCGACGAGGTCCACTACCTCCAGGACCCCTACCGCGGCGGGGTGTGGGAGGAGGTCCTCGTCCTCTCACCGCCCGAGGTGGCCTTCGTCTGCCTGTCGGCCACGGTGGCCAACGCCTCGGAGCTGGGGGAGTGGCTGCGCTCGGTGCGTGGCGCCACCGACGTGGTGGTCGAGCGACGCCGTCCGGTCGTCCTGCGCCACCACTTCGCCCTCAACCGCCGTGAGGGGACCGAGGAGGTGGGGGGAACCCGGCTGCTGGCGCTGCTCGACGGCGGTCGGGCCGGGGCCGAGGGGCTGCGGGTGGACCAGGCGGTGCGGCGCTCGCTGCACGGCCGGCCGCCCCCGCCGCGTTGGCGCGGGGCACGCAAGTCCTGGGGATCGCACCCCTACCGCACCCCCCGCCGGACCGAGGTCATCGAGCTCCTCGAGGACGAGGACCTCCTGCCGGCCATCGTCTTCATCTTCTCCCGGGCTGCCTGCGACGACGCCGTCCGCCAGTGCCTGCGCCACGGGATGCGGCTGACCGACCACCGCCAGCGCCAGGCCATCCGTCAGATCGCCGAGGACCGCACCGAGGGCCTGGACGACGAGGACCTGTCGGTGCTCGGCTACGCCGAGTGGCTGGAGGGCCTCGAGGCCGGCGTGGGCGCCCACCACGCGGGGCTCGTCCCCGCCTTCAGAGAGGCGGTGGAGGCCTGCTTCTCGGCCGGCCTCCTCGAGGTGGTCTTCGCCACCGAGACCCTGTCGCTCGGGATCAACATGCCGGCCCGGACCGTGGTGATCGAGCGGTTCGACAAGTTCGGCGGGGCCGGGCGGGCCACCCTCACCTCGGGGGAGTACGCCCAGCTGACGGGGCGGGCCGGGCGGCGCGGCCTCGACGACGAGGGACACGCCGTCGTGCTCTGGTCGCCCGACGTGACCTTCGCCGAGGCGGCACGGGTGGCCCAGGCCCCGCCGCCGGACCTGCGCTCGTCGTTCCGCCCGACCTACAACCTGGCCGTCAACCTGGTCCAGCGGTTCGACCGCCCGACGGCGCTGGCCGTCCTGCGGCGCTCGTTCGCCGAGTGGCAGGCCGAGGCCCGCCGCCGCGAGGGCGCTGGACGGGCCGAGGGGCTCGTCGAGCACCTGGGCCGGCGGCTGGCCGTCCTCGAGGAGCTGGGGTACGTGGACGGCTGGGCGGCCACCGACCGGGGCCGGCGGCTGGCCCGCATCTACCACGAGTCCGACCTGCTGATGGCCGAGGCCCTGGCCGACGAGACCCTGGAGGGTGCCGAGCCCTCGGTGGTGGCCGGGGTCCTCTCCGCCCTCGTCTTCGAGCGTCGGCGGGCCCGCCGGGTGCTCGGTCATGGCCCCGAGCGCGGGGCGCGGCCGGCTCGCCGCAAGGGTTCGGGGGGGGACCGGCTGGGCGAGAAGCGCCGGGCCGACCTCTCCGGCCGGCTGGCCCGGCTGGCCCGCCACGCCGACGAGATCCGGGCCCTCGAGGAGGTCCACCTAGTGCCCCGGACCCGCCCGCCGGAGCCGGGGCTGGCCGGGGCGGTGGCGGCCTGGGCCCGTGGTGCGCACTTCAAGACCGTGCTCGAGGTGGCGGCGGTCGATGTGGGCGAGGTGGCCCCGGGGGACTTCGTGCGCACGGTGCGCCAGGTCGCCGACCTGGCCGAACAGGTGGCCCTGGTGGCCCCGGACCCGGCCACGCAGGAGGCCGCCCGGGCCGCCGCCGACCGGCTGCTGCGCGACGTGGTGGCCGCCGGATCGCCACTGGCATCCGCCACCGGGGAGCCGCCCCAGACCTAGTCTTGCCCGGGCATGTTCCCCTACGTCGAGGAGCGGTTCACCGCCGAGGAGGAGGCCATCCTCCGGCGGTACGTGACCAACGTCGACCAGCCGGTCTTCGCCTTGGTGAACCTGCCCGAGGTGGTCAAAGGCGCCCTGTTCGCCCGCTACTCGCGCTCGGCCAAGAGCCTGCGCCGGCTCTTCCTCGACGAGTTCGTGGGCGACCTGGACGTCTCGGGCGACGCCACGGTGGACGCCACGGTGGGGCTGGCCCGGGCCGAGCAGCTCTACGAACGGGTCTTCTTCGAGTACGGCGACGACTCGGTGGCCCAGCTGGGGGGCGTCCACCTCGCCTGCGAGCAGGCCTCCAACCTCCTGACCAAGATCCTCGAGCGCGGGCGGCTCATGGCCTACCTCGAGCAGTCGACCCGCTACATCGCCTACGACGCCCGCCTGCCCAGCGGCCACTATCGCTACCACCGCCCGCCGGAGATTCTCGAGTCGCCGCTCGGGGCGCGCTACGTCGGCGACATGGACCGGATGTTCGACGCCTACGCCGAGCTGCTGCCCCAGATGGTGTCGTGGATCGGGGCGCGCCACCCCCGCCAGGCGGGGGACTCGGACTTCGTCCACCGCCAGTCCGTCCGGGCCAAGGCCCTCGATGAGCTGCGGGGCCTCCTTCCGGCGGCCTCGCTGTCCAACGTCGGCATCTACGGCACCGGCCAGTCCTACGAGCTCCTCCTCCTGCGGATGCGGGCCGACCCGCTGCCCGAGGCTCGCCACTACGCCGAGATGGTGCTGACCGAGCTGCGCAAGGTGATCCCCTCGTTCCTCCAGCGCGTCGACCTCCCCGAGCGGGGCGGGGAATGGTCCGACTACCTGGCGCGTACCCGCGACGACACGGCCCGTCTCGTCGAGCGGCTCTGGCCCGACGCCGGACCGGGGTCCTCGGGCGGGGCCACCGGACCGGCCCGTCCCGAGGTGACCCTGGTCGACTTCGACCCCGAGGGCGAGGACAAGGTCCTGGCCGCGGTGTGTTTCCCCCACACCGCCCTCAGTGACGGCGAGGTGCTGCGCCGGGTCCGTCGGCTCGGGGC
>JBKQNY010000057.1:0-4434 GCA_052145775.1 Acidimicrobiales bacterium
CCACCGTGCGCCCGGCGGCCATGAGGGACTGGGCCGCCACCTGGCCGCCGAAGATCCGCTGGCGCTCCTCGTTGGGGTTGGACCCGCGGAAGATGTTGACCTCGATGGGTTCGAGATCGAGCAGTGCGACGAGGGAATCGAGGTCTTCGCTCACGGTCCTCATCCTGCCAGGTCGGTAGCGGACCCCGGCCACCCGCACCGGTCCCCGACGGTCCTGGCCGAGCGGAGGTCCTGACGGAGGGGAGGGGTGCCCGCTACGGTGACCCCCGTGCCCGAGATCATCTTTCCCGAACGGTTCCTGTGGGGGACGGCCACCGCCGCCCACCAGATCGAGGGCGGCAACGTCAACAACGACTGGTGGGAGTTCGAGCACGACCCGGCCTCGGGCTGCGTCGACTCGAGCGGCGACGGGTGCGACTCCCTCCACCGTTGGCCCGAGGACGTGGGCCTGGTTGACCAGCTCGGGCTCGGCGCCTACCGCTTCTCGCTCGAGTGGAGCCGCATCGAGCCGGCCGAGGGGGAGTGGTCGACGGCCGCCCTCGACTACTACCGGCGCATCTGCGGGGCCTGCATCGGGCGGGGCATCGAGCCGGTGGTCACCTTCCACCACTTCACCACCCCCCGATGGCTGGCGGCCCGGGGTGGGTGGGAGTCGCCCGACGCACCGGAGCGCTTCGCCCGCTTCTGCGAGCGGGCGGTGGCCCATCTGGGCGACGTGATCGGTCGGGCCTGCACCATCAACGAGCCCAACGTCATCGGGGTCATGGGCTACACCATGGGGGCGTTCCCGCCCGGGGTGAAGGACAGCTTCGACCGCCACCTCGCCGTCAACCAGGCCATGGTGCGTGCCCACCGCCTGGCCGTCGAGGCCCTGCGGTCCGGGCCGGGGTCGTTCCCGGTGGGGATCACCCTGTCGATGGCCGAGATGGAGGCCGACGAGGGCGGTGAGGGGGCGCGCGACGGTGCCCAGGAGGTCCTCGAGGACACCTTCCTGCGGGCCACCGGGGGCGACGACTTCATCGGGGTCCAGTGCTACACCCGCTTGCGGTTCGGCCAGGGGGGGGAGCTGCTCGGTCCGCCCAAGGGGTCCAAGACGACGCAGATGGGCTACGAGTACCGCCCCGAGGCGCTCGAGTACACCGTGCGCCGCGCCGCCGAGGTCACCGGGATCCCGGTGCTGGTCACCGAGAACGGGATCGGCACCGAGGACGACACCGAGCGGATCGCCTTCATGGGGGAGGCCCTCCAGGGGGTCCTGCGCTGCGTGGCCGACGGGGTCGACGTACGCGGCTACTTCGCCTGGAGCCTGCTCGACAACTTCGAGTGGACCCTCGGCTACGGCCCGAAGTTCGGCCTGGTGGCCGTGGACCGCCAGACCTTCGAGCGGCGCCCCAAGCCGAGCGCCCTGTGGTTCGGGCAGGTGGCCGCCTCCAACGCCCTGGTCCCCGCGCCGTCGGCCTGAGGGCGACGGTGAAGCGTTCGCCACAGGCGGGCCGGGTAGGGTTGATCCGATGACCGAAATGGCCCAGCGCGTGCGGCAGTGGCTCCGCACCCCTGAGGGCACGAAGCTCTTCCGCTATACGATGGTGTCGGTCATCTCGACCGGGGTCTCCTTCGTGGTCCTCTTCCTCGTCTTCGGCGTCCTCAAACTGTGGTCCGAAATCCCGAGCACCATCTTCGCCAACGCCGTCGCCACCTTCCCCTCCTACAGCCTCAACCGCCGGTGGGCGTGGGGGAAGTCGGGCCGGTCACACCTCACCAAGGAGGTGCTCCCCTTCTGGATCATGGCGGCCGCCGGCATCGCCTTCTCCATTGTCGGGGCCTCGGTGGCCCGGCACATCGGCATCAAGTACGGGCTGGACCACGCCGAGCAGACCGTGCTCGTGCTGGTGGCCAACGTCCTGTCGTTCGCCGTCTTCTGGGTGCTGAAGCTCATGCTCTTCAACCGCCTCTTCAAGGTGCCGTCGCTCCTCGAGGAGATCAGCGAGCACGTGGACGAGGAGGACGAGGAGCAGGCGGACCGCCAGGGCGCGTCCCTGGGCTGACCGCCCCGCGCGGGCGGCTCAGTCCCGGAAGTTCTCGAACTGCAGGGGGATGCCGAAGTCCTCTTCCCGGCAGGCGGCGATCACGGCCTGCAGGTCGTCGCGCTTCTTGCCGGTCACCCTCACCTGGGTGCCCTGGGTCTGGGAGGAGACCCCCTTCAGCCCGAGGTCCTTGATGAAGCGGTTGAGGCGCTTGGCGTGCTCCTGGGAGATCCCGGCCCGCACGGCCACCCGCTGGCGGGCCGCCCCCCGAGACGCCTCTTCGACCTTGCCGTCCTCGAAGGCCTTGAGCGAGACCTGGCGCCGGACGAGCTTCTCCTCGAGCACCTGGTGGAGGGCCTTGAGGCGGTCCTCGGTGGAGGACTGCAGGACGAGCTCGCCCTCGCCCAGCTCGATGGTCGACTCGGTGCCCTTGAAGTCGAAGCGGGTGGAGGCCTCGCGGTTGGCCTGGTCCACCGCGTTTCGGACCTCCTGCATGTCCACCTCGGAGACGATGTCGAAGGTCGGCACGGCCACACGTTACCGGCTCGCAGTTGGCTATCCTCGGTCGCCAGCGGGTCGGTGTCCGAGTGGCCAAAGGAAACAGGCTGTAAACCTGTCGGCTCTGCCTACGGAGGTTCGAATCCTCCCCGGCCCACGCTGCTGCGGTGTTTGCGCGCCGCGGCCTTTCCTTTACTACAATGTGGTTACGGAACGGTTGCCCATGGGCCGGTTCGCACGCCCCCGAGCCGTCGAGGTGGATTCGAAGTGGCACAGGACGTAGAGACGGCCGCCCCCCAGGCCACCGGCGTCAGGGTCACCGCCGCAGTGCGCCGGGGCCGCGACGCCGGCCGGCGGGCGCTGGAGGGGGCCGAGGCCGCGGCCGACCGGGTGGTGCTGCGGCTCGACATGCTGAAGGTCCGGGTGCTGCCCACCGGGGCGCTGGCCAACCGTCTCGAGCCCGACGACGACGACACCGACGACTGGCGGTTCCTGCGCCGGCCGGCGCTGCTCGGTTTCGTGGCCCTCGTGTCGATCGTGGTGGGGGCGTCGCTCACCAGCTCGCCGTTCAAGCTGGAGATGTCCGGCACCTGGTTCTTCGGCGAGCCGAGCGGCAACGTCGCCACCTCCCGCTTCATGCTCTTCGGTCTGGTGGCCGTCTACGGGGGCCTCGTGCTCCTGGCCCGGGTGTGGTACGGGATGCTGAAGGCCCTGGCCCGCCGTCCCGGCGTGCCGATCCACTACCTGGTCTGGATCCTCGTGCTGTGGTCGATCCCCGTGCTGGTGGTGGCGCCGATCTTCAGCCGCGACATCTTCTCCTACGCCGCCCAGGGGGAGATGATGAGCCGGCACATCAACCCCTACAACTACGGCCCGTCGATCCTGGGCGCCGGCCCCTACCCCAACCCGGTCGACCCGCTGTGGGCCAACACCCCGGCCCCCTACGGGCCGCTTTTCCTCATGGTCGACGGCCTCTTGGCCACGGCCAGCCTCCACCACGCGCTGTGGACCGTGGTGCTGCTGCGCCTGTTCGCCCTGGCCGGGGTGGCCCTGATCGCCTACTGCATCCCCAAGCTGGCCCGCTCCTTCGGCAAGGACCCCGGGCCGGTCTTCGTGCTGGCCGTGCTCAACCCCCTGGTGCTGCTCACCCTGATCGGGGCGGGCCACAACGACGCCGTCATGGTCGGCCTGCTCCTGGCCGGGATCACCGCGGCGCGCTCCAGACACCCGGTGTGGGGGGTGGTGCTGTGCGCGGCGGCCGCGGCCATCAAGGTGCCCGCCGCGCTGGGCATCGTCTACATCGGCTGGGAGTGGATGGGCCCGGGCGTCAACTGGCGCCAGCGCATCCGGCCGGTGGCCACGGCCGCCCTCTTGGCCGGGGCGATCATGCTCGCCCTGTCGGAGATCAGCGGCCTCGGTCTCGGCTGGATCGGCAACCTGGCCACTCCGGGGACCGTCCGGAGCTGGCTGGCCCCGGCCACCGGCGTCGGCATGGGGCTCACCAGCTTGGCGCACCTGGTGGGGCTCGGGGTCTCCCAGGGCGGCGTGCTCTCGGTGACCCGGCTGCTCGGCCTGGCCGGGGCGGCCGGGGCCTCGGCCTACCTCCTGTGGCACAGCGACCGGATCGGGGGCGTCCAGGCCATCGGCCTGAGCCTGCTCCTCTTCGTCCTCCTGGGGCCGGTCGTCCAGCCGTGGTACCTGACGTGGGGGATCATCATGCTGGCGGCGGTCGCCGAGGGGAGGCTGCGAAGCGTGCTCATCGTGCTCTCGGTGGGTTCGCTCTTCATCGGCCTCCCCGGCGGCCGGACACTGCTCGACCAGCTCATCCACGCCAACCCCCTGGCGGTCGCCGCCGCGCTCATGGCGCTCCTGGGCGTCCTGGTGGTGCCGATCGGCCGCTGGTCGACCTCGT
>JBKQNY010000058.1:0-14025 GCA_052145775.1 Acidimicrobiales bacterium
CACCCACACCTTGCCGTCGCCGATCTTGCCGGTGGCCGCCGAGCTCACGATGGCGTCGACAACCTCGTCGACCTGGGTGTCGTCCACCGCCACCTCGATGCGGATCTTCGGCACGAAGTCCACCTCGTACTCGGCACCTCGGTAGACCTCGGTGTGGCCTCGCTGACGGCCGAACCCCTGGGCCTCGGTGAGGGTCATCCCCTGCACCCCCATGTTCTTCAGGACCTCTTTCACGTCGTCAAGCTTGAAGGGCTTGAGCACCGCAACAATGAGCTTCATGATGAGTTCTCCTTGAGTTCAGGGGGTCCGGGTCAGGTATCGCTCGGAGGTGGACTGGTCGTTGGTGGTTCACCTGGTGTAGCCGATGAACCCCCCTCCGTGCCGATCCCGGCCATGGCGAACCCACCGACCCGGTGGGCCAAGGTCTCCTCGGGGAAGGCCTCTTCGTCGTGGATGGCCAGGTCGCCGACCTCAAGGATCTCATCCTTGTAGCGGGCTCCTCGCAACACCCAGCCGATGATCTTCATGAGGATGAAGGTGATCAGGGCCGACCAGAAGATGACGAAGATGGCCGCCCTGAACTGTTCCCATAGCTGGTGCCAGGACCCTGTGTACATGAGGCTGTGCACCGAGAACGGCGTGCACTTACCCCCGGCGGACAGGTAGGTGGCCTGTGAGGTACCCACTACCTGCCCGGCCGGGTCGAGGTGGCCGCAGCCGTACTCGACCATGTTCGGGTCGCCGAAGACACCCAGCATCAGGCCGCCGAAGAAGCCGGCCATGCCGTGGGTGTAGACGACCCCGAGGGCGTCGTCGACCTTGGAGAACGGCCGGACCTTGGACAGGTAGTTCCAGGCGAACCAGACGATGATCGTGTCGATCAAGCCGACCAGGATCGCCCCCCGGCCATTTACCCAACCGGCGCAGGGCGTGATGCCCACCAGGCCGCAGATCATGCCGTTCACGCCACCCAGGAACGTCGGTTTCTTGGCCTTCGACAGCCAGGCGTCCAAAGCCATCCAGGTGAGCACTCCGGTGGCCGTGGCGATGTTGGTGTTGATCACGGCCGCCGCCGCGCTGGCCCCGGCGTAGTAGGGGTCGCCGCCGTTGAAGCCGTTCCAGCCCAACCACAGGATGCCGGCTCCCACCGCCGCCATCACCAGGTTGTTTGGCAAGGCGTTCTTGCGATCTCGGGCCAGGCGGGGTCCGAGCACCCACGCCGCAACGAAACCGGAGACCCCGGCCGACATATGGATCACGAATCCGCCGGAGAAGTCGAGCGCACCCTCTTGGGCGAAGTAGCCGCCGCCCCAGAGCAGGAAGGCGTCGATGCCGTAGACGAAGGTCGACCACAGCGGCACCAGGAGGCACCAGGCCAGGAACTTGATCCGGCCGAGCACGCTGCCGAGGAACAGCAGCGGGGTGATGGCCGCGAACACGAACTGGAAGTAGGCCAGTGACGACGTCGGGAAGTGGAAAGGGATGACCGTGTTGGCGGCCGACACCGCCTGGCCTTGTTCACCGACGCTGTTGGTGATGCCCCCGGGTTTACCCACGAAGTTCTCGAAGAAGTGCTTGACCCACCCGACTCCTGTGAGCTGGGTCTGGACTCCTGTGTGCACCCCCCCGCCGATCGAGGTCGCCCCGAATCCCATCTTGTAGGTCCACAACACCCAGGCGATGAGCACCAGCGAGAAGCCGGCGAACATCATGGCCAGGACGTTGACCGCCCACTTCTTGGGAACAATCGAGGCGTAGAGCACCGCCAGGGCGGGGAGGCTCATCAACCCCACGAAGGTGGCAGCGACGAGCTGCCACGTGTTGTCCCCAGGATTCAGCCAACTGGGATACGGGACTTGCACTATGGCGCCTAGCACTCGGCTCTCCCTCCTTGTTGTTCACTGGTCCGCCGACGCACTGAGCCGTATCCCGTCGACCCGTTGCCGGGTACTCGAGGGCGAGGCGACGGTGCGCTGTTGCCAGGGGAAGCATGAATCGCCGCCGTTTCCGCTCCGTCACGCCCGTGTTACGTGCGCGTGAACTGGCCCGAACCGGTCACTGACCCCGGGAGGAGCCCGGACCCTCCGCTACCATCTGGGGTCCCCATGGAGACGGTCCGTTGAGCACCGACGCAGCGACAGGCGACGACCGCGTCTCGACCCTCCGGGGAGCCGGCGTCAGGACGGTCGACCGCAGGCGCCTCTTGTGGTTTGCAGTGGTCGCCGTCATCGCGGGCCTCGTGGCCGGGTCGGTCGCCTTGTACGTGGCTGGGGCGAGGAAGAACGCCCAGATCGACGACCTACGCCAGCACGGCGTGTCCGTCTGGGTCACCATCAGCGGCTGCCAGGGGCTCCTCGGCGGCAGCGGGAGCAACGCCGCCGGTTACGCCTGCCGGGGGACCTTCACCCTCGACGGCCAGCGCGACAACGAGGCGATACCCGGAGACACCCTGCTCTCCCCGGGGACCAAGATCCGTGCGGTGGCCGTCCCCGGCGATCCGGGCCTCGTCTCGACGCCGGCGGTCCTGGCCGGCGAGCACGCGTCCGCCGGCGTCTACGCCCTCCCGTCGGTGCTGGCCGCACTCGCCGTCCTTGCCTTGGCGGTCGCGCTGACCTTCCGAAGGCGGGACCGACGTGCTGGAGGCGGAATCTCGGGAGGCTGAGCGCTCCCGCGGAGCTCAGCCGGCCTTCTGCTCGTCCTCGGGCTTGGTCGGGCGCTTGGACTTGGCGGTCGGCGGCGTGTACCGCTTGCTGGGCCGGGGGGCGGCTGGGCCGCTGCTGGACTCCTTCGTCCTCCCCCGGGGTGCCTCGCCGGTGGCCAGCCGCAGCGCCTTCTGGGCGCGGTAGGCACGGACCATGAGCCAGGCGCCGAAGAGGACGAAGGGGAGGCCGAACCCCCAGTACTTCAGGTTGAAGACGGTCAGGCCGTAGAGGGCCATGGCCACGCCCAGGTAGAGGCGCTTTCTGAACCAGGCGGCGGCCAGCATGGCCACCGCCAGGACCAGCAGCACGACCAGCAGTTCCGAGTAGAGGGAGTGGGCCACGTGGGCCGCGTTCTTGGTCCCGTTGGCGAACGTGGCCGCCGGATCGTGGGAGATGTCGGCGCTGACGATGAGCAGGCCGATCAGGGCGGCGACCGGCGCGGCAAGCAGGCCGATCAGCCGCTCCTTGTCGTCGGCGTAGCGGTTGGCGTCCTCCAGCTCCTCGACCGTCGGCGGCGGGGCCACCGGGGCCGGCTCGGAGCCGGGGGGAGGGGCCTTCAGGAAGAGGTTGCTCAGCCGCTCACGAAGGGTCGGGCCGCGCGCACCGTCTCCCACAGGGCCGTGGTCGTCCTGGCCGGTGGGCACGGCGGAAGGCTACCGCGGCCCCCGAGCGGCGGGCCAAAGAGCACAGCCGGCGATTTCGCCGGCACACCCCGTCGCGGTCGCGTCACCGGCGCGCGCGAGCGGGCGGAGATAGCCTGCCGTCATGGCCAATGCACCCAAGGACCTCGACCTCTCGACGATCTGGCTGTTCTCGACGTGCTCCACCCGTGACCTGCGCACCATCCGCAAGGCCACCGAGGAGGTGACCGTCCCGGCCGGGCGCGTCCTCTGCGAGGAGGGCACCATCGGCCGGGAGTTCTTCCTCATCGTCGACGGCCACGCCACGGTGAGCCGCAACGGGCAGATCATGGCCACCCTCGGCCCGGGCCAGTACTTCGGCGAGCTTGCCCTCCTCGACCGCCGCCCGCGTTCGGCCACCGTGGTCTCCGACACCGAGATGCTCCTCTTGGTGCTGGGCCAGCGCCAGTTCAACGGCATCCTCGACGCGGTGCCGGCCCTATCGCACAAGCTGCTGGCCGCCATGGCCACCCGCCTGCGTGAATCCGACCAGAAGGCCGCCGCCTTCACCTATCACTGAGCCCGATGGATCTCGACGAGGCTCTTGCCTTCGCCCGACCTCGACACCAGGGCGTGCTCACCACCTTGCGCAGGGACGGCCGCCCCCAGGTCTCCAACATCGCCTACGCCTTGGGTGACGACGACATCGTGCGGATCTCGGTCACCGGCTCGCGGGCCAAGTCCAAGAACCTCCGCCGCGACCACCGCGCCACTCTGTATGTGCCCGGCGACACCTTCTGGCAGTACCTGGTGCTCGACGGCGAGGCCGACCTCACGCCGGAGGCCGCTGCCCCCGACGACGCCACGGTCGCCGAACTCATCTCCGTCTACCGCGCCGTCCAGGGGGAGCACCCCGATTGGGACGAGTACGGAGCCGCCATGGTGTCCGAGGGGCGGTTGGTGATCCGGCTGCGCCCCACCCACGCCTACGGCATGATCGGGAACTGAACGCCTCCGGCCGGAGGGGATTGCGGGCCGGTCAGTCGCCCTCCGCCGGGACTGTCGCGCTCGGATCCGCCGGGGCGGGGGCCGAGGGAGCAACGCCGGCCAGGAGCGACTCCTCCACCAGCTGGGAGAGGTCGAGCACCCGGACCTCGTCCTCCTTGGCGTTGGCACGCACGGCGTCGTCGAGCATGATCATGCAGTAGGGGCAGGCGGTCGAGACCACGTCGGCTCCCGTGCCCAGGGCCTCGGCGGTCCGGTTCATGTTGACCCGGGTGCCGATGTTCTCCTCGAGCCACATCCGGGCGCCGCCTGCGCCGCAGCAGAACCCCCGCTCCCGGCAGCGCTTCATCTCGACCTGGGTGGCCCCCGGGATGGCGTCGATGACCGACCGGGGCTCGTCGAAGACGCGGTTGTGGCGGCCCAGGTAACACGGGTCGTGGTAAGTGACGGTGCCCTTGTAGCCCGACCCGGGCACGAGCCTCCCCGTGGACACCAGGTGATCGAGCAGCTCGGCGTGGTGGATCACCTCGAAGTTGCCGCCCAGGGCCGGGTACTCGTTCTTGATCGAGTTGAAGCAGTGCGGGCAGGTGGCGATGATTCTCGTCGCCCCCACCTCGTTCAGCGTGGCGATGTTCAGCTTGCCCTGCTCCTGGTAGAGGTACTCGTTGCCAAGGCGCCGGGCCGGGTCGCCGGTGCAGGACTCCTTGGGTCCCAAGATGGCGAAGGTGACCCCGGCGCGATGCAGCATCCGGGCCGTGGCCTGGACACCCTTGCGGGCACGCTCGTCGAGGGCGCCCGCACAGCCGACCCACAGCAGATACTCGACGTCGTCGGGCACCGAGCCGTTGACCACCGGGATCTCGAAGTCCAGGCTGTCGGTCCACTCGGTGCGCTTGGCCTGGCCCAGGCCCCACGGGTCGCCCTGGTTCTCGATGTTGCGCAGCATGAGGCCCGCCTCGGAGGGGAAACGGGACTCCATGAGGACCTCGTAGCGCCGCATGTCGACGATGGCGTCGATGTGCTCGATGTCGACCGGGCACTGCTCCACGCACGACCCGCACGTCGTGCACGACCACAGCACGTCGGGATCGATGGTGAAGGGCACCAGGGTCTCGGGCTCGGCGCCCTCACCCCCGCCCGACCCCCCCGCCTTGGCCAGCATGCGCGCCGAGGACGAGAACATGTTGTCCCGCAGCCCCATGATGAGCAGCTTGGGCGAGAGGGGCTTCTCGGTGTTCCACGCCGGGCACACCGACTGGCACCGTCCGCACTCGGTACAAACGGTGAAGTCGAGCAGCTGCTTCCAGGTGAACTGCTCGACGAGGCCGACGCCGAAGACCGTGTCCTCGTCGACGTTCTCCATGTCCATGTCGGGCGTCTTGTCGAGCGCACCGAGCGCCCGGGGCCGACGCGAGAAGGCGACGTTGATGGGCGCCACGAAGATGTGCAGGTGCTTGGAGTAGGACACGAAGACCAAGAAGCCCACGATGACGGCGATGTTGAGGAGCAGGAAAACGGTGACCAGGACGCTGTTCACCCCGCTGCCCAACGGGCGCAGGGCGTTGCCCACCAGATGTGAGGCGAAGGCCCAGTTGCTGTACGGGAATTGGCTCGGGTGGGTGGCCACCTGCGCACCGCGGTAGAGGAGGAGGGTGATCATCACCGCGGCGATGAAGGCCAGCACCAACCAGGCCGCGCCGGTGTGGGAGCCGTAGAAGCGGGACAGGCGGTGCTTGCGGGCCGGCGCGTTCTTCACCCGGATGATGGCGAAGGTGACGATGGCGACCAGGACCGCCACGATGAAGAAGTCCTCGAGGAACCCGATCCACGACCAGGTCCCGATGAGGGGGATGTGGAAGTACTTTGTGAACAGGTCGCCGTAGGCTTCGATGATGGTCAGCAGCAGGATCGTGAAGCCCCACATGGTGAAGAAGTGGGCGGTCCCCGGCACCGTCCACTTGAGGAGCTTTCTTTGGCCCGCTACCTCGGTGACCTCGGCCTCTGCCCGCGGGCGGATGCTTCCCCTGGTCCGATCGGGCGCCGGCTGGCCGGCCCGGACGAGGCGCGACAGCCAGTGGAAGCGGCGGCCGGCGATGACGACGGCGATGATCGTGACGGCCAAGCCGATGGCGATCCTGACGGGCACTGATCCTCCTCGGAATCGATGTCAGGTGTTGCTGTCCCTGACGTGCAGGTTAAGTCCGAGACCCCGCGGGTGCGGGGTCTCAGAACACGGGGAAGTCACTCGCTGAAGTTGTCCGAGTACCGGCTCGGCGTCGGACCCCATTGGCCCTGGTACTTGGACCCGAGACCGGAGGAGCCGTAGGGGCGATCGGCCGGGGTGGACATCCGAAGGAAGCTGATCTGCCCGATCTTCATGCCCGGGTACAGCGTGATCGGAAGGTTGGCCACGTTGGAGAGCTCGAGGGTGAGGTGACCGTCCCAGCCAGCGTCCACGAACCCTGCCGTGGAGTGGATGAGGAGGCCGAGGCGCCCAAGGGATGATTTCCCCTCCAGGCGGGCGACGAGATCGTCCGGCAGGCGCACACGCTCGATGGTCGAACCGAGGAGAAACTCACCCGGATGAAGGACGAGGGGGCCTTCCTCCCCCACGTCGACGAGCTCCGTCAGGTCCTCCTGGTCTTCCCGGACGTCGATCACACGCTGGGTGTGGTTCCGGAAGAGCCGGAAATACCTGTCAACGTGCAGGTCGACGGACGAAGGCTGGATGCAGTCCTCACCGAGAGGGTCGATGACGATCCGGCCCGCCGCCAGCTCCTCGCGGATCGTGCGGTCTGATAGAACCATGGCGGGCCAGAGGATAGTGTGGCGGCCGCTCGCGGGCGTAGTTCAGAGGCAGAACATCAGCTTCCCAAGCTGAGAACGCGGGTTCGATTCCCGTCGCCCGCTCTTACCGTTCACCTGCCAAAACAGACCCCGCAGTACCTCGTCAGCGTTCACCCCAAGAGGGTCACGCGCGATGGGAGTGGCCGGGGTCCATGGGTGTGTTTGAGCAGGTCAGGTGGGTGATCTCCAGAGCACGGGTAGCTCCCTTGGCTGAGGACGAGAGCTCGAGTCCCATCGTCTCCGCAATTGGGCAATCAGCAACCGGCCGGTTCTGGTCCCGGGTTCAGAGATTCGTAAGAAAGTCCCCTCATGTCAGCGGAGGAGGGGCCGTAACCTGCAGGGGTGATCGTGGCAGGCCGGTGCCCAACGTTCCGGCGTGGTGCACGCTGCGCGGTCGCCGTCGCGGCCTTGGTGGCGCTCGACCTCGGTGCGGTGGCTGCCGCGTTCGCAGGGACGGCCGGCGCCACCACAACGGCGACCGCTCCCGGCTGGCCCATGGCCCTGCACGACGCCCGTCACTCGGGGGTCGCACCAGTCGACGGCCCGACCGATGGACACGTGCTCTGGAAGCGTGACCTTGGGTCGGCCGTGACCCCCGGGCCGGTGGTGGCGGCGAACGGGACCATCTACGTGGCCACCGATGCCGGCGTGTTGCACGCCATCAACCCGGCGAACGGCTCCGACCTATGGACCCTGCAGGCGCCAAGCGGGGGCGGCAGCAGTGACCTCTCGGTCAGCCCGCTCATCCTTTCCTCGGGGTCGGTCCTGTGGCCGGCACCGGGCGGCGTGCTCGACGAGGTGTCCCCGTCCGGCCACCTCCAGTGGTCCAACCAGTTCTCCGGTTCGCTCACCTCGCCGGTACTTGCAGGGTCGAGGGTCTACGTGGGCACGACCAAGGGAGAGGTGGTGGCACTCGACGTCGCCAATGGGACCCCAGAGGTCGCCTGGACGCGCTCGGTCGGCCGCGTCTCCTACGGCAGCCCCGTGGTCGCCCCCGACGGCGACATCGTCACCACCGTCGACGACAGCGTGGTCGACCTCGTCGACAACGGGGCGTCGAGCTCATTGCGCTGGTCCCGGGCTTTCGCCGGGGCCGTGGAGGTTTCCGCCTCGGTCGCAGCCGACGGGACCATCGTCGTCGGAGCCAACACGCCTTACGAGTACGGGCTCACCCCCGGTGGTCGCATCATCTGGCGCTTCCACCGGCACTCGCTGACCTACTCATCCTCTTCGGTCACTGCCGGGGGCACCGCCTACTTCGGCGACAACGCGGGCCAACTTCGCCTGGTCGGCGCCGACACCGGGAAGCTGCTCGGCGTGCTTGACGGAGACCAGGGACTGTGGGCGGCGCAGGCCATCGACCGGCGCGGCGATGTCTACTTCGCCACCCAGCACGGCGACGTCTACGGCTTCAATCCCCAAGGCCACCGGTTGTTCCTGTTGCGAGTGAGTGGGCCCGTCGACAGCTACCCAGCCCTCACCCCCAACGGCACCCTCATCGTGGGTGACCAGGCAGGCACCCTTTACGCCATCGGCTGACCGGTACACCCACAAGATCGCCCGAGGCGCCCACCGTCACAGTCCGGGCGGGAGGGGCAGCCTGCGAATGCATGACCCGACCGGAGAAGCCGGCCGAATTCGTTGCGCCCTCTGCTTGGACCCACGCCAGTCTCACTCATCCCTCTTCGGGCTCGGGCACCGCTGTTTCGATCGCGTACCCACCCCGTGCGGGTCTTGGCACCCACATTCGGACAGCGTCTCGGGGGAGATGCAGGCGGCACTTCATACCGGGATCCGGACATGTACCCGTCACCGGGGACCGGGCCACGAGGTCAAGTCCGCCAGCCCTCACCGTGACCTCCGTTGACGTCCCGAGGTCGGCCACATCAAGGACGGTTGCCTCAACTGCCCCACCTGGTCCCAGGGTGATGTCCTC
This sequence comes from Acidimicrobiales bacterium, assembly GCA_052145775.1. Classification (GTDB taxonomy): domain Bacteria; phylum Actinomycetota; class Acidimicrobiia; order Acidimicrobiales; family RAAP-2; genus CAVYPR01. The sequence continues at coordinate 9,111 of JBKQNY010000058.1, forward strand.
TGGTGCCACACTCCACAGGATCGGGACCCCGATCGGGGCGATGCTCGGATCTACCGCCAGCACCACACCGCCGGCGTCCAGGAGTTCCGGGCCCACGAGCCGGCCTGCGGCGACGTTGCGGACTCCGAGCAAACGGGCCACCTCCATCGAATCTGGCCGGTCGAAGACCGCCCGCCTGGTGCCGTGCTGGAGTACTCGGCCGTGGTCGATGATCACCACCTCGTCGGCCAGGAGCGCGGCCTCCTCGGGGTCGTGGGTGACGAGCACCGAGGCGATCCCGGCGGTGGCCAGCAGCCGGCGCAGGTCGTTGCGCAGGTCGCGGCGCTCAGGGGTGTCGAGCGAGGAGAAGGGCTCGTCGAGGAGCAGGAGGTCGGGTGCGCTGGACAGTGCCCGGGCCAGGGCCACCCGCTTGGCCTGGCCGCCCGACAACTCGTGGGGATAGCGGTCGCGCAGCCCCGACAGCCCGGTCCTTTCCGCCCAGAAGGAGGCGGCCCGGGAGTCGGCCCGTGGGCTCATCATGAGCTGCTCCCAGACCGTTCGGTGCGGGAGCAGCCCCGACTGTTGGGGGACGTAGCCGGTGCGCCGTCGGTCGACGGCCAAACCCGCCACCGAGGTGCCCCCCACCTCCACGGTGTCTGTGCCTGGCCCCAGCAGGCCGGCCAAGGCCCGCAGGGTGGTGGACTTGCCCGCCCCCGACGGCCCGACGACCGCCAGCCGGCTGACCGGTTCGCACACCGCCACTGCCAAATGGAAGGTGCCGAGCCGTCGGTCGATGTCAAAGGCCAGCGGCCGGGCGGCGCGCTCTGCGGGCGCCAGCGCGGGGACGTCGACGGCCAACGGGCGTCGGGCGAACGGCAACTTCCCGGTGACGAGCGTGACGCCCAGGCCGACCGCGGCTGCGATGGCCACGGCCAGGAACGAGGGGGCCAGGGTGTCGGGCAGCCCGGAACTCGAGAACTGGACATAGGTGAAGACCGGGAGGGAGTAGGGGTGGTAGGCGAGGATGACGGTGGCCCCGAATTCACCGAAGGCCCTCAGCCACGACAACAACAGGCCGGCGGCGATGGCCGAGGAGGCCAGTGGAAGGCTGATCTTGAAGAACCTGGCAATCGGCGACAGCCCGAGCGTGGCGCCGACCTCGTCGTGCGCCGGGTCTGCGGCGGCGAAAGCACTGCGGGCGGCGATCACCAGGAATGGCGCGGCCACGAAGGTCTGGGCCAGCACGATGCCGGCCAGGCTGTCGGTGAGCCGGCCGCCGAAGAGGCGTCCGATCGAGGTGTACGGGCCGACCAAGGCAAGCAACAGGACCCCGCTGACCAGGGGGGGCAGGGCCAGCGGCAGCTGGACCACCAGGCCGACCGCCCCGGCCAGGCGGGTCCGTGAGCGCGCCAGCACGTAGGCCAGGGGCACGCCGAGCACGGCGATGATGGTGGCCGAGATGGTGGCGGTCATGAGGGACACCAGCGCGGCGTCCCACAGCCCGGGCACCCCGAACCCTCTGTTGCTGGCGGTCACCAGATGGACGACCAGGAGGGCCACCGGCAGGGTCAGGTACAGAGCGAGCAGGCCGCCCAGCAGGACCAGCGTGGACGGGCGCCGGCCGGTGTTCACTGGTGTCGGGCGGCTCCGGTCACCGACGCCGGAGCCCCAACTCCCACGAATCGGGGCGGGTGCACGGCCTGGATCCCGGCGTTCCCCAGCAGTCTGCGCCCCTGCGGACCGAGCAGGAAGGCCACGAACGCCCGAGCGCCGGCCGGGTCGGGCGCGTTCCGCAACACGGTGGCCGTATAGGTGGCGGTGAGGGTCAGGTGCCCGAGAGGCACCGTGGGGATTCCGGCCGCCTTGGCCTCCGCGGCATAGAAGAATCCGGCGTCAAGCTGTCCGGCCTGGAGCCGTCCCACCAATGTCTGTTCGGGGTAGACCCCCGCCGTCGACTGGAGGATGGAGAGGAGCGCGGGGTCGCGGTCGGTCGCAGCCGCCCGCTTGATAGCCGTCACGGCCAGTGCACCCTTCGGATCGGTGGCCGGGTCGGTGCGGCCGAGCAGGAACCCCGGTTGGGTCACCACCTTGTACCAGGGTTCGGTCTTGAGGGCGGTGGCGAACCGGCTGTTCGGGTTGTAGCCGATCTCGAGCGGCGTGGTCCCGAACTCGACATACCAGCGGACCCAGTTCCCGTTGGACGCCCCGATGAGCTTGGTGTCGGCGCTGGAGCTGGCACTGACGAAGACGTCGCCACGGACCAGTTCGCCCTTGACTTCGGTGACGATGGCTGTCGACCCGGCACTCATCCCCGAGAAGGTGTAGCCCGTCCGCTGCTCGAAAGAGGGCCCGATCGAGTGCTCCATGACCTCGGTAAGTGACCCGGCGTAGAGGACGGTGACCGGTCCGCGGTCCGTGGCGGCGCCGGCGCTTGCGGACGGGACGATCGGCGACGAGACGACAGCGGCCACGGCGACGAGCGCGACGGCCAGGAGGCCCGAGTCGCCCCGCCGGGAGCAACGGGCGCGTTGGGTGCGTTTGGAGAGCGTGGCGCCGGTCATCCCGGCACTCCCACCACCACCTGGGTGGCCTTGATCGTGGCGACCGCCTGGACCCCGGGGTCGAGCCCGAGATCGTCAGCCGCCTCCCTGCTCATGAGCGAGACAATGCGGTGCGGACCGGCCACCATCTCGACCCGGGCCATGACCGTGTCGCGCACCACGTCGGTCACGATCCCTACGAAGCGGTTGCGGGCCGACGTCTTCTGGTGGGCCGTGGGAGGGGCAACGTTCGCCCGGGCGAAGGCCGCCAGGTCGGTCCCGGCGATGGCCCGTTGGCCGCCCACCGACCGGGTAGCCGGCAGGCGCCCGGCGTCCACCCAACGGCGTACGGTGTCAGCGCTGACTCCGAGGAGCTCGGCCGCCTGCCCGATTCGGAAGGTCGTATCCATGCCGGGAATTTACGTGCATCTGCCCAGATTTATCCTCCCAAAGCTGGCAGATGCGGGTTACAAAACCCTTACGATGTCCGCCGGGCGCGCCCAGCGCGCCGGTTCGGCGGTGGACCGGCCACCTCCCTACAGTGGCACCGTGGCGAGCGCCTTCACCCATCTCGACGGCCGGGGACGCGCCCACATGGTCGACGTGACCGCCAAGGTGCCCAGCCGCCGACAGGCCGTAGCCCGCTGCCGGGTCGACGTGGCCCCTGCGGCCCTCACCGCGATGGCCGGTGCTGGACCGGGGGCCGCGGTGCTCGACGCGGCGCAGGTGGCCGGGGTCATGGCGGCCAAACGCACCTCGACCCTCATCCCACTTTGTCATCCGCTGCCTCTCGGCACAGTGGCGGTCACCGCCCGCGTCGAGGGTGGGGCGGTGGTGGTGGTGGCCACCGTGGAGGCCTTCGCCCAGACCGGGGTCGAGATGGAGGCGCTGACGGCCTGCGCGGTGGCCGCGCTCACCGTGGTCCACGCCCACCGGCACACCGATCCCCGACCGGTGGTTGACGACGTGTGCGTCTGGGAGAAGTCCGGCGGCCGCTCGGGTGCCTGGGGCCGCGGCCGCAACCGACCCCCGCCGTCGGACACCACCGATCCCGCCTAGGGCCCATCCCCCTGGCCCGTGCCTTCCGGGGTGGGGACATCGTGCCCCGACCCGTGCCACGCGCCGTGCTCCGTCCCGGCCGGCTGCGCAGCGGCGAGCCGGGCCATGGGGTGGTCGGTGGGCATCTCGCGGAACAGGCGCGACGGCCACCAGTTCCACCGGCCGCACAGCACGGCGGCCGATGGCACGAGCAGGGTGCGCACCACGAACGTGTCGAGCAGGATGCCGAGTGCCAGCCCGGTGCCGATCTGGCGGATCTGGCCCGAGGTTGCCACGGCCAGCACACCGAAGGTGCCGGCGAGCACCAGGCCGGCGGAGGTGACGGTGGTGCCGGTGCTCCCGATGGCCGAGGCCACCGCCGGTCGGATCGACAGACGCCCGGCCTCTTCGCGGATCCGGCTCATGACCAGGATGTTGTAGTCCTCACCCAGGGCCATGATGAAGATGAAGAGGAAGAAGGGCAGGGTGAAGTTGACCCCCAGTTGGTGGCCGAGGACCACGAAAATGAGCACGGCCAGGCCCAGCGACGCCAGGTAGGAGAGGGCCACGCTGGCCACCAGATAGAGCGGGGCCACCAGCGAGCGCAGCACGAGGGCCAGCAGGAGGAACAGCACGGCCAGGACCACCGGGGCGATCTTGACGATGTCGCTTCCGCTCACCGCGCTCACATCGGCCGCCGCCGCCGCCTGGCCGGCCACGCCCCATGCGGTGGCCCCGGCCGAGCGGGCCACCGCGGCCACCGCGGTGCGGATCGCCGGAATGGCCTGCAGCGCGGCGGTGGTACCGGGCGACCCGGCCGCCAGGTCGACCCGGAACAGCAGCGTGCGGCCGTCCGGGCTGATGAACTGGGCGGTGGCCCGGTAGGCGTCGTAGGCGAAGGTGGGGATCCGGTCGTCCCGGGGTTTCACGATCGGAAGGTCGCCCGGCGGGCCGAGCACCGCGTGGGCGCGCGCCAGGAACTGCGGCGGCAGTGAGAACGAGCCGTCTGCTTGGAGGGCCCCGGCCACCGAGGAGAACCGGCCGGTGCTCCGGAGCCCTTCGGTGAGCGTGTCGACCCGGGTCACTGTCGCCCACACCGGCGTGGGGAGCCGCACCACCACATCGGTGGCGCTGATGGCCGAGGCCCCGAAGTACTGGACCAGTGCATTCTCCCCCACCCCCGAGTCCGAACCGGCGATGAACCCACCGGGGTCGAAGCCCGAAGGCGCGTAGTGCATGAGGGAGACGGCCAGGGCGGCCAACACCACCGTGCCGGTGACCAGCGCGGTCACCGGGCGGCCGGAGACCCGGGCGGCCCCCGCCCCCCCCCCCCCCCCCCCCCACCGGCCCGGGTGGGG